>JAEZKH010000214.1 GCA_023415515.1 Actinomycetes bacterium
GCCGAAGAGGGCGCCGACATCATCGCCGTCGACATCTGCCAGGGGTTCGACGACTCCACGGCGCCTGCGGCCACCCCGGAGGATCTGGCCGAGACCGCCGACATGGTCAGGAATCTCGGCAGGCGCATCGTCACCGAGATCGTCGACGTGCGCGACTTCGACGCCTTGACGGCGGCGCTCGACAGCGGCGTCGAGCAGCTAGCGCACGCGAGGAGCGAAAAGGGCGTCGGCGGACTCGACATCGTGGTCGCCAACGCGGGCATCGGCACCACGGGCGTGAAGCTGCACAAGATGCCTGAGGACATCTTCGACGAAACCATCGACGTCAACCTCGGCGGCGTATGGAAGACCGTGAAAGCCGCCGTCCCGCACCTGCAGGCCGGCGGCCGCGGCGGGTCGATCATCATCACCAGTTCGGTCGGCGGCACCAAGGCCTATCCCCACGTCGGCCACTACATCGCCGCCAAGCACGGTGTCGTCGGGCTGATGCGCACCTTCGCCGTAGAACTGGGGCACCAGTCGATCCGCGTCAACACCGTGCACCCCACGCACGTCTGTACACCCCTGCTGATCAACCAGGACACCTACCGGATGTTCCGTCCTGACCTGGAGAACCCCGGCCCCGACGACCTGGCCCCGATCTGCCAGTCCTTCCACTTCCTGCCCATCCCGTGGGTGGAACCGGTGGACATCAGCAACGCGGTGCTGTTCCTGGCCTCCGACGAAGCGCGTTACATCACCGGCGTCACGCTGCCCGTGGACGCAGGCAGCCTGTTGAAGTAGAGGACGCATGACGATCACCAACGACGCCGACGTGTATTACGACCCATACGATCTCGACATCGCCGCCGATCCGTGGCCGACCTACGCCCGGCTGCGCGAGGAGGCGCCGCTCTATCACAATGAGCGGTACCGGTTCTGGGCCATCTCGCGGCACAGCGACGTCGAGAAGGCGATCGCCGACTGGGAGACGTTCTCCAACTCACGCAGCGACATCCTCGAACTCGTCAACTCCGACTTCGACATGCCCAAGGGCGTGATGATGTTCGAGGACCCGCCCGTTCACACCATGCTGCGTGGCTTGATGAGCCGGGTGTTCACCCCGCGCCGGATGGCGGAGATCGAAGATCAGATCCGCCGGTTCTGTGTCAATTGCCTTGACCCCCATGTGGGTTCGGACGGTTTCGACATCGTCGCCGAACTCGCATCGGAAATGCCGATGCGGGTGATCGGCATGCTGCTCGGGATCCCCGAGTCCGACCAGGTGGCGGTTCGCGACGCCAACGACGCCAACCTGCGCACCAGGCCCGGGGCCCCGATGAAGGTCGTCGACGCCGACAAGATCGCCGACGGCAGCATGTACGCCGACTACGTGGAGTGGCGCTCGCACAATCCCTCCGACGACCTGATGACGGTCCTGCTGAACATGGAGTTCACCGACGAGAGCGGCGTCACCCGCAAGCTGCACCGCAACGAGATCCTGCACTACGTCCAGGTGGTGGCCGGTGCGGGCAACGAGACGACAGGCAGGTTGATCGGTTGGCTGGCCAAGGTGCTCGCCGAGCATCCAGACCAGCGCCGCGCGGTGTACGAGGACCGGTCGCTGCTGACGCGCGCGGTCGACGAGACGCTGCGGTTCGAGCCGACGGGACCGCACGTCGCCCGCTACACGCTCCGGGACTTCGAGATGTACGGCACGACGGTTCCCGCGGGCAGCGCGATCCTGCTGCTGTTCGGCGCCGCGAACCGCGACCCCCGGCGGTACACCGATCCCGACACCTACGACATCCGCCGCGACAACATCAGCCATCTCACCTTCGGCAAGGGGGTGCACTACTGTCTTGGCGCCAACCTCGCCAGGCTGGAAGGTCGGGTGGCGCTCGACGAACTCCTGAACCGGTGGCCGGAATGGGCAATCGACTACGAAACGGCGGTGCGCGCACCGACATCCACCGTGCGCGGATGGGAACGGCTGCGCATCGTGCTGCCGTGACCGGCGACCAACCGTAGGGAAACACCCGATATCTGACCGCCTCGACCCGCGATAGCGTCGGCGCACAGCCGATTGCCAGAAAGGTGTCGAGGGCCCATGAGATCGACCTTCGCCGTGCTTGGCCTGATAACCGTGTGTGTCGGATGTGGGCCGCACACCGTGTCGAGCCAAGGCCCCAGCCCGACCGCGGCACGATCGCCTGCCGCCGCCGGGACCGCGACCCCCGCCGCCCAAGCCGTCGCCGGCGGCTTGTTCGCGGCCGAGGAGCCCTGGAACATCGACGTCTCGGGGGCCGAGAAGTCGCAGCGCAGCGACGCGATCATCGCCACCCTGAGCGATCTCGGCGGCTGGGGCAACGACAACAGACTGCAGACCGACTTCTCCATCCCGATCTTCTTCGCCGACGCCGACACCCCTCGGATGCAGGTCGTCGGGACCGAGGACTACTGCTACGGCGGTCCGGACTGCGACACGGTGCCCGCGGAGATGCCCGTCCCGGACGGCGCGAACATCGAGGGCTCGTCGGACCTGTCGTGTGATCCGTCGGGCAACACCGACGGTCAGGGCGACTGCCACCTGCTGGTGGTGGACCGCGACGAGAAGAAGCTCTACGAGACCTACCAGGCCAACGGGACCGGGGAACAGCTCGAGGCCATGGGCTTCTTCGTGTGGGACCTGGCCAAGGACTATCCGGACAACCTTCGCGGTGACCAGTGCACAAGCGCAGATGCGGCCGGCTTTCCGATCGCCGCGCTGACGCCGACGGCCGACGAGGTCGCCTCCGGCGCAGTCGATCACGCGCTGCGGTTCATCCTTCCCAACGACCGGATGAAGGCCGACGTCTACGTGCATCCGGCCACTCATGCCGGCGGCCCGGAGAGCGCCGAGGCCGACGCACCGCCCTACGGCGTGCGGCTTAGGCTGAAAGCCGGCTTCGACGATTCGGGTTACCCCGAACCGCAGAGGGTGATCCTGGCGGCGCTCAAGAAGCACGGCATGCTGTTGTCCGACGGCGGCGAGATCGCGCTCACCTTCGCCGACGACCGAATGAGCAGCGCCAAGTGGGCTGACCTCGGCATCGACGCGCAGACGTTCGCCGACATCGGCGTCGACCAGTTCGAGGTCGTCGAACTGGGTGAGGAGATCCCGCTCACCTACGACTGTGTGCGCAACCCGTGACGGGGTGTCACCGGGCAGGTTGACCCATGTGCCGACCGAGTTCGGCGCGGCTGTGGATGCCGAGCTTGCGGTAGATGCGGGCCAGGTTCGACTCGACGGTCTTGGGGCTGATGAACAGCGCGGCGGCGACGTCGCGGTTGGTCATGCCGGAGGCGGCGAGCTCGGCGACCCGCTGTTCGGACGGGCTGAGGCTGGACATCCGACGGGTCCCCACATCCGCGCGGGCCAGCTCGGCGCGCGCGCGGTCGGCCCACAGCCGCGTGTTGAGGTCTTCGAACGTCTGCAGCGCCGCACGCAGAGTTGTTGCGGCCTGCTCCTTCTGGCGTTGCCGACGCAGCAGCTGCCCGGACAGCAACTGGGTGCGGGCCCGCTCGAAGGGCATGGCCAGCCGGTCGTGCTCGGCGAGCGCCTGCTCGACGGCGCGGTTGGCGGCGTCGACGTCACCCTGTGCGGCGAGCATCATGGCTCGACACCGGGCTGCGACCGCCTTCATCCACGGCCGGTCGAGGCGCATCCCGTTGCGCTCGAGCAGCGCGAGCATCGGCTCCGCCTCGGCCAACCTGCCCAGATGGATGAGTGCCTCGACGGCGTCGGGCACGTATGACGCGTTGATGATCTCGGTCGAGTTCGGGAACGTGTCGAGCATCGCCGACAGCGGCGCGACGGTGGTGAGGGCGGCCTCGTAGTTGCCGAGCGAAAGCTCGAGGAAGCCGAGCATGGTGACCGGCCACTCGCCGAGCCTGCGCGAGCCGCATCGCTCACTGGCGGCCAGCGCCTCGGCCACGTCGCGCCGGACGGTGTCCTCGTCACCGGCATACGCGGCGACGGCCGCGCGCACCGTCAACCCGACCGAGAGCGGCAGGTCGCCGTTGAGCTGGTGCGCCCGCTCGACGGTGTCCTCGGCGATCAGTGTCGCCTCCGCCATTCTGCCGCGCCAGATTTCGATCAGCACCGAGTGGAAGTCGATGAAGGAGAGTTCGCCCTCCTCACCGCGATCGATGCATCGTCGGCGGATCGCGAGCATCTCGGCGTTCGCCCTGTCCAGGTCACCGGTCCAGGCCAGCAGCAGAGCGCGCTGCACGCGCGGGCTGAACGCCGACGACACATCGGCCTGCGTGTCCTCCAGCTCGACGGCCCGCTCGAGGCTGGCCGAGTCGAGGCCGTCGCCGCGCATGAAGTGCAGCATCACCCGCATGCCGAGGGCCTGGCTCAGCGCATGCGGATCACCGAGATCGGTGGCCCTGGCGACGGCCTCTTCGATTCGCGCCACCGCGAGTTCCATCCGCCCGGCGTTGACCATGGCGAACGAGGATGACACCAGAATGGCGACCCGTTGGGCCAGCTCGTCCTCGACATCGTCGAGGGCCAGCTCGAGCAGGTCGGCCGCCTCGTCGAAGCTGTCGTTGAGCGAAGCCACCAGCGCGAGAAGGGTGTACGCCTCGGCGCGTCTCGGCCCTGGCTCGAGGCCAGCAATGGTGTCCTGCAGCAGCACCCTCGCTCGCGAGGGCTCGCCTGCATCGAAATGGTGTGCCGCCGAAAGGATCCGACGCTCCGGCGTGCCGCCACCCAGACCGATGGCCAGATCCAGGAACTCCGCGGCGGCGGCGGGCGCCCCGCGGCTGCGTGCCATGTCGGCGGCCTCATCGAGAGCCGCCAGGGTGAGGTCGTCGCCGTGGGTGGCCGCCAACGCGAGATGTCGCGCCTTGAGCTCCGGTTCGTCCACGATCTCGGCGAGCCTGCGGTGCATCGATCGGCGTTTGGCCGGGGCGACGTCGGTGTAGAAACCGGTGGCCAGCAACGGATGCGCGAAGCGCAGCCGGTGACCGTCTATTCCCACGATGCCCTTCGCCTCGACGTCGGAGAGTTGCGCGACGACGTCCTCGGCGGCGATTCCCGCCGCGCGCGACACCAACTCCACGGTGGGTGCGGAGTGACACGCCATCGCAAGCAGCACATCGCGCACCGACTCGCCGAGACTGCCGATCCTCGTCCTGACGAGCTCGGTCAACGTCATCGGCAGGGGCAGCTCGGCCCCGTCGATGTCCCCGTCCATCGCACGCGCCAACTCGAGTGCGTAGAACGGGTTCCCACCCGAAACCTCCTGTATCCGAACGATTGCCGGACGCGACAACGAACGTCCGAGCCGTTGGCTGATGACAACGTTCAACCCGCCGAGGCTCAGCGGGCGGATCCGCAACCGCTGCACCCCGTCGGGCTGGGGGAGCTGCAGCCAGGACGCAGCGCCGCCGCGTTCGTCGGGATCGGTGCGGACGGTGCCGAACACCCCGACGCTCGCGGAGAGCCTTCGCGCAGCGAATGCGATCACGTTTCGGCTCGACGGGTCGAGCCACTGCAGGTCGTCGATCGCCACGAGCACGTGCGACCTCTCGGCGAGCAGTTCGACCACAGAGAGGAACCCTGCGCCAACCGCACGCTGATCGGTGGTCAGGTCCTCGGCCTCAGCGCGAAGCAGGACGCGGTCGATCGCGAGCCGTTGCGGTGTCGGCAGATCGTCGAGCACCGCCGGGTCGACGTTCGAAAGCAGGTCGGCCAGGGAGGCATACGCGAGTACGGACTCGGCTTCGGCGGGTCTGGCCGACAGCACGCAGAACCCGCGTTCTTGTGCGAGCTCGATCGTGGACAGGCACAGGGTGGTCTTGCCGATGCCCGGATCGCCCTCGGCGACCAAGCAGGCAGGCCCCGAGGCTGCGGCGCCGAGAAACGCCGAGACTGCCCGGGCCTCCTCCGGTCGGCTCACGACGCGGCTTGGCACGCAGGTCAGTATCGCAAGACATTTTGCTGGCCGCGCCGCGGATGGTGATATTGACGTAGTTATCCAATTAACGAAGCGGAGCGCGACGTTGCCCCGGACCGGGGCTAGGAAGGGCTGCGCGACGGGAACGGGTCGTTTCCGAAGTCGATCTGGGCCGCCGGATTGGCCACGGCGGTCACCAGTGCGGAGCCGAACGCACCGATCCGGTCGAACATCGTGGCGGTGCCGACCGAGATGCCGTCGCACGCCTGGTGTGAGTCGGCCTGCACACCCATCCACTCGTCGACCGGAAGCCGGGCCAGCGCCACGGTCAGGTCCCCGTTGATGTAGCCGACACCGGCCGAGCCGAGGTTGGTCACCAGGCTTGCGCCTTCGGCCACCATCGCTCCCCGGACGAACGGGGTGTTCTCGCAGCCCTCAACGACGTCGATCATCCGGTTGACGAATCGCTTGCGGGCGGTGTGCTGGTGCTCGGCGATGCCCTTCGTCCAGCCGACGCCGTCGCTGCCCATGAAGGACCGCCCGGCACCGGCGCCGAGCTCACTTGGCCAGGCGAAGTGGGCATCCGCGGTCCACTCCTGCCCCGGTGGCGGTTCCGACCGGCGGTATTGCACCAGCGTCGCCCGCACCACGGTGACGCCGTCCTGGGCGATCTCGCATTCGGAGTTGCGCACCCGCCTGCCGTCCCTGATCAGCCTGACGCTCGTCGTGGTCGGCACGCCGCGGGCGGCTTTGAACAGGTCCACCGTCAGCCGGGCCGGCATGAAGTCCGGTAGCCCGAACTTTTCTTCGAGCACGCGTGCGGCCAGCCCGACCAGGGCCGGACCGTTGAGGTGGTCGGGTCCCCAGTGGCTCTGGGCGAACGTCGTCGGCAGGTAACAGTCCTCGCCGGTCGGAGTGAAATGTGCTGGACGCGCCGTCATCGGGGCATCGTTTCACAGGAGCCGCCACGCCCCCGGTACGGCATCGGTCACAGCTTTCTGACAGACTGGACCGCGAGGGGAGTATTCCTTCGCCGTGGTGTCGTCATCACGTCGCCTGCCAGCGGGCGACCGGCTCTGCGGGCCGAGCGGTCGGCGGAAGAGACCTCGGGCGTTTTGACGACCGGAGGCACCGTAGATGCACGTAACCCCACTCGAGTGGATCATCACGCTGGCCGTGACGATCGCCGTCCTGCTCTTCGACGTGATCGTGATCGGCAGGCGGCCGCACGAACCGTCGAAACGCGAGTTGGTGACGGCGCTGTCGGTCTACATCGGGCTGGCGGTCGCGTTCGGAATCTGGGTCTACTTCTTCCACGGCAGTCAGTTCGGCGTCGAGTTCTTCGCAGGCTGGCTCACCGAATACAGCCTTTCGGTCGACAACCTGTTCATCTTCTTGATCATCATGGCCAGCTTCAATGTGCCCAAGAAGTTTCAACAGCAGGCGCTTCTCGTCGGCATCATCCTCGCGCTGATCTTCCGCGGCATCTTCATCGCGCTCGGCGCCGTCGCGATCAACCAGTTCTCCTGGATCTTCTACATCTTCGGCGCTTTCCTGCTCTACACCGCGGCCAATCTGGTGCGTGACACCGACCACGACGACGACGCGGACAACTTCGTCGTGCGGTTCGCGCGCAGCCATCTCAGCCTCACCGACAAGTGGGAGGGCCTCAAGCTGTGGATCAAGGAGGACGGCAAGCGGCTGATGACGCCGATGTTCCTCGTGATCGTCGCGCTGGGCACCACCGACCTCATCTTCGCGCTGGACTCGATCCCGGCGATCTACGGACTGACCCAGGAGCCCTATCTCGTCTTCACCGCGAACGTGTTCGCGCTCATGGGTTTGCGGCAGCTGTACTTCCTGCTGGGCGACCTGCTCAAGCGGTTGGTGTACCTGTCGCAGGGGCTGGCGCTCATCCTGGCGTTCATCGGCGTCAAACTGATCCTGCACGCGCTGCACGAGAACGAGGTGCCGTTCATCAACGGCGGTGAGCACGTCGCGGTGCCCGAGATCCCGACGCTGCTGTCCCTCGGGGTCATCATCGTGGTCCTCGTCGTCACCACCGCGGCAAGCCTGTACAAGACCCGCGTCAAGGACAGGAAGGAACCCGCCGAGGAGGACGTCGCGCAGTAGTGAGTGCCTGCCGGGTGGTGTTCGGTCCCCTCGGCGACCGAATCGGCCGCCAGCGGGTGCTTGCGCCGCTGCCGGAGACGCCACCGGCTGAGGTCGCGGCCCGCTGACGCACCGGCAGTTCAGCACATACGGTCCTTCGCACTGGGCCGTCATCGTGGTGTTCGTCATCGGGGCGGTGCTGCTCGTCTGGATCGGACGCAGGCTGACCGAAGTGCAGGCGCGGACACTCGGCAGGGCGCTCGGTGGGATCACCGCGCTGATCTACGCGGCCGTGTTCCTCTACTCGTTGCTTCCACCGTCGATCGAGTGGTCGGTACCTCTGCAACTGACCGACCTGGCCACCACCGTGGGCGCCTACGCCCTGTGGACTCAACGGCATTGGGCCGTGGCGCTGACCTACTACTGGGGGTTGGTGCTCAGCGTGCAGGCGCTGATCTCGCCCGTGCTGCGCGGGCCGGACTTTCCCGACTACCGATTCCTCGCGTTCTGGGCGATCCATCTGCTCGTCGTATGGGCTGCCATCTACCTGACCTGGGGCCGTGGGTTCCGGCCCACGTGGCGCGACTACCGGCTTGTCGTCGCGGTCACCTCGGCGTGGGCGGCGATCACCATGTCGTTCAACGCGATTGCCGGCTCCAACTACGGCTTCCTCAACGGAAAGCCCGCCACGCGGTCGCTGCTGGACCTTTTCGGTCCCTGGCCGTTCTACGTCCTCGTGGGGGCCGCACTCGTGGCAACCGTATGGGCACTGATGACATGGCCGTGGCAAGCGAGGGCCCGGCGGCCTTCCTCGTGACGTGACCGTTGCGCTCAGCTTCTCCGACGCGGTCGGTCGACGGCTACGACGCGACGGCCCTGACCTTCGCGGCGGCCGACTCCGGCATCGGTTCGTAGCGTGCGAAGCTGCGCGTGAACGACCCCGCACCGTGGGACAGCGAACGCAGGTCGATGGCGTAGCGCGTCAACTCCACTTGCGGCACTTCGGCTTTCACCGCGGTGCGGCCCTCACCGGCCTTGTCGGTGCCGAGCACGCGGGCACGACGGCTCGACAGGTCGCCCATCACGGCGCCGACGAGGTCGTCGGGTATCACCACCGAAACCTCATCGACTGGCTCGAGCAGGTTCACCCGCGTCGCGTTCGCCGCCTCGCGCAGCGCCAGGCCGCCTGCCATCTGGAAGGCGAAGTCCGACGAGTCGACGCTGTGTGCCTTGCCGTCGAAGAGCGTGACGCGGATGTCGACGACGGGATAGCCGGGGCCGACGCCCTTCTCCATCTGCGCGCGGACACCCTTCTCGACGCTCGGGATGAACTGCCGCGGCACCGCGCCGCCGACCACCTTGTCGACGAACTCGAAGCCGGAGCCCTCAGGCAGTGGTTGCACCTCGATGTCGCAGACGGCGAACTGGCCGTGGCCCCCGGATTGTTTGACGTGTCTGCCGTGGCCCTTGGCCGACCCGCCGAATGTTTCGCGCAGGGGCACCCGCAGGTCGACCTTGTCGACGCTGACACCGAAGCGGTTGGCCAGACCGTCGAGCACGACACCGGCGTGCGCCTCGCCCATGCACCACAGCACGATCTGGTGCGTCTCGGGGTTCTGCTCGATGCGCAGCGTCGGATCCTCTGCCGCCAACCGCTGCAGCCCGACCGAGAGCTTGTCGTCGTCGGTCTTCGCGTGCGGTGCCACCGCAACCGGCAGGAGCGGCTCCGGCATCGTCCACGGCCGCAGCACGAGCGGATCTGCCTTGTCGGACAACGTGTCTCCGGTCTCGGCGCAGGTCAATCTGCCGATCGCACAGATGTCTCCGGCCACGACGGTGCCCGCGGGCCGTTGCTGCTTGCCGAGCGGGAACGACAGGCTGCCGATGCGCTCGTCCTCGTCGTGGTCCTCGTGGCCGGCGGCGGCGCCGTTGCCGAAGAAGGACGAAAAATGACCCGACACGTGGACGGTCGCGTCGGGTCTGATCGTGCCGGAGAAAACCCGGACCAGGCTGACCCTGCCGACGTAGGGATCCGACGTCGTCTTGACCACCTCGGCGAGCAGCGGGCCGTCGGGGTCGCAGCGCAGCGCGTCACGGGCCTTGCCCTGCGGGGTGAACACCTCGGGCAGCGGATGTTCCAGCGGCGACGGGAAGCCGCTCGTGGCGACCTCCAGCAGTTCCCGCGTCCCGACACCGGTGGTGGCGCACACGGGTAGGACAGGGAAGAAGGAACCGCGGGCGACGGCCTTCTCCAGATCCTCGATCAACACCTTCTCGTCGATCTCTTCGCCGCCGAGGTAGCGCTCCATCAGCGTCTCGTCCTCGGACTCCTCGATGATGCCCTCGATGAGCGTGCCCCGGTGTTCGGAAAGCCGCTCGGCGTAGGACGGGTCGGGTTGCTTCGTCGTGCGCTTCCCGTCGGCGTACTCGTAGTGCGTCTGCGACAGCAGACCGAGCAGGCCCGAACACGGGGTGTTGGCGGGCAGGTACAGCGGGAGGACCTTGTCGCCGAACGCCGTTTGGGCGGCGAGCAGAGCGTTCTCGTAGTTGGCCCTGGCGTGGTCGAGCTTGGTGATTGCGACCGCCCGCGGCATACCGACCTGTTGGCACTCCATCCACAGCGACTTGGTCAGCTCGTCGACGCCCTCGTTGGCCGCGATCACGAAAAGGGCGCAGTCGGCGGCCCGCAGCCCGGCGCGGAGTTCACCGACGAAATCGGCGTACCCGGGTGTGTCGATGAGGTTCACCTTGACGCCGTTGTGGGAGAGCGGGGCGAGCGCAAGTCCGACGGACCGTTGCTGGGCGATTTCGGCGTCATCGCAGTCGCAGACCGTCGTGCCGTCCACCACGGATCCCGGTCTCGAGAGCACCCCTGTCGCGACGAGCAGGGCTTCGACGAGGGTGGTCTTGCCGCCACCCGACGGGCCGATCAGCACCACGTTTCGGATGGCGGCCGGACTGTCCGCGGTCGGGGCGGCTCCGGCGCCCTGGGAAGTGTTCGCCTTGTCTGCCATGACGGTCCCTCCACGTCGGGTCACTTCATCGGGCCTGTGACGTAGACCACGATTCCCCCATTCGCCACACAGTGCAAGACCCGCCTGACGTGGCCGGACGGCCCAAGCGGCGGCCTTGCGCGGAATGGGTAACTAGAATGGCCTTTGCTGGTCGGGAGTGGCGAAGGGATAGATGCGTTGCGCAGAGCTGTTCGGTACGTACTCGTGGTGGGGGCGGTGGCCGTCGCCATGATCGGTTCGGCGCCGGCCGGGCTTGCCGCAGTACCCGGGCCGAAGTCCGATCTCACCGTCACGGCGGTGTCGCCGTCGACGGGAGACGTGGTCGGCGTCGCGGCGCCTATCGAGGTGACGTTCGGCGAGCCGGTGACCAATCGGGCCCGCGCCGAGCAGTCGATCGACATCACGTCGGACAAGACGCCCCCGGGGACGTTCACCTGGCTGAGCAATCAGGTCGTGCAGTGGACCCCCGACGGGTTCTGGCCCGCGCACTCCCCGATCTCGGTGACGGCGGGCGGGTTCTCGACGAGCTTCGAAACCGGTTCGGCCGTGGTCGGTATCGCCGACATCGACGCGCACACGTTCACCGTCAAGATCGACGACGTGGTGGTCCGTGAGATGCCGGCGTCGATGGGTAAGGCCAAGTTCCCCACTCCCAAGGGCACATTCACCGCGATGTCGAAGGAGAAGACGGTGGTGATGGACTCGCGCACCATCGGCATCCCGCTCAGTGACCCGGAGGGCTACAAGCTCACCGTCAGCGATGCGGTGCGCATCACCTCGGGTGGGGTCTACGTGCACAGCGCGCCGTGGTCGGTCGGCTCGCAGGGGTACGCGAACGTGAGCCACGGTTGCATCAACCTCAGCCCCGACAACGCCGCGTGGTACTTCGACACGGTGCGGGTCGGCGACCCGGTGATCGTGCAGGCCTAGCCTGCCCAAAGCTGTTGTAGGCGTTGACGAGTCGAGTCGTCGGCGGGGAAGAACGACTCGATCGTCAGCTCAGACAGCGTGACGTCGTGCGGGCTGCCGAAGCTGGTCACGGTGCTGTGCAGGCGTAACTCGCCCGCGGGGTGGTCGAGGTGGAGTGTCAGCAACAACTCCGAGTCCGACGGTTCGACGAGGTCGTCGAGCGTTTCGGCGACACCCGGATAGGTCCGTATCTCGGCGAGCAGTTCGGCCAGCCGCGCATCGCCGGTGAGCCTGGCCAACCTGGTCAACCGGTGGCCGAGGTGTGCGGTCCAGTCGGCGGGGTTGCGGATCCGCGACACCATGCCTTTCGGGTGCAGGCCGAGCCGGTAGGTGTTGACCGGCGGCGACAGCAGGTCGGGGTCGACGCCGTCGAGCAGCGCACCGACCGCGCGGTTGGTCAACACGACGTCACCCCACCGGTCGAGCAGCACCGCGGGGTAGGGCTCATGGCCGGTGAGCAGCCGCTCGATCGCTTCGCGGGCATTGGCGGCCGCCGCGCCGTCGAGGTCGGATTCCGCGTACATCGGCGCGTAGCCGGAGGCCAACATCAGCGCATTGCGTTCGCGTAGAGGCACATCCAGCTGTTCGGCGAGCGCGAGCAGCAGGCCCCGGCTCGGACGCGAGCGGCCGGTTTCGACGAAGCTCAGATGGCGGGCGGAGATACCGGTCTCCAGTGCAAGGTCGAGTTGGCTGCGTCGGCGCCGTTGTCGCCACTGTCGCAGCAGCGCACCGCCGTTCTCGGTCACGACAGCACCGTTCGCAGCGTGTCGGGAACCGGCCGCTTGACCCAGTCGTCGGTCGATACGACGACGTAGATGTTGCGCCCGTGAACGGCCTCGATCTCGTCGGCGCCGGCGCGTGAGCGCAGCACCGAGAAGCCGATGGTGAAGCTCGTCGTCCCGACGGACTCGCAGACCACCGCGACCCGCACCGTGTCGCGCCACCGAACCGGCGCCGAATAGTCGATCTCGGTGTGCACCAACTGCATGTCCAGGCCGGCCGACATCAGGTCGGGATAGCTGGCGCCGAGGTGGTCGAAGTAGCCGGTCAGCGCCTCGTCGAACCAGGTGAGGTAGTGGGCGTTGAAGACGACGTTCTGCTGGTCGACCTCGGCGAACCTCGGCACGATCGGAAGGGAGTACGCGGGCACGGGGTCCATGATCACCCAACGAAGAAGGGGCACCCCGAAGGGTGCCCCTTTCGTCCGTCGCGTCCGGTCACTTGACGTCGACGTACACCGTCTTGTTGGTGACGGTGGTCGCCAGGCTGTCACCGGGGTTGCCGGAGTCCGTCCGCGAGTAGGTCTGGCCGGGACGCACGGCCACGACGGTGGCGTCCGCCAGCGGTGTGCCACCGATCCGGTTCACGATGACGTTGTAACCGTCGGCCTTCAGATCGTTGATGGTCTCCTGCGCGTTGCCGGGGCCCGTCGGTGCGGCGAGAACAGGCGCGGCGAGACCGATGGTCACGGCGGCGAGTCCGCTTGCGACGATCGTGGCTAATCCGAACTTCTTCATCTTTGGTGCCCTCTTCTTTTCTGTTGTGCGCAACCGACAAGGGGGTCCGGCTGCGTTGGAATGCCGGAGCGCCAAGCTTTCGATCCGACTGATCAAATAAACCGCGAGGTCAGGAGTTCAATTTCCACTGGCAGTAATTGATCCCCGGTTGGCAGGAATCGTCGCGTCACACAGTGACCGGACGGCGCATCGGGCGGCAGCGCGGCCGCTGGGCTGGCCCGCGAAACACCGGGCAGCAAAGGTTTATTCCGCGAAGGCACCGACTGCGGTGAACATCACCGGCGCGGTCAGGCCTGCCAGCCCGACCAGCGGGCCACGCTGACGGCGATGACGGGCCCGTCAAGCGCGATGCGCTCGTACTGGACGTACTTGCGGCGCAACTCGAAATAGCCGGCAGCCATTTTCTCGCCGCTGTAGTGGATCTCGGCGGTTCCGTCGGCCCGCACCCACCAGAGCCTGGACCAGTCGTCGTCGTAGTGGTCGACGATGAGGCTGACCGCGGGGTTGGCCTCGATGTTGGCCAACCTGCGGAGCCGGTGTCCGGACTTCCGCTTTGCGTCCACCGCGGTGTAGATGACGTCGTTGCTGACTGCGAAGACGACGGGAACCACGTGCGGCACGCCGTCGGCGCCCGCCGTGGCGAGCTGCGCGACGGGCGACGCCGCGAACCGTTCGCGTGCGTCCAATCCCGACATGTCGGCCTCTCGAGTTGCGTTACCGCCTGGATGGTCAATAGTAAAGATTGTGAACGTGTCGTTCATTATCCGTTGGGAAGCCGCCGGTGGCCCCCGATAGCAAGGTCGCCGATGCGCGTCCGCGCGCCAGGCCAGGCAGGCCGCGCAGCCAGGAGTCGCGCGCGGCGGTGCTGCGCGCCACCTCGCAGTTGCTCCACGAGGTCGGCCTGAAGGCGATGACCACCGAGGAGATCGCCAGCCGCAGCGGCGCCAGCAAGGCGACGATCTACAAGTGGTGGCCCAACAAGTACGCAGTCGCCTTCGACGCGTTCCTCTCCGAGCTCATGGCGGAGTCGTCGGATCCGGACACCGGCTCAGCCCGTGACGATCTGACCGCGGTGGTGCGGGGTCTCCTGCACTTCTACACCGGCCCGAGCGGGCGGGTCTTCGCGCAACTCATCGGCGAGGCTCAAAGCGATCCGCTGATCCAGCGGGAGCTTCGGACCAACCTGGTCGCGTCCCGCCGCGAACTGTTCCGAACCATCCTCAGCCGAGGCGTCGCGAGGGGGGAACTCCGTGGCGACGTCGATCCCGACGTTGCCATCGACCTGTTGATCGGGCCGTCGCTGTACCGCCTGATGATGGGTCACGCACCGCTGACCGATGCGGCGGCGGACGCACTGGTCGACGCGGGCCTGCGCGGCCTCGCCAGCCGGTGACCGAGGTCACGCGCAGCAGCGGAACCTTGCGCGCATTCGAAATGTTGAACTAAACGTTCAGTTTCTAAAAGCGTTGACAAGGGGTTTCACCATGAAATTGCGCTCCATCTTCACCCTGGCCACAGCAGGGGCC
>JAEZKH010000326.1 GCA_023415515.1 Actinomycetes bacterium
CCCCCACGACGAGGATTCGAAGCGGGTCAGGTGTTGGGTTGCGCGCCGCGGGGCTTCGCCCCGAACCGCGTTGCGGCACAGTCATTTCCCTTCATGCCCCATCCAGCTGTGAAAGCGCGCCTGCGGATCGTATGCGGCTCGCACCTCGGCAAGGCGCACCATGTTGGGCTCGGTGATGAAACGGGCGGGACGCCTGCCGAGGTTCTCGTCGGCCAACGCGATACCGGTCGCCAGGTGCGACATCGCCGCCATGTTCGAGGCCGACCAGTCGCGGTACTTCGCGTCGTCGGCCGGATCCTTCCAAACGGTGTAGAGCGCCATGTAGATCTCGTCCTCGAGGCCGTAGACCTTGTCCGCCCGGTCCGGTGATGCGTTCCAGCCGGTGAAGATGAAATGTGACGGGTGGGGCGGCATGGTTTCGATGATCTGGCGGATGCCAGGCAGAAGTTCAGCGGCCGATGCCGACGTGAACATGTTGTCGGCGATGTAGCGATACCCCTCCGGGTAGTTGGTCATCACGGCGGTGTACCAGTTGGCCAGCGTGGTCGGCAGGTAAGGCACGCTGATCATCGCCTTGTCCGCGACCGGGCAGGTAGCCAGCGGGGCAAGGGCTTTGGCCGCCTCCTCCTCCGACTCGGCGAAGACGGGCGAGGCGATCGTGATGGTGGGGTGGTCGATTCCGGCTGCCGGGTTGGCGCGGGTGGCGAGAATCTGCAGTTCGACCCGGTTGTCGATCTGCGAGCTGATGTCACGTCCCCACGTGTACACCTCGTCGACGAGTTCGATCGGGTACATGTGCAGGCAGGTGCCCACCACCGCCGGGCGTCGGTGAATGCGCAGTCGGAACGACGTGACCACGCCGAAGAAACCTGGTCCCGCGCCGCGGGCGGCCCAGTACATGTCGGGGTGGTGTTCGGGGTCGCAGTAGATCTGTTCGCCGTCGGCGGTGACGACATCGAGTCCGAGCACACTCTCGCACGCCAGGCCGATGGCGGGGCTGTTCCATCCGTACCCGCCCTGGAGGAGGAAGCCGCCGAGACGGATTCCCTCGCAGTGGCCCGAGGGGAAGAAGAGCCCTTGCGCATCGAGTTCGGTGGCGAAGTCGCTGGCGCTCTTGCCGGGCCCGACCACCGCGGTCATGTGCTCCACGTCGACCGTGCAACTGTCGAGGCGGCTGACGTCGAGCAGCAGGCCTCCGTCGCGCAGATGGCTGGCCGCCCAGCTGTGCCCACCCGAGCGGACGCCGACCTTGAAGCCGTTGTCGCGCGCGAAACGCAGTGCCGTGACCACGTCCTCGGTGTCGTGGGCCTGCACGATCACATCTGGGAAACGGTCGGGCAGCAGACCGTTCCAAACAGTCGCCCTGCGGGCTTCCTCGTATCCGGGAGCGCCGCGACGGTAGATCTTCTGCAGTTCCCGGGAAGGTGTCAGAACCATTGATCTTCCTTGCATTTCACGATTCCAGTCCCGATGGGGGACCGGCCGGTGGCCCGGCTATCCCTTGTGACGACCGTTCAGCGCGGTTCGTTCACCCGTAGTGGCTCACATCACAGAGGGTGCTCAGGCGCTACGGTCTGTGCGACCTGCTCGCCCAGTGCCGACGCAGGGCGTGGCCAGGTGATCGGCGACGGCACCGGCAAGTGGCGTGGCCGCGCGGCGAATGGCGCGAAGCGGGCCGTTCGGGGGGATGCCGTAGCCGATCGCGAACATGCCGTCACCGAGGTGTGAGGCGAATCCGCCGGGTGGTTTGCCGCCTGCGTCGAGGAGGCCGAGTCGACCGACGAGGCCGTCCAGGTCGGCGCGGAAACCGGTCGCGGCGACGATGACCTCTGGCGACAGCTTGCCGCCGTCGGCCAGCACCACCTGCCGGGCTTCCAGGGCCTCGACAGCGGGCACGACCTCGACGCGGCCCGCGCGCACCACGCGGATCAGTTCGTCGGCAAGGGTCGGGATCCGCCCTGTCCGTTCGACGGTCGCCTTGAGCCCCGCCGGGGGCCGGTGGAAACCGTAGGCCGACAGATCACCCCACATCAGTCGTTCGGAGACGCCGATTATCGGATCTACCGCCCGTGCCGGCGCCCAGGCGAAAAGCTCGAGCAGAATGTCGGAGGGAAGCGGCCCGAGAGCGCGCCGCACAAGGTGCGGCGGGGTGCGGACAGCAAGCCACACCCGGCGCGCCCCGTTGTCGGCGAGCCCGACGGCGATGTCGGCGGCCGAGTTGCCTGCGCCGACCACGAGGACGTCGCGATTGCGGAAGGGCCAGGCGTTCTCGAAGTCCGCGGAGTGGATGACCTCGCCGGTGAACTCACTGCGGCCCGGCCACGGCGGGATGACGGGGGTCCGGTAATTGCCGGTGGCCAGAATCACCGCCCGACTTCGGATCGGCCCCGATGACGTCTCGAGCTGCCAGCCTTCCTCGATGCGGGTGATTTCATCGACGGCACAGCTTAATTCGACATCGATGTTCTGGGTTGCGACGTAATTGTCGAAATAGGACACCATGTCCTCGCGCGTCGGCCATCGGCCCGCGCTGAGCGGGATCCGCTGGCCGGGAAGATGCGAGAGAAAGCCCGTGGTGTTCAGGCGGAAGTTGTCATACCGGGTACGCCATGAGATCGCAGGCGCCGACGCACGGTCGACGACGACAGCGGCAACCCCGTGTTTGTGCCCGAGTTCACGGGCGACGGCGAGGCCGGCAGGTCCGGCACCGATCACCACCGCCTCGCGGTGGGTGCAAGTGCGCCCAGTCATCGAGTTCTCCATGTCGCTTTTCCGTCCTCGAGGGCGAGCAGCGCGAGCGCGGTTCTGACGCCGTCGCTGAACTCCGACGCGTGGCGCACCGGTGCGTCGTGGTCCCCACGGACGTCGACGTGCGGGGCGCACAGGTGCCTGACGAGGCCACGCTGCAACCCCGGGGGCATCCGGCGGTCGGCAGTGAGCACGATCACAGCGCACGGAACGGGCGGCGGTGGCGTGTTGCGCACGTCGAACCGCATCAACATCGTTGCGGCGCGGAAGAGTTGGGCCGGCGCGACATCGGCGCCACGGGCTGCGGTCACGATCTGGCGGCCGCGCACCCCTGCCGCGTGGGCGAGTAGTTCGCGCCGGCCGACCGATGCGGACAGCGCGCCGACGGCCGCCGCCACCGTCAGTCCGATCCGGATGTTCCGGTCTTGCCAGCACGCTCCCGCGCCGCTGAGGATCAGGCCGGCGAAGTCGTCGGGCGTGCGCTGGGCGGCGTGCATCGCGGCCGCGGCCCCGAGAGAGTGGCCGACGAGGATCGGCCTGTCGGGCGAAAGACTCTCGGCGGCAGCGCGAATGGTCTTCTCGGCGTGCTCCCAGGTGAACGGCGTGTCGCGACGGGCGCCGTGCCCGGGCAGATCCGGTGCCGCGACGCGGTGTCCCGCGCCCCGAAGCGATTCGGCGACAGAGCCCCACGACATCGCTCCCGTCGAACCCAGCGGATGCAGGAGTACCAGCGGTCGGGGGCCGCCCTGCGCGCTGGCCGTCGAGGACGACATAGAGAACGAGCGTGAAGATGACATCGTTCATGACACGGTTCACCCCGGCGGGAGGTTCATCCGCGTCGGATTGGTGAGGAAGCTCTCAGCCGGTTCGCAGACCCTTCAGCACGTCTCCGAGTTCGGCCAACGCCCTGCGCTGGGCGGACTTCTGGTTGTCGGCCCGCGCGACGTTCATCGCCGTCTCGCACAGTGCGCCGTAGAGGAAGACTGCAAGGGGTTCGGGTGGCCGTGGCGCGATGCGGCCCTCCTCGACGGCCCGCTCGATCGCCGCCTCCATCAACTCCATGAACGGGGCCTCGAGGCGGCGCACACCTTCCCACCCGAGGGCGACCGATGCGTCGAGGAGCATGATCCGCTGCAGTCCCGGCTCGAGGCATTCCTCGAGAAATGCCCGACAGCACGCCTCGAAGGCGTCCCATGGATCGCGCTTGGCGGCGTAGACGGCGGGCATGGTCGCGCACAGCCGGTCGACTTCGCGCGCGAACACCGCCTCGAACAGCTGCTTCTTGCCTTGGAAATGGTGGTAGACAGCGCCTTTGGTGACACGCGCCTTCGCTGCCACAGCGTCCAGAGAGGTCGCCGCGTAGCCGTCCCTGGCGAACAGTTCGCGCGCTGCGTCTACGAGGGCGCTGACCGTCGCCTCGGTGCGCTCCGCCTGGGTTCGTCTCGCCTGCTTGGTCGGCACGAACTCACGATAACGGCTGTCCAACACCGCGTGCTCCAGCGCGACTAGACGATCCGGTAGATGCGGTAGTCGATGTGATTCGGCGACAGCACGTTGTAGCCGACGGACACGATCTCGTTGAGCCATACGTAGCGCTCGTCGCCGGTCTCGAACTTCGGCGTTGTCCGCACATAGGTTTCGTCGAATGGCAGCACTTCGCCCGCGGCCAAGCGGGCCGGGCCGTCCGCGGGAATCTTGATGACGCCCCGGGTCTCGTAGTGGATCAGCGCATCGTCGTGGGTGCGCAGCGTCGCGCGGACGTCGATCCTGCCGATCAGGTCGGTTCCGACCAACAGCCAGTCGCCCCCGCCGGGCAGCAGTTCGCCGCGCAGGCGCGGTCCGTCGATCACACCGCCTCTGGTGATGAATGTCATCCTGGTGCCGAAGGTGGTGGAAATCAGCTGTGCGGGTTCGAGTTCGACGTGCATGTCGAACAGGTGCTCGGCGGGCAGCCGGTCGAACGCGGGCAGCTGGTCTGCAGGTGTCGTGGTGGTGATGACGCTCATCGGCTCGCCGCCTCCATCGCGGTCTGCAGCTGGACGCCGTCGATGAACGTGTCCTTGCGCGCCACGAGTCCGTCGGGCGACACGACGACGACATCGAGGCAGTCGAACCGAATGGCACCGGATATCAGCGCCCAGTCGAGCACCCAGTGGTCGTCTCCGTAGAACACCCGGTACGTCTCGAACGAGAAGTCGGGGAACACCTCGAACAGCTGGCCGAAGACGGTGCGAACAGCATCGCGGCCGATGACCGGCTCGCCGCCGCTATGGGTCCAGAACCGTGTGTCGAGGGTGTGCATGGCGACGATCGCGTCGGGATCGCGCCGCGCCCAGGCCGCGAGATATCGCTCCGAGATCGCTTTGACGTCGAGGGCCGCAGTGGCGCCTGGGGACATGAGAACTCCGATCGCAGACAGAAACATACCGTGAGTAGGTAATAACCTACCACGAGTATGGAATATGTCCACCCGCGCTTTCGGATCACTGTTTGAAGCCGTACACCATGGACGTCGGCCCCACCAGATGACGAACCTTGATGTCGCCGAAACCGTTGCTTCGCAACATGTCCGCGCAGTCGGAGGTGGTCGCCTCATAACCGTCGCGGGTCTCGAGCATGATGTTGAGGCTCGACAAGAGGCTGTGGAAGCGATTCTTCGACCGGCCCGGCATCGGCATCGCGTCGTAGATGATCAGGGCGCCTCCGGTGGGCAGTGTCTCGCGCGCCCTGCACACCAGTTCGCGCCGCTTCTCGGGACCCTGTCCGTGGAACACGTGGCCGAAAGACAGCACGTCGGCATGCGGAAGCGGGTCGGTGAAGAAGTCGCCCGGCGCGAAACCAAGGCGGTCGGCCAGGCCGAACGACTTCACGTAGCCGGTGAAGATCGGCTCGACGACCGGCAGGTCGAAGCCGGTGCCCCGAAGATGGCGGTGGGTGAGCGCGACCCGAACCGGCAGCGCGCCCTGCGCGCATCCCATGTCGGCGAACGTCGCGAAACGCCGCCACGGGAAGCGGGCGGCCAACAACGTGGCCTCGCCGGTGGAGATGCCCGTCATTCCTGACAGAAAAGTTCTCAACGCCAACGGATCTCGGTACAGGATGTCGAAGAACTCGTTGCCGTCCCGTTCTTCGGCTGCCGCTGGGACACCGGTCGCCAGGAGATCGTCAAGCCCGGACCACAAGTCGTAGAGCCGGGTGCTCGAGAGCTCCATCAAGCCGCCGATGTAGGTCGACTTGGCCCGGTCCAAGAACATCGACGTGCGAACGGTGTTCCTGTAGCGGCCCCCGTTGTCGCGGCGGAGCAGGCCTCGTGCCACCAGGGCGTCGAGCGCGGTGGTGGCGGCGCGTGGATGCCAGCCCAGTCGCTCGGTGAGCTGTTGTGCCGACAGCGGTTCCCGCGCCAGCAGGGTGAAGACGCCGCGTTGGACGGCGACCAGGATCAGGCGCGACGACCAGAACGCCATCCCGGCTTCGATGACGTCGTGCGGGTTGGCGAACCTGCGCAGCAGCGGACCCGTCACGGGGCTCTGGAAGGCGCGCATCATCAGTCGCTCGCGCCGCAGATCGACGGCATGATGTTCAGTTGACATGGGCACCCACCTCCGCACCGGGGCGGCAGTGTCAACGTTTCGTTGCCGGGTAACCACCATTGTCGTGAACCAGGTGTCCGGCCGGACGGAATTGGGAGACTAAAGCGTGCGATCCAAGCCCCAGTGCTGGCTGACCGACATGGACGGCGTCCTGGTCCGCGAAGAGCACGCGCTGCCCGGCGCCGCCGATTTTCTGCAACGGCTGGTCGAGAAGAAGAGGCCCTTCCTCGTCCTGACCAACAATTCGATCTTCACCCCGCGCGACCTCGCCGCGCGGTTGGCGCGCTCGGGGCTATCGGTGCCCGAGTCGGCGATCTGGACATCCGCGCTGGCGACCGCCGACTTCCTCGGTGACCAGCTGCCGGGCGGCTCGGCCTACGTGATCGGCGAGGCCGGTCTGACGACGGCGCTGCACGAGGTCGGCTACACGCTGACCGACACCGAGCCCGACTTCGTCGTCCTCGGCGAGACCAGGACCTACTCGTTCGAGGCGATCACCAAAGCCGTCCGCCTGATCCTCGGCGGGGCGCGGTTCATTGCGACCAACCCGGACGTGACCGGCCCGTCGGCGGAGGGGCCACTACCCGCGACCGGCTCGGTCGCGGCGATGATCACCAGGGCCACCGGCCGTGAGCCGTACTTCGTCGGCAAGCCCAACCCGATGATGTTCCGCAGCGCGCTCAACCGGATCGAGGCGCATTCTGAGAACACGTGCATGATCGGCGACCGGATGGACACCGATGTCGTGGCAGGCATCGAGGCGGGGCTGGAGACGATCCTCGTGCTGACCGGGTCGACGACCCGAGACGAGATGGAGCGGTATCCGTTCCGGCCCAGCCGCACGCTGGCCAGCATCGCCGAGGTCATCGAACTCGTGTGATCGACGTCGGGCGGCTGTCCGCCGACGAGGTGGTCGGGGCCGCGCGCCGGAGAAACCGAGGCCCGCACCGCTACCAGTGGACCGAAGAGGGCCGGACGATCCTCGCCGAACAGCGCAAAGAACGAGATTTTCGTGGGCGCGACGCCCTAGACGACCTATGTTCGGGGGTGATCATCGACGGCGACCGCGGTGTGCTGCCGACCGGGAGATGCGACAGCGCTCAGATCACCGAAGGATAGGGCGGTTGGTCGTCGACGCGGACGCGAGGAGCATTGCAATCGCCGAGATCGACCTGATCGGAGTTCCGTTCGACGGCTACGGCCGGCCGGGCAACCAGG
>JAEZKH010000203.1 GCA_023415515.1 Actinomycetes bacterium
GGTACGGTGCGGTGGCGATGTGCGGATATCGGGCGGTCACCTCGTGAATGCCGTGCCAGTACACGGTATTGGTCACATGCTCGAAGATGTCGATGTCGGTGTCGCGCAGGGCAAAAGCAAGACTGGCGGCGTCCGGCGGGACGGCGCCGGGAAGCCAAGCCCGCCATTTGAGGCGATGCTCGTCGGTGGTGGTGGCGAGCCGATCGAAGAACGTGTCGGCCATCAACGAGGGCGTCAGCGTCTCCTTGTTCATGTTGATCCAGAAGCCCTCTGTGTCGATGCGGCCGCCGTCCGGGCTGTCCAACCGGACCCGCATCGTGCACCACCGAAGGGAGATGGCCGAACACCACCGGTGGAACGTGATGTCCGCAGGCCATGTCATCGGCGCGATGACGTCTATGACCGTGCGCTGGACGATCCAGTGCGGGTGCGTCTGTTCGAACCCGGCGTCGATCAGCTGCTCGGCGCCGACTTCCTGGATGTAGCGGGCGACTCCATCCAGGCGGAGCTGCTGATGCCGGTCGATGTCGCTGGTCAGCATCTTCCATGCCGTCGAATAGACGTAGCCATCGTCGGGAAGGTCGACCAGCGGGGCATGCACATTGTCGGCAGCACTCGATCTCATTGCGGGCTCCGTCCCGTGGGCTGCATTGATTCGAACGATACCCACGCAGGGTGACCCCATCGAACCGCTCAGCTAAACTGGTTGCTGCAACTCCGATTTCAGGAGTTGGCGGACGAGGGAGCAGTACCCGCCCACGACAAGACTGACTCGCAGGAGGAGTCTCGTCATGGCCTGGGTAATTCTGGTGGTCTCCGGGGTGCTCGAAGCCGTCTGGGCGGTCGCGCTGGGGGAGTCGAAGGGATTCCGCCGCCATTTGCCGACAGCCATCTGTGTCGTCGCCTTCATCGGCAGCCTGGTCGGTCTGGCACTGGCCATGGATACGTTGCCGGCCGGTACGGCTTACGCGGCGTGGGTCGGTATCGGAGCGTCGCTCACCGTGGTGTGGGCGATGGTCCGGCGGCAGGAGGCCGCGACCGCGGGGCGGGTGCTGATGCTGACGCTGCTCGTCGGCTCGGTCATCGGACTCAAGGTGGTGAGTTAGCCATGGCATGGCTGCTCTTGCTGGTCAGCGCGGTCTGCGAAGCGGTGTGGGCCACTGCGCTGGGACGCAGCGACAACTTCACGAATCCCACCGCCACCACGGTGTTCGTGGTGGCACTAATCCTCAGCATGATCGGGCTGGCCGGGGCGACGCGGTCGATCGCGATCGGCACCGCCTACGCCACCTGGACCGGGCTTGGTGCGGCATTGACCGTGGGCTACGGGATCGTCACCGGCGCAGAGTCGGCGTCGCCGGCCAAGCTGGTGTGTCTGGGCGGCATTATCGCGGCGGCCGTCGGCCTCAAGATGCTGCCCGCGCAGGGTGCTGAGCGATCCGAGGGCGCCGGACGGGTGTGACGCAGCCCACCATGGGGGTACTCCGGCGGCATGACCAACGCCGATTCCCGCCCCGCCGCCGTCCGCAGGCAAGCGGAGCAGCACGCTGACCAGGCCCGCCGCAAGATGGCGCAGCGGCGTGCCGAGCAAGCTGACGGCGGCATCAGCGGCTGGCTGGGCGAGCGGTCCGGGCAATGGGACCTGAGCGGGCAGGACGAGGCGACCATGCAGCGCCAGAAGTACCTGTGGAACTTCCTGGTGGATCACTGGTTCCGGATGGAGTTCGACGGCTGGGAGAACGTGCCCGACCCGCCAGCGTTGCTGGTGGGAATCCATTCGGGCGCCCCATTCGTGTGGGACGCCTGGACCGTCGGGGTGCAGTGGTGGCGCCGGTTCGGCCAGGACCGGACACTGCACGGCACCGCCCACGACGCATTGATGGCGATGCCGGTGATCGGTCGATACTTTCGCGCGATGGGGGTGTTGCCCGCCGCGCCCGACTCGATGGCCACCGCGCTGGCCGAAGGCCACGACGTGGCGGTGTGGCCCGGTGGTGAGGTGGACTCGTTGCGGCCGTGGAACGAGCGCGATGTGGCCAACCTGGCCGGGCGGAAAGGCTACGTGCGGATGGCGATCCGCGCCGGTGTGCCGATCGTGCCGATCGCGACGGTCGGCGGCGCGGACGCGATGCCGGTGCTGATTCGCGGGGACCGCCTCTCCCGCACCCTGCGACTGGACAAGCTGTTGCGGCTCAAGGTGTTTCCGCTCGCGGTGTCGTTGCCGTGGGGGATCGCGCCTGCGGCGCTGCCGCAGGTGCCGCTGCCCGCGAAGATCCGTACCCGGCTGATGCCCGCGATCGAGGTCGACCACGACCCTGCCCGCGCCGAGGATGACGATTACGTCGAGCAGGTACACCGGCAGGTGCAGGACAGCATCCAGCGCGGGATGGACGCGCTGGCGCGTAAGCGCGCCCTGCCGTTCTTTTTCTAGTGATTTCGGCGCGAAAACCGCCGCTGAGCGAACGGAAACGCGCCGACGTCGCGAACGCGAGCGGCGACCCGGTCCACCACCGCGCGGGTCGCCGGTTCGTCGGCAGGTTCGTAGCGGTCGAGGTCGGGGTCGTACCGGGCGCCGGCGATCGAGCCGTGGTCGGCGTCGAGCTCGACGACTTCCACCGGCCAGTCGATCCCGCGCAGCGCTGCGGCGAATTCGGAGGAGACCGAGGTCGGGACGACGTCGTCGGCGCTGCCGGACAACAGCGTGAACGGTGCCCGCGCAGCGCCGTCGGCGACGCGGTCGAGGACCGGACGGCCCGAGATCGGATCGTCGGCCATGAAGGCGCCGCCGAGGCAGATCGGCTGTGCCACCGACACAAATTCTGGGGCGCGCAACGTCAGACCGGCTGCGGCCGCTCCACCCAACGACCAACCAATAACGATGAGGCCATGGCCCCCGGCCCGGGCCTGCGCGAATCGCACCGATCCCAGCAGGTCCGCGCGGCCACGGTCGGCGGCGTGCGAATTCCAGTCCGGCGCGACCACACAGATCCCGTGGCCGCCGATCGCCTCGGCGAGCCCGCGCACCGCTGCGCGGGAGTCGGTCTGGGTGCCGTGCCAGAGCAGGGCGACGGGGTCCGGAGGTCCGCCGAACACGTCGGCCCAGCGCCCCGGTGCGTATTCGACGGTCTCCATCAATTCGCCGAGTGCGGGGTCGGGCTCTGCGACGACTCCCACTTCGATTCCAGCGACCGCTTGACCGTGGTGCCTGCGGCCAGTTCGAGATCGAACGTTTCGCCGTCGTCGCCTTCGAAGGTGATCAGGAAGCCCGACTCCGTGGTCTCTTTGTGGACCAGCTTGTAGGCCTGGCCACCAGAGTCGAGCGCAATGACGTCGCCCGGCGCGACGTCGTCGATACGCGCGTTGCCGCCGGTCATGAATGCTCCTCGATGTAGGCGTCAGCGTCTTTGTCTTCGGTGTCGACACCGTCGATCGACTCACGTTCGGCGTAGAACTGCAGCCATTTCATGCCCAGCTCGTGGCGCAGTTCCAGGGTCGCGCTCTTGATGAAGTCCGGCATGGCCTCGCGCTCTTCCTCGTCGAGGTGTTCGCCGTTCTCCTCCCGCGCCTTGAACACTGCCTCGAACCAGGCCTTCGTGCCCGGGCGGTGCTTGCGCGACTCCCGCACCGCGTCGCGGATCGCGTTGTGGTCGGTGATGGCGTCTTCGGTCTCGTCCTCCGGGTCACCTTCGGGATTGCCGGGGTCGTCGTCACCGCCGTGCTTGAGCAGGGCTGGGTAGAAGACGGTCTCCTCGGCATCCGCGTGAGCGTCGAGGCGGTCGCTGAGCGTCTTCCAGATCGCTGCCAGCTCGTCGTCGGATCTGGCGTCGTCGAGCCGGAAGAATTGGCGTCTCAACCAGTCATGGTCGGCGTAAACGAGATCGATGATGTCGGCCATGGGGCAAGAATTGCCCCGCCGGTCAGCGATCGAAACGCCCGCGAGTGGGAACGCTGCTTCGATGGCCGCGCAGCTGCCCGGAGTTCTTCAGTCCCTGGCTCCGATACTGGACCACTACGGCTACCTCGCCGTTCTGGGGCTGGTCGGCGTCGAGGGATTCGGCATCCCTGCGCCCGGCCAGACGATCCTGATCGTGGCCGGGGTGTACGCGGCGTCCGGACAACTCAGTCTGGCTGCCGTGCTGGCGTGCGGCATCGTGGCCGCGGTGGTCGGCGACAACATCGGCTACGCGATCGGGCACTTCGGCGGCCGTCCGCTGGTGCTGCGCTATGGCCGCTACGTGTTCCTC
>JAEZKH010000398.1 GCA_023415515.1 Actinomycetes bacterium
CCCATGGCGCTGACGATCGCCGACGTGCAGCGGTGGGACGCGGGGGCGGTACGCGCCGTCGGTGAGGCCGCACGCAGGCGCGCGAGGCTCTCGACCGACACGGCCGACGGCCTGCCGCGGCTTCCCGATTGGACCGGGCCCGGCTCCGAGCAGGCCAAACAGGCGATCGAGCAGAGCAGGCAGGCGCTGCTGCGCGATGCCGACGCGGCGACGGCCGCAGCCAGGGCGGCAGATGCGGCCGCGGTCAACGTCGAGATCGTCAAGGACAACCTCAATCGGGTGCTCGACACGGCCCGTGCTCTCGGCATGGTCGTCGATCCGGTATCGGGCTTCGTGGTCCCCGGCGCGGGAAGCCGTGGGCTGCCGAACGACTGGAACAACGCCAAGGTGCTGCAGGACGCGCTGAAACAGATTCTGCAGCAAGCAGATTCCGTCGACCAGCAACTCGCGGCGGCGATGGACAGCGCCGACGACGTCGTCGATGTCCCGCCGGAGGCGCGGCCGATACCGTTGCCGCCGCCCGGTGCCGGCGCCGAGGACGTCAAACAGTGGTGGAAGTCGTTGAGCCAGAAGGACCGCGAGCGGCTGATCGCAGAACACCCCGCAGAACTGGGAAACCTCAACGGAATTCCCGCAGCTGCGCGCGACGCGATCAACCAGCAGGTTCTCACCGACGACCTCGACCGCGTCGCCGACGTCGCGACGCGCCATGGCGTACCCGTCGATCAGGTGCTGGCCAACCCGGGCTTCTACGGGCTGTCCGCCGACGATGCCGCGCGTTACCAGAACGCGGTCAAGGTCCGCGAGGGCCTGGCTCACCAGCGCGGCAGCGACCCGGACCCGTCCCGGCAGCGGCCTGTCATGCTGTGGAAGTACGAGCCGCTGGCCGACAACGGCCAGGGCCGCGCTGCGATTGCCATCGGAAACCCGGACTACGCCGACAACACCTCGGTCATCGTGCCTGGCACCGGCAGCAGCGTGCGCGGCGGCTGGCTCAGCGACGGCCACGACGACGCCATCCATCTGTGGGACGAGTCAAACGCCGCCGACCCGAACAGCACCCATGCGGTGATCTCATGGATGGGCTACGACGCACCGGACGGCTTCGGCGATCCCCGGGTGGCGAATCCGGATCTCGCACGCACCGGCGGCGACCTGTTGGCCGCCGACGTCAACGGGTTGTGGACCACGCATCAGGATCCACAGCAGCATGTCACGGTGATCGGACACTCCTACGGGTCGACGACGGTGGCCGACGGGTTCGCCCGATCCGGCATGCACGCCAACGATGCCGTTCTGTTGGGTTGTCCTGGAACGGATCTGGCGCGAAACGCCGCCGACTTCCATCTCGACGGCGGCAAGGTGTACGTCGGGTCTGCGTCGACGGACCCGGTCAGTTACATCGGCACGGCGCCGGAGTACGCGCACGACTGGCTCAACCGCGAGTTGGGATATCCGGTGGGGCTCGACGCGGGTCTCGGTCTGGATCCGGCCGGCGACCAGTTCGGGTCCGTCCGGTTCGACGCCGAGGTGGCCGGTCGCGACGGCCTCGACAAGAACGACCACTCGCACTACTACGATCTGGGCAGTGAGTCGTTACGCGCGATGACCTACATCGCCACCGGCGAGAGCGGCAACCTGGCGGGCGAGGGCCTGTTGGCCGAGGGTCGCCGCCAGCCGCACGTCGACCTGCCCAGCGGCATCGACCTGCCGTTCGGGACGAGGATCCCGCTGCCGCCCGTAGGCTTCGACATACCGGGTTCGCCCGCGTTCATCGACCCGGAAGGCGATCGACCCCCGGAGTCAGTGACCAAAGACCATGCGTTCTAATCGAATTCGGCTCGGTGCGGCGGCCTTCGCCGTCGCTGTCCTGTTGGGAGGATGCTCGATGTCGTCACACGACAACGAAACGTCGTCGACGCGCCCGCCGCCCGGACCCGCGGAGACACTGTCAGATCAGGACACGATGAAGCAGGTGGTGGATTCCGCCAAGGCCATCGCGACCGTCGCCGCGCTGCAGGAGGTGAGCGCGGGCTTCGACTACGAGGCGTGCAACGACCAGGGGGAGCCGCCGTACCGGGGCAGGGTCGACATGGGCTTCCGGATCCCCGACGGCATCGATCCGAAGACGTACTTCAAGCAGCTCGCCGACACCATGGTGCGAACCGGCGTTGGCTGGTACGACGGGCCGCCGCCGGGCAAGAACCCGTTCGGCACCGTCATCCACACCGATGCCGTGTTCGCAGTCATCGGCCAGAACCCGGTTGCGAAGGAGGACGGCTACGTCCATATCTTCGGTGAGTGTCGCAATATGAACGATCACCGCGATGCCGCAAGCGTCAACGTGACCGACCAGGTGGTCGTGCGATAGTCCCCCGGGCTCGCTGGCTGATGTGCGCGCTGGTCGGCGTCGCTGTGCTGACGGCGGGTTGCTTCTCGACGATGTCGGGAGGTGCACGCACGGATTCGTCGGAACCGCCGATGGTGCCCATGCCCGATCCCGCGTCGATGCAGCAGGTGATCTTGCCTGCACGGGAGTTCGTCGTGCTCAACCGGCTCCAGGATGTCTCGGGCGGGTTCGGCTGGGTGGCGTGCGGCGGACAGGACGAGGCGCTGTATTACGGCGAGGTGCAGATGTCCTTCCTGCTGCCAAAAGGCGTCGACGAGGATCGCTACCTCGAACAGATCGTGAAGATGATGGTGTCGCACGGTTGGGCCGACGGCCCGGCGCCGGGGGACCGGTCCTTCGGCACCCTGCTGCACACCAACGAGGTCCGCGCCTCGATCGCAGGCGGGGATATGTACAACAGGGAGCGCGGCACGATCCGGTTGTCAGGGGAGTGCCGTAACACCAACGATCACCGCGCCGACAGCGCGGGGATCGACATCACCGATCAGCTGACTCAGCGGTAGTTCACGAACTGCAGCGCGACCTCGAGGTCGGCCTTTTTCAGCAGGGCGATCACGGCCTGCAGGTCGTCGCGCTTCTTGGAGCTGACGCGGATCTCGTCGCCCTGGATCTGCGCCTTGACGCCCTTAGGCCCCTCGTCGCGGATCAGCTTGGTGATCTTCTTGGCGTTGTCGCTGTCGATGCCCTGCTTGATGCCGCCGGTGACCTTGTAGGTCTTGCCGGAGGCCTGGGGTTCGCCCGCGTCGAAGGCCTTCATCGAGATGTCACGACGGATGAGTTTTTCCTTGAAGACGTCGACGGCGGCCTTGACCCGCTCCTCGGTGGAGGAGGTGATGGTGATGGCCTCCTCGCCCTGCCAGGCGATCGAGGTGTCGGTGCCGCGGAAGTCGAAGCGGGTGGAGAGCTCCTTGGCGGCCTGATTGAGTGCGTTGTCGACCTCTTGGCGGTCGACCTTGCTGACGACGTCGAAGCTTGAATCCGCCATTGGATTCGATCTCCTCTCGTTGGGGCTCGTACGTACTATCCCACGTCGCCCAAACCGACACTTGGGCCCCGAAGTGCGAGTGGATCGCGCCTTTATGTCGGTCTCGGCAGAGCAGGTATCAGCCGTTTTCGTTCCTGGGCCCTGCGCGTTGTACCCTTGCTACTCGCACCAGGCAGGTTGCCCGAGCGGCCAATGGGAGCGGACTGTAAATCCGTCGGCTAACGCCTACGCAGGTTCGAATCCTGCACCTGCCACCCTGTGATGTCTGCAGATAAGAAAATCAGCCTGTGCTGGGCTGATCCTCGGCAACGAAAAACGTCGAGAGAGAACCTCAATGACCCTCTGGTAAACACTCGGCCTGTTTAAATTGAATTGTGTGTAAGTTAGCGGTCGTGGATCGGGACAGCCCGCAAAGCGCCAGACATTCGGGCGACCGATCTGCATCGGGCGTTTGCCGTGGATGACACGGTCGTGGGCGGGGACGACGCAACGCAAAGGCCGCGGTCCGTGTCGGAGTTCGGACGCTACGAGCTGCTGTCACTGCTCGGCGCAGGCGGCATGGGGCAGGTGTGGCGGGCGCGCGACACCCAGACCAACCGAGTGGTGGCGTTGAAGGTCCTGCCCGAGCACTCAGCCGATGACGACGAGCCACGCGAGCGGTTCCAGCGGGAGTGCCAAGCCGTGGCGCAGCTGACCGAGCCGCATGTGATTCCGATCCACGACTTCGGCGACATCGACGGCCGGCTCTACCTCAACATGCGGCTTGTCGACGGCACCGACCTGCGTACGTTGATCAAAAAGGGGCCGCTGCCACCGCGTCGGGCGGTGGCGATCGTCGTTCAGGTTGCCGGCGCGCTGCAGGCGGCGCACGACGTCGGCCTGGTGCACCGCGATGTCAAACCCTCCAACATCCTGGTGGCCGACAACGACTTCACCTACCTGATCGACTTCGGGATCGCCCATGCATCCGACGACCGGACGCTGACCAAGGCGGGCGAAACCATCGGAACCGCGGCGTACATGGCCCCGGAGGCGATCGGCGCCGCGGTCAAGACGCACTCTCGGGTCGACGTGTACGCGTTGGCTTGTGTGCTGTATGAGTGCCTGACCGGTGAGCCACCGTTCACCAGCGACATGGGCATGCAGGGTCTGATCGCGCATCATCTGCACACTCCGCCGCCGCAACCCAGCATGCGCAACGCCGAGGTGCCGGTCGCTTTCGATGCGGTCATCGCCAAGGGGATGGCCAAGAATCCCGACGATCGCTACCAGACCGTTCAGGAGCTTGCCGCGGCGGCGCGTGCTGCCGTCGGCGATCCCGCGGCCGATGCCACGGCCCCGGTGGACACACACCCCGGCCGACGAAACAGGCTGTCGCGCAAGGCGACAATGATCGCGGCGGCGGTAGCTGTGGTGGTCGCCATCGCGGGCGTCGTCGTCGTCGTCAACCGGCTGTCCTCAGACAAGGCTGACGTCGGCGAAACCGCCGTCGCCGTCGACGGCCAGGGTTACTCACTGCAGGTTCCGCTGCCGTTCACCGATGTGCGCCTGGCGACCGGGGTGGCCGTCGACTCCGACGGCTGCGCCTACGTCACCGACATCGGTACCGATCGGGTGTTGTTCCTGCCGCCGGGCGCGTCGGCCGCCACGCCGTTGCCGTTCGACGACCTCAAGAATCCGCGCGACGTGGCGGTGGATGAGAAGGGCGATGTCTACGTCACCGACTCGGCCCATGACCGGGTGCTGTGGCTGCCCAAGGATGCTCCTGCGGCAATCCCGCTCCCGTTCACCGGCCTCAACGATCCGCGCGGCGTGGCAGTCAGCGCGACCGGCGACCTCTACGTGATCGACCGGGGTAACGACCGGGTGCTGTATTTGAAAGCGGGCGCACCCACCGCAACCCCGCTGCCGATCTCGGACCTCAACGACCCTCGCGGGGTGGCGGTGGATGCCGCAGGAGGCCTCATCGTCACCGATGGTTACAACAATCGGGTGCTTCAGTTGGCCGCAGGCGCGACGAAAGCGACGCCGCTGCCGTTCTCCGGCGTCGACGATGCTCAAGGGGTGGCCGTCGACGCCGAAGGCAACATCTACGTCAGCGACCGGGGCAATGCCAGCGTCTTCAAGCTCCGGCCGGGAGCCAGGGCTGCGGTTCCCCTGCCTTTCACCGGCCTCAATGATCCTCAGGGCGTGGCGGTCGACGGAGCAGGCAACGTCTACGTCACCGATACCGGCGTCAGTCCGGTGGTGGAACTGCGGGTCGACAAGCAATGAGTTCGGCTGTATCGCAGGCCCTCGACTTCGGTCTGCTGGGGCCCTTGCGGGTGCGCGTGAACCGCGAGACGGTGCCGCTGGGCACGCCCAAGCAGTGTGCGGTGCTGGGGCTGCTGTTGATCAACCGCAATCATCCCGTTCCGCGGGATTCCATCATCAACGCGATCTGGGACGAGGACGCACCGCAAGCCGACGCGATACACAACCTCCACGTCTACATCGCCAACCTGCGTAAGGTTCTCGGCTCAGCGGGGGTCGATCCCAAGACGGTACTGGCCAGCGCCCGGCCCGGTTATCAACTCAACGTGCCCGACGCGGCCTGCGACATCGGCCGATTCAACACGGAGAAGGCGGCCGGCGTGCAGGCGGCCGCTGCAGGCCGGTTCGGGCTGGCCAGCGACCGACTGTCGGCCGCACTGGCGCAGTGGCGCGGCCCGGTCTTCGACGATCTGCGTGAATTCCGGTTCGTCGAGCCGTTCGCCGCCGCGCTCGTCGAAGACAAGGTGGTTGCGCACGTCCTTCGCGCTGAGGCCGAGATCGCCTGTGGCCGAGCCGATTCCGTGATCGGTCAGCTCGAAGACCTGATCAGTGAGCATCCCTATCGGGAACCGCTGTGGACACAGCTGATCACGGCCTACTACTTCGCGGACCGCCAGACAGATGCGCTGGACGCCTACCGGCGGGTGAGATCCACGCTGTCGGAGGAACTCGGCATCGATCCGGGACCGAAACTGCGCGCACTGCACGAGCGGATCCTGCGCCAGGAGCCGCTCGACATTCAACAGATCGCGCAGAGCGACGCATCAGACGTCGCCACCCTCCTGGAACGTCACACCTCGGCCGTGAACATGGGCGCGTCGTCGAGTCGAGCGCAACTCCGCGACGTGTCCGGCCGCTGCTATCCGCTCGAGACCGTGGTCACCGGCGTCGGGCGCCGCGCCGACAACGGCGTGATCATCGACGACCCGAAGGTGAGCCGGTACCACGCGACGATCATCGACACCGGCGCCAGTTTCGTGATCAACGACCTGCGTTCAGCCAACGGCGTCGTGGTCGCAAACGAGCGGGTCCGTGGCAGCGCGACCCTCAATGACGGCGACGTCGTCAGCATCGGCGGCTACCGCTTCACCTTCGAAATCGCGCCCGACCACGGGTGACGCGCGCAGCGCGCGGCATGACGATCGCGCTGCTGGTGATCCAGGGCGTCATCGTGATCATGTCGACGAAGGTCGTCGGCCGGCTCAACTCGTTGGCTGTCGGTGTGGAGCTGGCGATCGTGGTCGTGCTCGTTGTCGCGCTTACCGTCTCGATCACCGACATGCACACACCGTGTCCTCAAGCGCGTGAATCCACGTACGAGCACGCCGATTCCGGCCACCGTTCTCCAGCTCGGGCTGGGCATCGCGATGATCACGATGCTGCAAGGCTGCTGACCGGTGTCGTGTACCTCGCCAACATGCTGAACTTCAAGTGGGACGTACTCGACCACGAGCCTGGACAGGCCCGAGCGAGCAGCGGTGGTCGTGAATTGGCGCTCGCCACAACCACCGCCTCTCTCTCGCCGTGAGCCTCGGCGTTGAGGTTTCGTTGAGGCCTTCGTCGGATTCTTTTTCTCAAGCAGCCACACCAGGTGGCTCCAAGGAAAAGGAACTGCGATGATCAAGAACCGTATCGCCGGCGCAGCCGCTCTGTTGACCTTCGGATTCGCCGCTTTCGGCGGAATCGCGGTGGCGATCTCGGCGCCTGCTCACGCCGATGCCGACACCTCATCGCAGACCTCTGGTGACATGTTCGCCCCGGGCGAGAACTTCTCGGGCACCGCGGGGGCCGCCGTTGCTGATGCCAAGGAGGTTTCTGATGACTTGCAGGCGGCCACCCGTGGTCCGAATGTGAGCCCGGTGCCTGCTCCGGGTAGTGCTGCCACCCAGGCTCACGATGTGTTCCCGCGTCAGGCCGCGCCGCACAGCGAGCACAACGGTCAGGGCCACAAGGGCGGCAACAACGGTTCCCACGATGTGGATCCGCGCCGGATCGCCGACGCCATCAAGAAGTAACACCCTTCCTCGCGGCTTCGGGGCCCCCCCCCCCGCCCGGGGGGGGGGGGCCGGCGGCCGCGCGGGGTGGGGG
>JAEZKH010000434.1 GCA_023415515.1 Actinomycetes bacterium
ACCCCACCACCGTTCCCCTCCAGGAGTACCTCGGCGCCTGCTTCGACGCCGGGCTGTCCTGGGTGCACTTCCCGGAGGGGCAGGGCGGCCTCGGGGTCTCGCGAGGGCTGCAGGCCGTCGCCGACAACATCCTGCAGGCGGCAGGCGGCCCGGTGCCTCTCGGTCTGAACCCCATGGGATACGGCATGGCGGCGCCGACCATCAGGGAGCACGCGCAGAGCGACGACGTCAAGAAGCAGTGGCTACGTCCGCTGGCCACCACCGAGGATCTCTGGTGCCAGCTGTTCTCCGAGCCGGGCGCTGGTTCCGACCTTGCCGGCTTGGCCACCTCGGCGGTGCCCGACGGCGACGAGTGGATCATCAACGGGCAGAAGGTGTGGACGAGCCTCGCCCACCGCGCCCGCTGGGGACTGCTGCTGGCCCGCACGAACCCCGACGTGCCGAAGCACAAGGGACTGACCTACTTCGTGATCGACATGCACGGGTCGGGAGTCGAGACGCGGCCGCTTCGACAGATGACCGGCCAGGCCGAGTTCAACGAGGTCTACTTCACCGACGCCCGGATCCCCGACAAGCACCGCCTCGGCGACGTCGGCAACGGCTGGAACGTCGCGATGACCACGTTGATGAACGAGCGAAGCGCGTTGGGCGGCAGCGGAAGCCGGCGCGGCGCAGGGACCATCTCGGAGGCCGTGTCCCTGTGGGCGTCGCGTCCGCACCGGCAGACGCCGGTGTTGCGCGACCGGCTGACCCAGCTGTGGCTGCGTTCGGAGGCCCAGCGGCTCACCTCGGAGCGCTCACGGGCCTCGGCGGGCGTCGGCGGACCCGGTCCGGAAGGGTCGATCGGCAAGCTGGTCGGCGCCGAGCTCAACCAGCAGATCTACCAGTTCTGCATGGATTTCCTTGGGCCGGAAGGCATTCTGTACCACGGATATGACAGCGGCGCCCGGATCGGCGAACGGGATTGGCAGGGCCCGATCCAGCAGCGCTTTCTGCGCAGCCGCGCCAACACCATCGAAGGCGGCACCTCTGAGGTGATGCGCAACATCCTCGGCGAGCGGATCCTCGGGTTGCCCGGCGATCTGCGAGCCGATTCAGGGATGCCGTGGAAGGAGATCCCCCGTGGCTGACAACGCCGAGGAGCTTGCGGATCAGTCCATCAGCCGGGCTGAGTGGGTGTTCACCGAGGAGCAGGCGCAGTTGCGCGCGGCGGTGCGCAAGTTCTGTGCGGATAACTTCGACGAGCAGTCGGTGCGCTCGCTGATGGAGTCCGGCCCGCCGTACGACCCGAAGGCGTGGGAGCGGCTCGGCTCCGAACTCGGTGTGCTCGGCCTGTCCGTGCCCGAGGCCGACGGCGGTGTCGGCGGAACGCTCGTCGACCAGGCGGTCGCGGTCGAGGAGTTGGGCGCGTCGCTGGCGTGCGGGCCGATCTTCGGAACAGTGTTCCTGGCGATACCGGCGTTGGTTGCGGCGACGGCAGGCGAGGCCCGCGACGGTCTGCTCGCCGAATTGGTGGAAGGCAGGCGCACGGCCGCCTTCGTCGTGCCCGATCGAGCGGGCGCGCTCGGCGATGTCACGGTGACCGCCGACGGTGATGCGCTGACCGGCACCGTCGAGGGTGTCGTGGACGCCGGAGCGGCCGACGAACTGCTCATCGCCGCAAGGCTTTCCGACGGCGTTGCACTCTACGCCGTGGCTGCCTCGACGGCCGGTGTTCAGCGAACGGCGCTCGCCACGCTGGATTTGACCCGGCCGCAGGCGACTGTCGAACTGTCGGGCGCAACCGGCAGGCTGGTCGCTGGCCCCGCAGAGGCCGACCGCGTCATCCAACACGCTCTGCACGTCGGCTCTGCGCTGCTGGCCGTCGAGCAGGTCGGCGCGGGACAGCACCTGCTCGACCTGTCCGTCGAATACGCCAAGTCGCGGCTCCAGTTCGGCAGACCGATCGGGTCGTTCCAGGCGGTCAAACACAAGCTCGCCGACCTGCTGGTCGAACTCGAGCATGCCCGTTCGACGGCGTATCACGCGGTGTGGGCTCTGGCCGACGGTTCCGACGATCCCGCGCTGGCGGCGAGCATCGCCCAGGCGACGGCGTCGGCGGCACTGACGAAGATCGCCGCCGACACCATCCAGGTGCACGGCGGCATCGGGTTCACCTGGGAACACCAGGCGCACCTTTACTTCAAACGGGCTACCACCGACGCCGCGCTGCTGGGTAGCGCCGAGCAGCACCGGTCGCGGATCGCCGAGTTCGTGCTCGACACGGCGCAGGTCGAGCGTCTACCCCGGGTGGCTGATGGGACGCTCTCCTAGTCGCTACACGGGAAGCGTTGTGCCGGTTTCTTTTTCGGCGAACTCAACGAGTCGCGCCGCCGCGTCGTAGTCGCAGGCGAGCGCGGTGCGGCCCAGCATCACCAGCGGCCCCGACAGGCCCAACGGGCCGTCGTAACCGATGTAGCTGCCCGGCGGGATGGGCTCGCTGATGCAATAGAGCGTCGACGCCGCGCCCGCGTCGATGTCGTTGGCGACGACGGTGGCCAGTTTCCGAACGACCTTGTCCGCGTAGGCCAGGATCGGCTTGTCGGAGACATTCGACAGGTTGCTGGCGACCCACCCGGGATGCGTGAGGTGGCTCACCACAGGCGAATTGGCGGCCCGTAGCCTGCGATCCAGTTCGAGGCCCCACAGCATCACGGCGAGCTTCGACCTGGAGTAGGCCCCCATGATCGTCCATTTGGAGGTGCGTAGGTGCATGTCGTCCAGGCGCAGCGTGGCGCCGCGGTGCGCATGCGATCCGACGTTGATGATCTGCGAGCGCACTCTCGGGAAGATCAGGTTCGTCAGCGCGAAGGGACCGAGCAGGTTGGTGCCGAGCGTCTTCTCGAACCCGTCGACAGTCTCCTCACGCTCCTGGGTGAGCATGCCCGCGTTGTTGATCAGGATGTCGACGTCGCCGTCGAGGGCCTCGGCGAACGACCGCACCGATGATTGATCAGCCAAGTCCACCTTCATGATCGACGTCGAGCCGCCGATCTCCTTGGCGCGCTGCGCGCCGAGTTCGGTGTTGCGCACCGCCATGATCACGTGCGCGCCCGCCTTGCTGAGCGCGCGGGCGGTTCCGAGGCCGACGCCGTTGGTGGCACCGGTCACGATGATGCGTTTACCAGTCAGGTCGCCCAGTCGGGCCGTCGTCCACTTGGCAGTCACCGGGCAAGGCTAATCGGTCGGTTGTCGCGGACGCCGCGGTAGATCCCCCACCGCACGATCACCGGCATCAGCACCCGGTCGAAGGACCATGCCGGGAATCGGAACGCCTGGCCCTTGGGCGTGAACACCTCCAACCCGTCGGGTTGCACACCGAGCACCGAACCCCACCGCCGCTTCGGCGCACGGTAGGAGCGCAGCGGCTTGTTCTCGAAGGCGGCGCGCACATTGCCTGCCAGTACTCCGTCACCCCTGTTGCGCGCAGAACTGCGCAGCGGATCGGTCGCCGCGACATCACCCACCGCGAACACGTTCGGATGTCCGGGCACCTGCAACTGCGGTGTCACCCTGACGAAGCCCTGCTCGTCCAACAACTCGGCGGGCAGCCATTCGGTGTTCGGCCGGACCCTGCCGATCGCCCACACCACCGCATCGGCGGACGCCTGCGCCTGCCCGGTGCTCCACCGCACCGGTTCGTCGGTGATCTCGTCACAGGAGAACCCGTCCGGTATCACCGCGCGGTGGCCGGGGTGCATCCGCACGCCTGCGTCGCTGAGGCGCTGCCGCACCTTGTTCCAGGTTCGCGGGTGGTGCGAGGGCAACGCCCGCTCGCCGGGGAAGTAGAGATCGACCCGTTTGTCGGGCCAGGTGGTGGCGATCTGCGCGGCGCTGCTGATGGCCGCCGCCCCTCCGCCGACGACGATGACCGAGCGGGCATCGGCCAGCCGGTCGTGCGTGCTGCGCAGGTCGTCGCCGATGTCCTTGTGCGACTGCAGGTTCGGCGTGCGCCAGAACCCGTTGGCGACGCCGGTGGAGATGACGAGCGCGTCGAAGGGTTCGTCGACGCTCGAGCCGTCCCCGCCGCGCACGGTCACAGTGCGGGAGTCGAGGTCGAGGCCGGTCAGCGTGCCGTGCACGGTGCGAACCCCGTCCAGCGCCCGAAACCGATCGAACGGAATCCAATTGGCTCTCGCCCACTCCTCGGGCCGGGACAGCCGCCAGCCGAGTTCCTGCCCGCTGACCAGTGCCGGCTTGGCCGATATGCCGACGACGTCGAAGTGTTTGGCCAGCCGGATCGCGGTGAGGACGCCGCTGTCCCCGAGCCCGGCGATCACGACGCGTTTGCGGCTGGTCACACCGTTGAGGCTGCCATATCCCGGGGTTAGGCTATGAGCCACCATGAGACACATCCTCAGACGGTTGGCGTCGGCGGCAGCGTTGGCCGCGGTGCCGATGGCGGGCGTCGTGGTGGTCACCCCGGCCGTGAGTTCGGCATGCCTACCCGGCGAGACGGCTGGCGCCAGCGCCTGTGCACCGTTCTGCCTGCCGGACAAGGCGCTGGACGTGGCGACCGGGCTGTGCGTACCCGTGGCGAATCCTTCGCCGAACGGCGTCAACCCGCCGATCTTCCCGCCGGATCCCCCCACCTGACCAGCCAGCCACATCAAGCAACGTTTGGTAGAGGTGCTCTCGAACTATTCCTGCGAAACGTTGTTCGCTGTGGCGAATGGTTTGGCAGCATGCTCAGCCCTGCAGGAACTCCAGCAGATCGGCGTTGATCACGTCGGCTTGCGTGGTCGGCATGCCGTGCGGAAAGTTCTTGTAGGTCTTGAGGATTCCGTTCGGCAGGAGCTCGGCTGACTTCGGTCCGGCCGCCACATAGGGCACGATCTGGTCGTCCTCGCTGTGCATGACCAGCACCGGGATGGTGATCTTCTGAAGGTCCTCGGTGAAATCGGTCTGCGAGAACGTGACGATGCCGTCGTAGTGCGCCTTGGCGCCGCCCATCATCCCTTGTCGCCACCAGTTCTCGATGATGGCTTCTGACGGCTCGACGCCGGGACGGTTGAATCCGTAGAACGGGCCTGACGGCAGATCGCGGTAGAACACCGACCGGTTGGCGGCCAGCTGCGCCTGCAGATCGTCGAACACCGCCTTCGGCAGACCCTCGGGATTGGCGTCGGTCTTCACCATCAGCGGCGGCACCGCGCTGATCAGCGCCGCCTTGACCGCACGGCCTTCCCCGTGGCGCGCGAGGTAGCGCGCCACCTCGCCACCGCCGGTCGAGTGGCC
>JAEZKH010000449.1 GCA_023415515.1 Actinomycetes bacterium
CGCCATCACCGTCTCGCCGGGGCGCGGAAGCGACGCGACGGTGAAAACCTGGTCCATGTTGACGCTGCCCACCACGCACACCTGCGCCGCCATAGTCGTCAAATTAGACCAGCGCGGCGGTGAGCGCAGGAGTGCGCTCCGATACGCTGGGACGATGAGTCTGCACGCACCGTCGGTGCCTGACCTGCGTGAGCAGGTTCACGACGCCGCGCGCCGGGCCAGGGTGGCCGCCCGCGAGCTCGCGACGCTGAGCACTGCAGCCAAGAACTCCGCGCTGCACGCCGCGGCGGACAACGTGCTGCGGGAGGCGTCACGCGTGCTGGCCGCCAACGAAGAAGATCTCGCCGCGGCGCGGGCCGCAGGCACCCCCGAGGCCATGCTCGACCGCCTGGCGCTGACCCCGCAGCGGATCGACGGCATCGCCGCCGGGCTGCGTCAGGTCGCCGGGCTGCCCGATCCGATCGGTGAGGTGCTGCGCGGGCAGACGCTGCCCAACGGTCTGCGGCTGCGCCAGCAGCGGGTCCCGATCGGCGTGATCGGAATGGTCTACGAGGGCAGACCCAACGTCACCGTCGACGCGTTCGGGTTGACGCTGAAGGCGGGCAGCGCCGCGCTGCTGCGGGGCAGTTCGTCGGCGGCGAATTCGAACCAGGCGTTGGTCACCGCGCTGCGCGACGCCCTGCAGATCGAGAACCTCAACCCCGACGCCGTGCAACTACTGCCCAGCGAGGACCGCGCCAGCGTCACCCACCTGATCCAGGCCCGCGGGCTCGTCGACCTGGTGATCCCGCGCGGGGGAGCGGGTTTGATCGACGCGGTGGTGCGCGACGCGCAGGTGCCGACCATCGAGACCGGCGTCGGTAACTGTCACGTTTACGTCCACGAGTCGGCCGACCTCGACGTCGCCGAGCGCATCCTGCTCAACGCCAAGACGCGGCGGCCCAGCGTCTGCAACGCGGCCGAATCGGTATTGGTCGACAGCGTCGTCGCCGACAATGCGGTGCCCCGGCTGACCGCGGCGCTGCAGGACGCCGGGGTGACGGTGCACGCCGATCCCTCCGAGGACGAATTGCGCGCGGAGTTCCTTTCGATGGACATCGCGCTGGCCGTCGTCGACGGCATCGATGCCGCCATCGAGCACATCAACACCTACGGCAGTGGGCACACCGAAGCCATTGTTGCAACCGACCTGGCTGCCGCACAACGGTTCACCGAGCGCGTCGACGCAGCCGCGGTCATGGTGAACGCATCGACGGCGTTCACCGACGGCGAGCAGTTCGGCTTCGGCGCCGAGATCGGCATCTCGACCCAGAAGCTGCATGCCCGCGGGCCCATGGGCCTACCCGAATTGACCTCGACCAAGTGGATTGTGTGGGGAGACGGTCACACCCGCCCTGCCTGACTAGGAGTACATACGTGAGCGTCCCCGCACGCCCTGCGCCGCTGTTCGCCGACATCGACGATGTCGCGCGCAAGCTCGCCGAGACCGGCTATCTGCCCGACACCGCCACGGCCACAGCGGTTTTCCTCGCCGACCGGCTGGGCAAGCCGTTGCTGGTGGAGGGCCCCGCGGGGGTCGGCAAGACCGAATTGGCGCGCGCGGTCGCGCAGTGCACGGGTTCGGGCCTGGTGCGGCTGCAGTGCTACGAAGGCGTCGACGAGGCGCGCGCGCTCTACGAGTGGAACCACGCCAAGCAGATCCTGCGGATCCAGGCCGGTCACGGCGACTGGGATCAGACGAAGACCGATGTGTTCTCCGAGGAGTTCCTGCTGACCCGGCCGTTGCTCACGGCGATCCGCCGGACCGAACCCACCGTCTTGCTCATCGACGAAACCGACAAGGCCGACATCGAGATCGAGGGCCTGCTGTTGGAGGTGTTGTCCGATTTCGCGGTCACCGTGCCCGAACTCGGCACGATCAAGGCCGAACGGGCGCCATTCGTGTTGCTCACCTCGAACGCCACCCGCGAACTCTCCGAGGCGCTCAAGCGCCGGTGCCTCTTCCTGCACATCGACTTCCCCGATGCCGACCTCGAGCGCAGGATCCTGCTGTCGCGGGTGCCCGAACTGCCCGAGCACCTCGCGGCGGAGTTGGTGCGCATCATCGGGGTGCTGCGCGGTATGCAGCTCAAGAAGCTGCCGTCGGTGGCCGAGACCATCGACTGGGGCCGCACGATCCTGGCGCTCGGCTTGGACACCATCGACGACGAGGTCATCGCGGCCACTCTCGGCGTGGTGCTCAAGCACCAGTCCGACCAGATCAAGGCAAGCGGCGAGCTCCGCCTCAACTAGGAGAGCACATGGCCGTTCGCCGCACCCGCCCCCCGCAGCCGCTCGCCCCGCACGGCATCCCCGGCCATCTCGTCGAGTTCGTCGAAGCGCTTCGGGGACAGGGGATTGCGGTTGGTCCGTCGGAGACCGTCGACGCGGGCCGGGTGATGGGCGTGCTCGGGCTTGGTGACCGCGAGGCACTGCGCGAAGGCATCGCGTGCGCCGTGTTGCGTCGCGCTGACCACCGCGACACCTACGACGCGATGTTCGATCTGTACTTTCCGGCCGCGCTGGGATCAAGGACCGTGCTCGACGACGAGTCGGACGCCGACGAGTTGCCTCCCGAGGACGTCGAGGCGATGCGGCAGATGCTGCTCGACATGCTCACCGACAACGAAGAGCTGGCCAACATGGACGAGCGGCTGGCGGCGATGATCGCGCAGATCGTCGAGGCCTACGGCCGCTACAACTCCAGCCGCGGCCCGTCGTATTCGTCGTATCAGGCGTTGAAGGCGATGAACCTCGACGACCTGGAGGGCAGGCTGCTGGCCGGACTGCTCGCGCCGTACGGCGACGAACCGACGCCGACGCAGGAGCAGATCGCCAAGGCGCTTGCGGCACAACGCATTGCGCAGCTGCGCAAGATGGTGGAGGGCGAGACGAAGCGGCGCACCGCCGAGCAGTTGGGGCGCGACCACGTGCAGATGTACGGCGTACCGCAGCTGGCCGAGAACGTCGAGTTCCTCCGCGCGTCCGGGGAACAGCTTCGCCAGATGCGGCGGGTGGTGGCGCCGCTGGCCCGCACGCTGGCGACCCGGCTCGCGGCGCGGCGGCGACGATCACGGGCCGGGGAGATCGATCTGCGCAAGACGCTGCGCAAGTCCATGTCGACCGGCGGCGTGCCCATCGACGTGGTGCTCAAGAAGCCGCATCCGGCCCGTCCCGAACTGGTGGTGCTCTGCGATGTCTCGGGTTCGGTCGCGGGGTTCAGCCACTTCACGCTGCTGCTCGTGCACGCCCTGCGTCAACAGTTCTCACGGGTCCGCGTGTTTGCGTTCATCGACACCACCGACGAGGTCACCGAGCTCTTCGGGCCCGACGCCGACCTCGCCGTCGCCGTCCAGCGCATCACGCGCGAAGCCGGCGTCTACACCCGCGACGGCCATTCCGACTACGGGCACGCGTTCGTGTCGTTCCTGGACAAGTATCCGAACGTGCTCTCTCCGCGATCATCGCTGCTTGTCCTCGGCGACGGCCGCAACAACTACCGCAACCCGGAGACCGACCTGCTGACACACATGGTCAATTCGAGCAGGCACGCGCACTGGCTGAACCCGGAGCCGCGGCACCTGTGGGGC
>JAEZKH010000460.1 GCA_023415515.1 Actinomycetes bacterium
CCGAACAGCTGGAGACGGTGCCCAACCGCGAGAGCGCGGAGCTGCGCTGGGTCCCAGAGGAGGAGGTCTCGGCGCTTCCGCTGCACCCGGGGTTCGCCGCCAGCTGGGCCCGCGTGCGCGCCGTCGCGGCGACTATCCCGCTGATGCAAGCCGAGCTTTGAGCCTGCCTGCCGCGGCCTTCGGGTCGTCGGCCGCGGTGATCGCGCGCACCACCACGACGCGGCGCGCACCGGCCTCGATCACCTCGGGCAACCGCTGCTCGTCGATGCCGCCGATCGCGAACCAGGGCTTGCCGCCGCGTTCGGCGGCCGTTCGGACGAGGCCGAGCCCAGGGGCGGCGCGGCCCGGTTTCGTCGGCGTCGGCCAGCACGGCCCGACGCAGAAGTAGTCGACCGCCTCGGCCGCCGCGGCAGCGGCCTGCTCGCCGTCGTGCGTCGATCGGCCGATCACCACCTCGGCCCCGACGATGTCACGCGCGATCGCAAGTGGCAGGTCGTCCTGGCCGAGATGCAGCACGTCGGCGCCTGCCGCGCGGGCGACGTCGGCCCGGTCGTTGACCGCGAACAGCGCGTTGTGCCGCCGCGCGGCGTCGGCGAGCACCTCGAGCGCGGCGAGTTCGACACGCGCTTCGAGCGGACCGAACCGCTTCTCGCCGACCGAGCCCTTGTCACGCAGCTGAATGATGTCGACCCCGCCCGCGAGCGCGGCGTCGGCGAATTCGGCCAGGTCGCCGCGTTCGCGGCGCGCGTCGGTGCACAGGTAGAGCGTCGCTTCGGCCAGTCGAGCCAGCCGGGCCGGGCGATCTCGGGGGTGATCCACACCCGCGAGGGTAGTGTGGGCCATCGACACGGGAGTCCGGAGAGCGGACTGAGAGTGGGCACGGAAAACACCTGCCCTGACCGTCGCACCTGATCCGGGTCATGCCGGCGAAGGGAGGGGAGAGGGTGTCCGACAGATCCATCGCCGTCGTCGGCGGCGGTGTCATCGGCTTGTCGATCGCGCGCCGCGCCGCGCTCGAGGGCTGGGCTGTGCGCGTGCACCGCGGCGACGATCCGCGCACGCGAGGACCGCAGACACGGCCGTGCGCGTCCTGGGTCGCGGGCGGCATGCTCGCCCCGCACAGCGAGGGCTGGCCGCGTGAAGAGACCCTGCTGCGCCTCGGCCTCGCCTCGCTGGCCATGTGGCACCGGTCGGGGCCCGGCGGCTTCACCGACGGGCTGCCCGAGAGTGCGTTCACCGCGCGGGAGTCGCTGGTGGTCGCGGTCGATCGCGCCGATGTCGCCGACCTGAAAACCGTCGGGCAGTGGCTTGCCGCCCAAGGCCATCCCGTCGCGGCGACGTCCACCGCGCGCGATGTGGAGCCGCTTCTCGCCCAAGGCATCCGGCACGGCTTCGTGGCCGGAACCGAACTGGCGGTCGACAACCGCGCCGTGGTCGAGGCGCTCGTCGAGCAGTGCGAACGCCTCGGTGTCGAATGGGCGCCGCCGGTGGACGACCTCGCGGCCGTCGACGCCGATGTCCGGGTCGTCGCCAACGGCATCGACGCGCCGAAGCTGTGGCCCGGCCTGCCGATCCGACCGGTCAAGGGTGAAGTGCTGCGGTTGCGGTGGCGCAAGGGCTGTATGCCGGTGCCGCAGAGGGTGATCCGCGCCCGGGTGCACGGACGCCAGGTGTACCTGGTGCCGCGACGCGACGGTGTGGTGGTCGGGGCCACCCAGTACGAACACGGCCGGGACACCGCCCCTGCGGTCAGCGGGGTGCGGGAACTGCTCGACGACGCATGTGCGGTCGTGCCCGCGCTCGGCGAATACGAGTTGGCCGAATGCGCGGCGGGTCTTCGCCCGATGACGCCGGACAACCTGCCGATCGTCGGTCGACTCGACGGGCGCACGCTCGTGGCGGCGGGCCACGGACGGTCGGGATTCCTGTTGGCACCGTGGACCGCGGAAGCGATCGCAGGTGAACTCAACGGCGCTCCGCTGCCGGACGCCGAACTGGTGGAGGTTCGATGAAAGTCATCGTCAACGACGAAAACGTGGAATGTGACGAGCACATCACCGTCGCGGCTCTTCTGCAGCGACTCGGCTTCCCCGAGAAGGGAATCGCGGTTGCGGTGGACTGGTCCGTGCTGCCCAGGTCGCTGTGGGCCACGACATTGTCCGACGGCGCGCGACTGGAAGTGGTGACGGCGGTGCAGGGTGGCTGAATCGGACTCTGTTCGCGCGAGCGGCCCATCGGAGTTCGACTCATCGGTCACGAAGCTCACCATCGCGGGCCGCGATTTCGGCTCGCGGCTGATCCTCGGCACCGGAGGCGCCGCCAATCTCGCCGTCCTCGAGGAGGCGTTGGTCGCATCGGGAACCGAGCTGACGACGGTGGCGATGCGACGGGTGGACGCCGAGGGCGGCACCGGCGTGCTCGACCTGCTGAACAAGCTGAACATCACCCCACTGCCCAACACCGCCGGATGCCGGGGGGCCGCCGAGGCGGTGATGACCGCACAACTGGCTCGCGAGGCGTTGCACACCGACTGGGTGAAGCTCGAGGTCATCGCCGACGAACGCACCCTGCTGCCCGACGCCGTCGAGTTGATCCGCGCCGCCGAGCAATTGGTGGACGACGGCTTCGTCGTGCTGCCGTACACGAACGACGACCCGGTGCTGGCGCGGCGGCTGGAGGACACCGGCTGTGCGGCGGTGATGCCGCTCGGCTCGCCGATCGGAACCGGCCTCGGCATCGCCAACCCGCACAACATCGAGATGATCGTCGACGCCGCAGGAGTGCCGGTGATTCTCGACGCGGGGATCGGCACCGCGAGCGACGCGGCCCAAGCGATGGAACTCGGCTGCGACGCCGTGCTCCTCGCGACCGCCGTCACCCGTTCGGCGAACCCGCCGGTGATGGCCGCGGCGATGGCGGCCGCCGTCACGGCGGGCCGTCTCGCGCGGCAGGCGGGCCGGATCCCGAAGCGGTTCTGGGCGCAGCCGTCCAGCCCGTCAGTATGACGGTCCCGGTCGGCAAAAGGTATGTCGCGCTTGGCAGTTCGATGGCAGCGGGGCCGGGTATCGCGCCTCGTGACAAGACCGCTCCGCTGCGCGCGGCCCGCTCGGCGGCCAACTACCCGCATCTGGTGGCACAACAGCTCGGCCTCGAACTCATCGACGTCACCTACTCCGGGGCGACCACCGCACATGTGCTGACCGACCGGCAGAACGGCGAACCGCCGCAGATCGACGCACTCGACGGCTCGGAGACGCTGGTCACCGTCACGATCGGCGGCAACGACGTCGGCTACGTTCCGCTGCTCACGGCCGCGGGGCTGCCCTCGGCGGTGCGCTCGCTGCCGGTGTTCGGCGGCAGGATCGCCGAACTGCTCGACCCGACGGCCCGCGACCGCGCGCTCGTCGAGGTGGGTCCGGCGCTGGAGGCGGTCGGTGGGACGATCCGGAAGCGGGCACCGGGGGCGCGGGTGCTGTTCGTCGATTACCTGACGCTGCTGCCACCTGCGGGCGAGGATGCGTCGCCGCTGTCGGGCGCCGACGCCGCGCTCGGCCGCCGGGTTGCCGCCACGCTGGAGCGGTTGACGGGTGAGGCCGCCGCGGCGACCGGGTGCGAGTTGGTGCGCGCGTCGGATGCCAGCCGCGACCACCACCCGTGGTCGGCGGATCCGTGGACCACGAAGCCGTCACGGTTCGGGCTGCCCGTCCCGGGGCGCCCGTTCCCGGTACACCCGAACGCGGCGGGGATGCGCGCCGTGGCCGACCTCGTCATCGAGCGAGCAGGAAGTCCGCGATGATCGAATTGGTCGGGCTTACCAAAGTATTCGGTCAGACCCGTGCGGTCGACGACCTGACAGCCACCATCGAGCCGGGCGTCGTCACCGGCTTCCTCGGTCCGAACGGAGCGGGCAAGACGACGACGATGCGGATGATCCTCGGGCTGGACCGCCCGACGTCGGGCACGGCCACCGTCGACGGTAAGCAGTACCGCGAGCTCGCCGAACCCCTGCGGCACGTCGGCGCGCTGCTGGACGCCAAGCAGACCCATCCCAACCGCTCGGTGCGCGCGCATCTGCGTTGGATCGCGGCGACCAACAGACTGCCCGGCGCGCGGATCGACGAGGTGCTCGAGATGGTCGGCCTGACGGCGGTCGCCGCCAAGAGGGCAGGCACCTTGTCGCTGGGCATGAGCCAGCGCCTCGGCATCGCGGCCGCGCTGCTGGGCGACCCGCCGGTGCTGCTGTTCGACGAGCCGGTCAACGGCCTCGACCCGGAAGGCATCCGCTGGGTGCGCACGCTGATGCGATCGCTGGCCGCCGAGGGTCGCACGGTGTTCGTCTCCAGTCACCTGCTCGCCGAGATGTCCAACACCGCCGATCGGCTGGTGGTCATCGGCCGCGGGAAGCTCATCGCGTCGACGACGGTCAGCGAGTTCGTCGGTCGGGCCGACGGCGTGCGGGTCAGGAGCCCGCAGCTGGGCATGCTGCGCACCGTGCTGACCGACGCGGGCATCGAGGTCGCCCACGACGAGACGGCGACCGCGCTTCTGGTGCGCGGGGCGGCCTGCGACGTGGTCGGCGACCTGGCGGCGCGCAACGGAATCACCCTGCACGAGTTGACGTCCACGCAGGCGTCACTGGAGGACGCGTACATGCGACTCACCGACGACGCCGTACAGTACCGGGCGGCGACGTGAGCGCGCCCGCGGTCGTCAACGCCGAGCGCATCAAGCTGTTCACGACGAGGTCGACGCTGTGGTCGGCGGTCGCCGTCGCAGTGCTCAGCCTCGGGATCGCCGCGCTTCAGGCGTCGACGGCGACGGGTCCGGGCAGCGTCGAACCGGAGAAGGCGGTGATGGGGGTCGCCGTGTTCGGCGTGCCGGTGCTGATGATCCTGTCGGCGCTGACCGTCACCAACGAGTACCGAAACGGCTTGATCCGTACGACCTTTGCGGCGGTTGCGAATCGAACGCTGGTGCTGGCCGCGAAAGCCGTTGTCGCGGTGGTGTTCTCCGGCATCCTTTCCGCGGTGATGGCGATGGCTTCGATCGTGGTGGCGCAGTCGGACCCGAGCGACTGGCGACTTGTCGGCGCGATCGCGCTGTACGCGATGCTCGCCGCCGTGCTCGGCGTGGCAGTGGGAGCGCTGCTGCGTGCCTCCGCCGGTGCGGTCGCGCTGCTGCTGTTGTGGCCGATGGTGGCCGAGCCGCTGCTGGGCAACCTGCCCAACCTCAGCCCGCGGGTCGGCCCGTACCTGCCGTTCGCCAACGCGTTCAGGTTCCTCGACGTGCAGTGGTTGTATCCGTACTACGCGATGCCGTGGGGACCGGTGGGATCCATCGTGTACTTCGCCGTCATCGCGGCCGCGGTGTTCGTAGTGGCGCTGGTCATGATCAACCGGCGCGACGCGTGAGGGTCGAGGCAACAGGAACCGCTAACGTGGGAGCAATGGTTCGTCAGTCCCGCGCGGTATGCGCAGTGCTCGCCGCGGTCGCCATCGTCGCTGCGCTCGGCGGTTGCGGCGGTAAGCCCGCCAAGGAAGCCACCAGCCCGCCTGCCAGCCCCGGTCCCTCTGCTGCAGCGACCGAATACGCCGCGAACCTGCGCGGCCGCATCAAGGGTGACGCGATGATGGCGCACATGCGAAAACTGCAGGAGATCGCCGACGCCAACGACCGCAACCGCGCGCTCGGCACCCCGGGCTACGACGCGAGCGTCGACTACGTCGTCAACGCGCTGCGCGACAAGGGTTTCGACGTGCAGACCCCCGAATTCGAGGTGCGATTGCCGTATGCGGAGGATCCGGAGCTCACCGTGGCGGGCGCAGCGATCGAGGCGAAACCGCTCGAGTACACCGTCGGCACGCCCGACGGCGGGGTGTCCGGGCCGTTGGTCGCCGCCCCTGTCGACGACTCACCCGGCTGCACGGCGACGGACTACGACGGCCTGCCCGTACAGGGTGCGGTGGTGCTCGTCGACCGCGGCACGTGTCAGTTCTCGCAGAAGCAGGCCGCCGCTGCCGAGCGCGGCGCGGTAGCGCTCATCGTCGCCAACAACGAGGACAGCGACGAGATGGGCGGAACGCTCGGCGAGGACAGCAAGCCGAAGATCCCGGTCGTCAGCATCACCAAGGAGTCCGGTGAGCGGCTGCGCGCGGCGCCCGGCGAGACCACGCTCAAACTGAATGCCGGTGTCGACGTCAAGAAGACGCGCAACGTCATCGCACAGACCAAGACCGGCTCCACCTCCGACGTGGTGATGGCAGGCGCGCACCTGGACAGTGTGAAAGAGGGCCCGGGCATCAACGACAACGGCTCCGGGGTGGCGGCCGTGCTCGAAACCGCGCTGCAGCTCGGCCCGTCACCGGATGTGAAGAACGCGGTGCGGTTCGGGTTCTGGGGAGCAGAGGAGCTCGGCCTGAAGGGGTCCAACAACTACGTCGAGTCACTCGATGTCGATCAGCTCAAGGACGTCGCGCTCTACCTGAACTTCGACATGCTCGGCTCGCCGAACCCCGGGTATTTCACCTACGACGGCGACCAGTCGGTGCCGCCGAGCCCGAGGGACCCCAATCCCCGGGTGCCCGAGGGTTCGGCGGGCATCGAGCGCACCCTCGTCGGCTACCTCGCGGACGCGGGCGAGACGGCGCAGGACACCGGGTTCGACGGCCGGTCGGACTACGACGGGTTCACCCTGGCGGGGATCCCCGCGGGTGGGCTGTTCTCCGGTGCGGAGGAGAAGATGACCCGCGAACAGGCCGACCTGTGGCACGGCAAGGCCGATGAGCCGTTCGATCCGAACTACCACAAGAGCACCGACACCCTCGACCACATCGATCAGAGGGCGTTGGAGATCAACGGCGCCGGCGTCGGCTACGTCGTCGGCATCTATGCGCAGGATCAGCGCGGCCGCAACGGTGTTCCGATCCGTGACGACCGCACCCGGCACGTCCTGACCGAGTCATGAGGGCGCGGTGGGCCCTGGTTTTCACGCTCGTATCCGTCGTGCTCGTCGGCGGTTGCTCCTCGGCGCCCCAGCGCAGCGCCGACCTGGGGCGTGATCTCGCCGACAAGGTCGGCGTCGACGCAATGTTCGGTCATCTGCGCAAGCTCGCCGAGATCGCCGACGCCAACAACAACTCGCGCGCCGACGGCACACCGGGATTCGACGCCAGTGTCGACTATGTCGCTCAGACACTGCGCGACAACGGTTTCGACGTCACCACACCCGAGTTCGAGCGGCTGGCGGTGACGTCGCCCGGAAAGCCGACGCTGACGGCATCGGGTCGCACCTTCTCCGTCGACCAGGCGTCGTTTCTGGCCGGGACACCCAAGGGCGGTTTGCGTGCGGTGACCTCTCGCCCGCCGGGGCCTGCAGGCTGCGCCGCCGCCGATTACGGCACCATGACGATGGCGAACGCGATCGCCGTCGTCGACGACACCGGGTGTTCGATAGTGGCCAAACAGAACACCGCCGTCGCCGAGGGTGCGGTGGGCCTGCTCGTCGTCAGCGATGACGCGCCGCCGCCGCAACTGTTCCCGCGCGGCTACTACCAGGGGTTGACACTGCCGGTGGCGGTGATCGACGACAGCGCCGACGCCGCGCTTCGCCGCACGACCGCACCGGTGCTGCTCACGCTGGACGCCGATGCGACGATGGCGAAGTCGCGAAACGTGCTGGCACAGACGAAAACCGGTGACACCCGCAATGTGGTGATGGCCGGTGCGCATCTGGACAGTTACGCCAAGAGTCCCGGCATCAACGACGATGGCACCGGCGTCGCGGCGCTGCTCGAGACGGCCGCCGCACTCGGATCACAACCGCAGATCGCCAACGCGGTGCGGTTCGCGTTCTGGGGTGCCGAGGAGTCGGTGCTGGCCGGGTCGACGAAGTACGTGCAGGGACTCGACGACGATGAACTCGACGACATCGCGCTGTACCTGAACTTCGACATGCTCGGCTCGCCCAACGCCGGGTACTTCACCTACGACGGCGACCAATCGGGGCAGGCGAACCCGGCCGTGCCCGCGGACTCGGTGCCGGCAGGCTCGGCGGGCATCGAGCGCACCCTCGCCGGTTACCTGAACCTGTCGGGCGTCCGGCCCGCCGACATGCCCCTCGGCAAGTCCGCCGACTACAGCCCGTTCCTGGACGCAGGCGTCCCGATCGGCGGTATGACAACTGGTGGCGCGCAACGTAAGACTGCGCTGCAGGCGCGGTTGTGGGGCGGCACCGCGGGCGTCGCGTTCGACCGCGAATACCATCTGGCCGGCGACACCGTCGACAACGTCAGCCGCGATGCGCTGGCCGTGACCGGTCCTGCCGCGGCGTATGCCGTCGGCAGCTACGCCCAGTCGATCGAGGGTGTCAACGGCGTCCCTACCCGCGAGCAGCGCCGCCGGCATACGCCTTAGCGACCCGGCTGACGAACTGGTAGACCCCGTCCTCGTCGGGTGCGAGCGGGCCGGGTCTGGCGTGCGGTGACTGCAGGCCGCGCTGCACGGATTCGCATGCGGCCCAGTCCTGCCGGTTGGTGAGGTCCCAGAAGTCGACCGCATACGACGGGTCGAAGTCAGGCTTCTCAGCGACCTCCTTGGGGAACGCCCACGCGCACTCGACGTGGGTGCGGTCGACCGCTCGCGGCGTCATGATGTGGGTCATCACGTAGTCGGGGTGCAGGCTGACCAACAGGTTCGGATAGCCGACGACGTACATCACCGTGCGCAGTTCGCGCTCGGAGAGGCCTTTGATCGCGACGCCGCCGCTGGCGCCGGTCAGCGACATCGTCTGGGCGCTGTCGATCAGGGACATCCAGCCCCCCATCCACGAGCCGTCGGTGTCGAGGTTCTCGCCGCTCTGCGGCGGGCTGATCCGCGAAAGCTCGGGGTGAATCGTCGAGCAGTGGTAGCACTCCTGGTAGTTCTCGGCGATCACCTTCCAGTTGGTCGCGAG
>JAEZKH010000482.1 GCA_023415515.1 Actinomycetes bacterium
GCGCTCCACGAAGAAGTCGTCGGTGAGCGCGATCTCCTCGAGCTGCTTGGCGATGTCGAGCAGCGGATCCTCCACGCCGAGCTTGCCGAGGATCTTGTCGGCCTGCTCCTTGACGATGCGCGCCCGCGGGTCGTAGTTCTTGTAGACCCGATGGCCGAAGCCCATCAGCTTGACTTTGTCTTCCTTGTTCTTGACCCGCTTCACGAAGTCGTTCACATCGCCGTCGGCCTGGCGGATCTTCTCGAGCATCTCCAACACCGCCTGGTTGGCGCCGCCGTGCAGCGGCCCCCACAGCGCGTTGATGCCGCCGGAGATCGAGGTGAACAGGTTGGCCTGCGACGAGCCGACCAGTCGCACCGTCGATGTCGAGCAGTTCTGCTCGTGGTCGGCGTGCAGGATCAGCAGCAAGTCCAGTGCCCGCACGATCTCCGGGTCGACCTCGTAGGGCTCGGCGGGGAACCCGAACGTCATCCGCAGGAAGTTCTCCACCAGGGTCAGCGAGTTGTCCGGGTAGAGGAACGGCTGCCCGACCGACTTCTTGTACGCATACGCCGCGATCGTCGGCAGCTTGGCCAGCAGCCGGATCGTCGACAGCTCGACCTGCTCGGGGTCGAACGGATCCAGCGAGTCCTGGTAGTAGGCGCTCAACGCGTTCACCGCGCTGGACACCACCGGCATCGGGTGCGCATTGCGCGGGAAGCCGTCGAAGAACCGCTTGAGATCCTCGTGCAGCAGCGTGTGCCGTTGGATCTGGCCGGTGAACTTGTCGAGCTGCTCCTTGGTCGGCAGCTCGCCGTAGATCAGCAGGTAGCTGACCTCGATGAAGTTCGACTTCTCGGCCAGCTGCTCGATCGGATAACCGCGATACCGCAGGATGCCCTCATCACCGTCGATGTAGGTGATGGCGCTCTTGGTGGAGGCGGTGTTGACGAAACCCTCGTCGAAGGTCGTGTAGCCGGTCTTGGCCAGCAGCGAGCCGAGTGCGATTCCGTCGGACCCCTCCGTGGCGCCGACGATGTCCAGCTCAAGCTCGCCCCCGGGATAGTGGAGGGAGGCGTGCTCGTCTTTTTCTGCCACGTGAATCCCTTCGTCGCTGAGAAACCGACTCTGCCCTCAAAAGGTAGTCCCATTGTGGCAACCGCGCCCGCGCGGGGTGCGCGCAGGTTCAGACGAGCTGGGTGACGCCCTCGGCCATCGCCGCGAACTGCGCGAAGGTGGCGTCGATCCGGTCCACCGCGTCGTCGATGTCGAAGCCCTTCCAACCGGTGTCCCTGCCGAGGTCGGCCAGCGCGGTCATGATGATCGCCGCCCACACCGCGGACACCAGTTGAAGCCCACGGTCGGTGAGGTCCACCCCCATCCGCCGGGCCAGTTCGACGTTGGCGGCGTGCGGTCGGAACTCCATGACCGCCTGCTGCAGCGTCGGCGACGACATGATGATGCGCAGCGTGCACATCAGCCGAGTGGCCGTCAGCTCGCCGCTACCCGCGCGCTTGGTGTTGCGGTACATCGTCGCCGTCGCCTGGTAGAGCGCCTCCAAGTGGTTCATGTCCTGCGGGAGCCGGGCCAACTCGACCGCGGCGACTTCTATTGCGTCATCGACCAGCGCCATGCACACGGCTTCCTTGGTGGCAAAGTACCGGCTGAACGTCCGCGGCGAGACGTCGGCTGCCGCGGCGATCTGCTCGACGGTCGTCTTCTCGAACCCCTGACGTTCACATAACTCGATGGCTGCGTCTATGAGCGTCGCGCGTGTCCGCTGCTTTTTACGCTCACGCAAACCCAGAACAGCCGAAACCTCCGAGTCAGCAGGCATTTCTGGATGTTAACTGAACGGCAATTTCTTTGCCAAGAAAAGGGTCGTCGACGAAATCCGGCCCGCGTCAGACTTTGTCGTCGTCGTACGGGCATTCGCTAACCGATTCGGGTGCCTCGGCGCCTGGTCGAGTGACCCGATAGCGGACGAACACCGGCGCCAGGATTGCGGCAACGACGACCCCGACCAGCACCAGCCCACCGCCACCCGCGGCGGCCAGCGTGGTGCCGACGGCGGCTGCCGCCGCGCCGTGCACCGCGTCGGCCAGTCGCGGGCCACCGGCAACGACGACCGTGAACACCCCCTGCAACCGGCCACGGACGTCGTCGGACGCCGCCTCCTGCAGGATCGTGTTACGGAACGCCGACGACACCATGTCGGCCGCCCCGCCAATCGCCAAGAACAACAAGGCGATCCACAACATCAGGCCGGCGGTGCCACCTGCGAATCCGCTCGCGACTCCGAAGCCGACCATCGCCACACCCCACACCAGGACCGCGACCACGACGGCGAGTCCCTGTCTTCGGACCCGCGGCAGCCAACCCGAGAACACCCCGCCGGCCACGGCGCCGACCGATATCGCAGCGGCAAGCAGAGCCATCGTGGTGCCGCCCTCGACCGGTCCGCCGAAGCTCTCGTGCGCCATCTGGGGAAACAGCGCGCGCGGCATACCGAAGATCATCGCGATCAGGTCGACGACGAACGACATCAACACGACGGTGTGGCCCGCCAGGTAGCGGAAGCCGTCCAACACCGCGCGAAATCCGTACCCCGATGATCCCTGCTCGCGTGCGGTCGGCGGGATGCGCTTGAGCCGAAACGTTGCCCAGATCGGCGCGATACAGGTGATCGCATCGATGAGGTACAGCGTCGACAGGTCCACCCATCGGAGCATCACCCCTGCCATCAGCGGCCCCACGATGGCGCCGAACTGGAAGACTGTGATGTTCAGCGAGTTCGCTGCGGGCAGTTGATCGGCGGGCACCATCCGCGGGATCGCCGCCGACCGCGTCGGCTGGTTGATCGCGAAGAACGCCTGCTGGAACGACAGCAGGCACAACACCACCCAGACGTTGTTCAGCGCCAGCGCAGCCTGCAGCCACAACAGCACCGACGCGACAGCCAGTCCGCACGATGTGATGATCAGCAGCAGTCGCCGGTCCATCGCAGCGGCCCATGCGCCGCCCCAGAGCCCGAAGACGACGAGGGGAACCAGTGCGAAGAGGCCGGAGAGGCCGACGTAGGCGGAGTTCTGGGTGAGCGCATAGATCTGCACCGGCACGGCGAAGATGGTGAGGTTGGCCCCGATGACCGTGACGACCCCTGCGGCGAACAACCGGCGGAAGTCCGGTGTCCGCAGCGGAGTGAGGTCGGCGAAGAAGCGAGCCACTACGGCTGAAGTCGCTCGAGGTTACCCGCCGCGACGCGAATCCTGTTGTGCACCCGGTTCTCTCGCCCCTGCCAGAATTCGACGACTTCGGGCGCGACGAGATAGCCGCCCCAGTTTGGCGGAACCGGCACCTCGTCGAGGTCGGCGAACCGTTCGGTGACGTCGGCCAACTGGCCGAGAAGCGCCGCCCGCGAGGCGATCGGCCTGGACTGGTGCGACGCCCACGCACCCAACTGCGAACCCCGCGGACGGTGACGCCAGTAGTTCTCCGTCACCTCGGCGGACACTCTCGTCACCCGACCGCGGATGTGCACCTGGCGCCCGAGCAGATACCACGGGAAGGTCGCCGATACGTACGGCGTCGACGCGATCTGCTCGCCTTTCGCGGAGTCGTAGTTGGTGAAGAAGGTGATGCCCGCGTCGTCCACGCTCTTGCACAACACCGACCGGGTCGCAGGCCTGCCGTCCGCATCGACGGTGCCGATCACCATGGCGTTGGGTTCGGCCACCCCCGCACTCTCGGCGTCGGCTAACCACTTGCGCAGCAGCACAACCCATCCATCGGCGAGCCAGTCGACATCGAGGTCGGGGCTGCCGTCCTTCTCCGCCGAGCCGTACTCGACGCGCATCGCGGCCAATCGGTCGTTGTCCTCGGTAGACACCGCGCCAACGCTACGCCTCAACCGTCCGACATCCCGGCACCGACCGGCAGGAATGACCTTTTCGACGGGGGTGCGAGAATTCACCGCATGACTCAGGTACCCGAGGACTTCGCGCCCGGCCTGGAAGGCGTCGTGGCCTTCACCACCGAGATCGCCGAGCCCGACAAGGACGGCGGCGCGCTGCGCTACCGGGGCGTCGACATCGAGGACCTCGTCAACCAGCGGGTCACCTTCGGCGACGTGTGGGCGTTGCTGGTCGACGGGAAGTTCGGCCACAGCCTGCCGCCCGCTGAACCGTTCCCCCTGCCGATCCACAGCGGCGACGTCCGGGTCGACGTGCAGGCCGGGCTGGCGATGCTGGCGCCGATCTGGGGTTACAAGCCGTTGCTCGACATCGACGACGCCACCGCCCGCGAGCAATTGGCGCGCGCTTCGGTGATGGCGTTGAGCTACGTGGCCCAGTCGGCGCGCGGTATCTACCGGCCCGCAGTCCCGCAGCGGACGATCGACGAATGTTCAACGGTGACAGCACGTTTCATGACGCGATGGCAAGGAGAACCGGATCCGAGGCACGTCGAGGCCATCGACGCCTACTGGGTTTCGGCCGCCGAACACGGGATGAACGCCTCGACGTTCACCGCCAGGGTGATCGCGTCGACGGGTGCCGACGTGGCCGCAGCACTTTCCGGCGCGATCGGCGCGATGAGCGGCCCGCTGCACGGCGGCGCGCCCGCGCGCGTGCTGCCGATGATCGAAGAGGCCGAGCGCACAGGTGATGCCGCGGCGGTGGTCCGCGGCGTGCTGGACCGCGACGAGAAGCTGATGGGCTTCGGCCACCGCGTGTACCGCGCCGAAGACCCGCGGGCCCGCGTGCTGAGGTCGACCGCCGAGAGACTCGGCGCGCCTCGCTTCGAGGTCGCCGCCGCGCTCGAGCAGGCCGCGCTGGCCGAACTGCGCGAGCGGCGGCCCGCCCGGGCCATCGAAACGAACGTGGAGTTCTGGGCGGCCGTCATCCTCGACTTCGCCGACGTGCCGACCACCATGATGCCCGCGATGTTCACCTGCGGCCGCACCGCCGGTTGGTGTGCACACATCCTCGAGCAGAAGCGGCTCGGGAAGCTGGTTCGGCCGTCGGCGGTCTACGTGGGGCCGGGCCCCCGCAGCCCCGAAGCGGTCGAGGGCTGGACCGAGATCGCTGAGGACTGAGCGCGTGGCTTCGACGGTGACGACGTTCGAGTCGGCTGCGCGCAGCTTCGCCGATCTGATCCGCCGCCTGCCGAACGATGCCCTAGACGGGCCGGGGTTGGGCGATTGGGACCTGCGGGCGCTCGTCGGGCACGCGTCGCGGTCGCTCGTGACCGTGATCGACTATCTGCAGACCGCAGCCGAGCGCGAGGATGTCCCCACCCCCCAGGAGTACTACACCCAGATCGCCTGCTATGCGTCGACCGTGGGCGCCGACGCGATCGTCGAGCGCGGCAGGCAGGCCGGTCGTGATCTCGGCGCCGACCCCGTGCGCGTCATCGACGACCTGATCGACCGCGCGGTGGGCGAACTGGCCACGGCGGGCGATCCGCTGATCGAGGTCATCGGCGGTCTCGGCATCCGATTGCACACGTACCTGCCGACCCGGACATTCGAGCTCGCGGTGCACAGCCTGGACATCGGCCGCGCCACCGGGCTTGCAGTCGACCTGCCTGCCGACGTGCTGGAGTCGGCTGCCGTGCTGGCGACGAGGATCGGCGTCGCGATGGGCCACGGCGACGCCCTGCTGTTGTCGCTCACCGGGCGCCAACCGCTGCCGCCGGGATTCTCCGTCGTCTGACCGCGATGACTTTTCGGTCCGCGGACAGTCGGTAACAGCGACCACCGTCGAAAAGGAGGACCACCACCATGGCCATCGAAGTTCAGCCCGCAGTTCTGCCTCACCTGGTCGTCGACGACGCCGCGGCCGCAATCGACTTCTACGTCAAGGCGTTCGGCGCAGTGGAGCACGGCCGTGTGCCAGGTCCCGACGGCAAGCTGATCCACGCGTCGCTCGGGATCAACGGCTCGTCGGTGATGCTCAACGACGACTTCCCGGAGATGTGCGGCGGCAAGTCGATGACGCCGAAAGCTCTCGGCGGCTCCCCGGTGACCATTCATCTGGTCGTCACCGACGTCGACAAGCAGTTCCAGCAGGCGATCGACGCGGGCGCAACGGTCGTGATGCCGGTCGAGGATCAATTCTGGGGCGACCGCTACGGCGTGCTCGAAGACCCGTTCGGGCACCAGTGGTCGATGGGTCAGCCCGTGCGCGAGGTCAGCATGGACGAGATCCAAGAGGCGATGAAGCAGTCGCAGTAGCGGTCAGCGGCGCAGGCCGGCGAGTATTCGCCGGCGCAGCGTCGGTGGGGGCGCCGCGGCTGCGACGGCCACCATCTCGGCGACCGAGGTGAACTTGTCGCGCGGTCGGTGATCGCCGCCGCGGGCGATCTCGGCTTCGTCGATGGCGCGCCAGCCCGCCGCGTCGACGACATCCGGGCAGCGTTGGCGCACCAGCGTGATCAGCTCGGCGGGTTTGGCTGCCGGGTCGGTGAGGCGGCCGGCGTTGTAGTCCTCGACGAGGTTTCGCACGGTCTGCAGCGCGCACGACTTGTTCGTGCCGATGAAGCCGGTGGGTCCGCGCTTGATCCAGCCTGCGACATAGCTTCCACGCACCGGCTGTCCCGACTCCGGGTCGATGACGCGGCCGCCGGTGTTGGGCACGACGGCCGTCGCCTCGTCGAACGGCAGATCTCGAATCGGCTTGCCGCGGTAGCCGATCGACGTCAGCACCAGGCCCGCGTCGAGCCGGCGGGTCTCGTCGGTGTCAGTGACCTCGAACTCGATTCCGGTGGCCCGCTCGGCCCCGAGGACGCGGGCCGGGGTGAGGCGGTAGCCGAGCCGAATCCGGGGACGGGTCGCGGGCGCCGATGCGTCGCCGAGCTTGCTGAGGATCTCGAGCTTGTTGCGGGTCAGCGCGTCGTGCTCGGCGGCGAGGTCGGCCTGCACCAGGGCGTGATCGGCGGCGTCGAGCACCACCTCGCACGAGGTCGTCAGGCCGATCAACTCGGGCAGGGTGAACGCCGACTGCGCAGGTCCGCGGCGGGCTGCGATCACCACTTCGGTGATCTTGGATGCACGGAGCGCCGCGAGGGCGTGGCCCGAGATATCGGTGCGCGCCAACGCATCCGGGTCCGTCGTCAGGATCCGCGCGACGTCGAACGCCACGTTGCCGTTGCCGATGATGACAACCCGCTCATGGCTCAGATCGACGGGGAGGTCGGTGTAGTCGGGATGTCCGTTGATCCACGCGACGAGCTCGGTGGCCGTGCCCGTGCCGGGTAGCCCCATGCCTTCGATGTCGAGCCTGCGGTCGTTGGGTGCGCCGACGGCGTAGAGCACGGCATGGTGGTGGGCCAGCAATTCGTCGTGCGACAGATCCGACCCCACGTCGACGTTGAGGTAGAAGGTGAAACCGCGCAGCTTGGCCACCGTGTCGAACAGTCGCGTGACCCGCTTGGTCGCTTGGTGATCGGGCGCCACCCCGGCCCGCACCAGGCCGTAGGGCGTGGGCAGCTTCTCGAACACATTCACCCGCACACCCCTCTGGGTGAGCAGTTCGTCGGCGGCGTACATGGCCGCAGGACCGGAGCCGACGATCGCCACGGTCAGCGGATTCGACTTGCGCGCATTGACTTTCGGCGCTTCGATCACCGGGGCCAGCTTCGACGTCGGCGGCAGCTTCTCGCCTTCCGGCCGCTCCGGGTAGTACGCCGCGTTGAGCGCGACGAACGGTAACTGCTCGGGCTCGAGCCGGGTGTCGGGGGCGATGGCGCCGACCGGGCACGCCGAAACGCAGGCACCGCAGTCCACGCATGCCACCGGATCGATGTAGAGCATCTCGGCGGTGGCGAAGCCCGGTTCGTCCGGTGAGGGGTGGATGCAGTTCACCGGGCACGCGTAGACACAGGACCCGTCGCTGCAGCACGACTGGGTGATTACGTGCGGCATGTAACTCCTAGGCGGCGGCCACCACGTGTTGCCGTTGCGGCTCACTGCGGTAGCGGCTGGGCCGCCCGTCGATCTTGCAGATGCGCCACACCAGCTTGGCGATCGGGTTGATCAGACCGGTGTCGCGGCAAAGCATACGGACATCGCCGAACATGTCGCGCAACATCTGTCGCGATTCGGGCGATTTGAAGAACACTTCCTTGCGAACCGAGCGCGGGATGTCGAATTCCTTCCAGAACGCTCGCGGCGGCACGATGATCGCCGAACACAGCACGCGCATCACGATCGGCACATAGATCGACAACCAGAACCGCTTGCGCCGCGGCAGAACCGGTACCCGCTTGCGCAGGTACTCGTGGGCGAACGAAATATGGCGGGCCTCCTCGGCGACGTGGATCGCCATCACCCGCTCCATGATCGGGTGCAGGGTCTTGCCCTCGCGGAGAACGTTCTTCTGCGTGTGGTCGATGGGTTCCTCGCCTGCCAGGATGCCGAACCAGAACGGAATGGGCAGTGGACCGGCCACCAGCGGGATGGTCGGCTGGATCCACTTCAGCAGCCTCGGCATCCCCGGTACGTCGGCGCCGATACGGTTCACCATCTCCTGGAACATCAACGTGTGGTTGCACTCCTCCACCGCCTCGTGCAGGCAGTACCGGTACTCCGGGGAGCCGTTGGGCGTCCAGAACGCGTACTCCATCAGGCCGCGGATCAGGATCGACTCGAAGTGCAGACCGACCTTGGCGACGTTGGCCTGGCGCCACATCCCGATCTCGATCTGGCGTTCCTTCGACTGCGCCTGATACCACGGGTGTCGGCCCAGCGGATCGGTCCCGGGCAGAATCCAGCGTTCGTCGTTCTCGACGACGGCGAACTCGGGGGAATCCCAGTCGATGTCGGTGTACGGGTTGAAGTTCCGCCGCACCGACCCCTCCGACAGGGTGTTCAGCAGATCGGTGTATTCGGTGTCGTCGAGCACATCCATGTTGCGGCGCCACCGTCGAACCATGCGCGTCCTAGCCATCAGAACCCTCCCGTGAGGTTTACATATCTGGGCCTTGTGTCCACCGACGGTACCGCAGGTACCGCATATTCGCCAGAGCCGGATACCCGCTGTGGCGAGCGGCGCCACGGCGCGCGTTTGTGACACGGCTCACACCCGGGTGAGGCCTGAAGTGAGGTGCTACTTCTTTCCGAAGTCGCCCGCCGCGGTCATCTCCTGGCCGTTGCGGACCACCGAGAACCCGGCTTCGGTCAGGCCGCAATCGGTGATGATCGCGCGATGACCGGGGCTGTTCATCCACCACCTGACCGCGGCGCCCGGCGCGCTGGCGGGGTCGGTGGTCCAGTACACGATCTCGCCGACCTCGGCATACGGTGTGTAGCCGGCATCGGCGACGCGGTCGACCAGAGTCGAACCGTCCGATCCTGTGTGTTCGAGCACGCCGTTGTCGAGCATGTCCCTGGCATGTCGTGCGGCGGACGCCGTCAGTTGCGGGTTGGCCGCAACCGGGTCGCAGCCATTCGCCGCGCGCGTGGCATTGATCTCGTCCAGGACGTCGCCGCCCTGGTCGCCGTCGGCGGCCGCGGGTGCCGCGGTGATCACCGCCGCAACGGCGATCACCGCCGCTGCACAGGTCCGTTTCAGCGCCGGAGCGCTTCCAAGACTGATCACGTGCCCCCCATGGGCTCGAGTTTCAGTCCCCCGACCTATAACAGTATGGACACAACGGCGTGTCCCGGTGGTGTAGTTGGCCGATTTGGACTAATGGGTCCCGAGATCGACGGTCCAGTAGTTGCCGAGCGGCCCGCCTGCGAAGCGGCCACCGCCGGCGTCGGTGATGTCGCAGTTCAAGATCGTGTTGCGGTGACCCCAATCGGACGCCGCGTCGTCTTGCATCCAGAACACGACAGCGGCGGCCTCGGTGGGGAACCCGTCCGCCACGATCTGCCACCGCCCGTTGTAGCCGGCCTGTTGGATCGGTCCGCCGTCATCCCACGCCAACCCGCCCGAGGCGGTCTTGTGCATGTTGGGGTAGTTGTTGACGACGTCTCCCGACATGGTCGCGATGAACGCGCTGTGCGTCGCGGCGGTGTTGTCCAATGCGCCCGAGTGGCCCAGCGCGTTGTCGCAGCCGTCCATTTTGGCGCCTGGACCTGCATTGACGTTGCCGCGTGGCGGATATTTCTCCGGATGCAGCCTGGCATCGTTCACGGCGTTGACGAGCGCCGGGTCCGGGGTGCCCTTGCCCTGTGTCGCAGGTCCGCCGCCTGGATTCGCGCCGGGCTGCGGCTGCAGTCCACCCGTGTTGCCCACCCCGGCATTGGCATTCTCCTGCCACGTCTCCGTCCTGCGGGCCGGCGTCACACAGATGCCGTCCCCGTCGAAGGCCTCGCGCCACACCAGGCCGTTCACACAGGTCAGCGGACCGTAGGCACCGCCACCGGCATAGCCCGCGTCCTTGTTGGCATTCTCCTGCTGAACCAGCGCGGCGATGTCAGGGGGGACGCACACCATGTCACTGGGCCGCGCCTGCCGTGGCACCATCCCCGCCTGGTCGCCAGGGACGCATCCGCCGTCAGCCTGCGCGGGTACGGCGAGCACCCCGCCGAAGACGGTCGCCGTGATCGCCCACACCGGCAGAAGTGCCGATTTCGTGGCCTTGATACCCATGAACGCCCTCCTCATAACCGTGGCGCGAGCGCAGTCGCAGGCGCACGTGTCGACGCTAGGCTCGACAAGGCTGCGGTTACATCGGGTGTTTCCCTATGTTTGTCCCGTTTGTCGGCGTCGGTGCCACACCCATCGGCGGCCCGCCGGCGGACCTCATTACCCTTGATCGCATGCCCGAACTGACGATCCCCGCCGACCTCAAACCCAACGACGGACGGTTCGGCTGCGGGCCGTCGAAGGTCCGGCCGGAACAGCTGCAGGCGCTCGCGGGCGCGGCCGAATTGTTCGGCACGTCCCACCGGCAGGCGCCGGTGAAAAACCTCGTCGGTCGCGTGCGCGACGGGGTCCGCCAACTGTTCGGCGCGCCGGACGGCTACGAGGTCATCCTCGGCAACGGCGGGTCCACGGCGTTCTGGGACGCCGCCGCGTTCGGACTCATCGACAAGCGGTCACTGCACCTCACCTACGGCGAGTTCAGCTCGAAATTCGCCTCGGCGGTCGGCAAGAACCCGTTCGTCGGCGACCCGATCATCGTCAAAGCAGACCCGGGCAGCGCCCCCGCGCCTCGCTCCGATCCGTCCGCCGACGTCATCGCGTGGGCGCACAACGAGACCTCGACCGGTGTGGCCGTGCCCGTGCAGCGACCCGACGGCTCCGACGGTGCGCTCGTTGTCATCGATGCCACCTCTGCGGCGGGCGGCCTTCCGGTCGACGTCACCGATGTCGATGCGTATTACTTTGCGCCGCAGAAGAACTTCGCCAGCGACGGTGGACTGTGGATCGCCGTCTGCTCCCCCGCCGCGCTCGCCAGGATCGAGTCGATCTCGACTTCGGGACGGTGGGTGCCCGACTTCTTGTCGCTGCCGATCGCGGTGGAGAACAGCCTGAAGAACCAGACCTACAACACCCCGGCGATCGGCACCTTGATCCTGTTGGCCGAACAGCTCGACTGGATGTTGGCCAACGGCGGGCTCGACTGGGCCGTCAAACGCACAGCCGACTCGTCGCAGCGACTGTATTCGTGGGCCGAGGCGTCGTCGTACGCCACGCCGTTCGTCGCCGATCCGGCGCACCGCTCGCAGGTCGTCGGCACCATCGACTTCAACGACGACGTCGACGCCGCGGCCGTCGCCAAGGTGCTTCGGGCTAACGGCATCGTCGACACCGAGCCGTACCGCAAGCTCGGCCGCAACCAGTTGCGGATCGCGATGTTCACCGCCATCGAACCCGATGACGTGACCGCGCTGACGCAGTGCGTCGACTGGGTGGTCGAGCGCCTCTGACCTCGGGCGTGTCGGCCCGGTTACGAGCCGATGACGCAGTAGGGTGGGCTGCTAATCGGGCACGGCGTCCCGGCGCCGTCAGAGCCCGGAGGAGGTCGGCATGCGGGAACTCAAGGTCGTCGGACTCGACGTTGATGGCAAACACATCATCTGCGAAAGCGACAACCCGAACGAGAAGTTCATCCTGCGCGCCGACGACCGGTTGCGGGCCGCTGCACGCGGCGACAGGTCGGTTGCCAGCAAAACCCAATTCGATACCGAGGTTTCAAGCGTGCTGAGTCCCAAGGAGATTCAAGCCAGGATTCGCGCGGGCGCATCCATCGAGCAGGTCGCGGAATCGGCAGGCGTCGACGTCTCCCGGGTCGAGCGATTCGCGCACCCCGTGCTTCTCGAGCGCTCGCGCGCGGCCGAGCTGGCAACGGCGGCGCACCCGGTTCTCGCCGACGGCCCCTCGGTGCTCACGCTGCTGGAGACGATAACGACCGCCCTGTTCGCCCGCGGGCTCAACCCCGACTCGGCGAACTGGGACGCGTGGCGCAACGAAGACGGCCGCTGGACGGTGCAGCTGTCCTGGCAGGCGGGCCATTCCCAGAACGCCGCGCATTTCCGGTTCACACCCGGCGCACACGGCGGCACGGTGACGGCGTTCGACGACGCCGCGGCCGAACTGATCGACCCCGACTTCGCCAGGCCGCCGCTGCGGCCGGTGGCGCCCGTCGCCCAACTCGCGCTCGAGGAACCGGAGCCCACGGTGCAGGTCGAAGAGGCGCCCGAACCGCCGAAGCAGGCCCGGACGCCACGTCCCCGCAAGGGCAAGCCACCGGTTCCGGCCTGGGAGGATGTGCTGCTCGGCGTGCGTTCCGGCGGCCAGGGCTAACCCAGCGTCAACGCAAGCAGGGACAGCCACGCCGCACCGACCCCGACACCCAGTCCGAGCACGAACCACCGCAGCACCGGCGTGCCGCGCCAACCCCACACCGTCGGGGCGAGGCCACCCACGGCAACGAGATTGAGTCCGACGGCGATCAGCGGATGAACCTTGATCAGCCCCATGCTCAGCACGGCGACCGCGGCTGCGGTGACCACCGCGACGAAGGCCGCAACGGTCAGGCCCGTGCCCCACGGCGTCGAATCATCGGTCATGCTCAACCCCCGAATCGTCGCCGCTCCTACTCGTCGGACGCAAATCTAACCCGCTCGTAGAACGCCAGCGCAGCGGCTGTGGCCACGTTCAGCGAGTCGGTGCCGCGCGACATCGGGATGCGTACCCGGATGTCGCTGTGCCGCATCGCGGTCTCGGTCAGGCCGGGCCCCTCCGCGCCGACGAGGAACGCGACTCGGTCGTCGGCTGCGGCTTCCACCGCGTCGGCGAGCTTCGCTGCGGCCGTGTCCGGCGTCATCGCCATCACCCGGAAGCCCCTGTCCCGCAGAATCGTCAGATCCGCAGGCCATGCCGTCGCCCATGCGTACGGCACGAGCAGGGCGTGGCCCATCGAGACCCGCACCGCGCGGCGGTACAAGGGATCCGCGCACCCCGTGCCGAACACCAGCGCGTCGACGCCGAGGCCCGCGGCGTTGCGGAAAATCGAGCCCAGGTTCTCGTGGTCGTTGACACCTTCGAGGACCGCCACGGTCCGCGCCCCGTCGAGCACCTCGGGGCCCGACAACTCGCCGGGTCGCGGCGCCGCCGCGCGCCCGCCGCGATTGAGGTGAAATCCCACGCCGGCGGCCCTCACCTC
>JAEZKH010000484.1 GCA_023415515.1 Actinomycetes bacterium
CGGCTACCTTGGCAGCCACCGGTCAGATCGACGCAGCGGAGGCGTTCACGTGACTAGAACAGCGCGTGAAGTGGTCGAGTTGTACAACCTGGTGGTCTGGAACAAGCGCGACTTCGCGCTCGCCGAGGAACTGATGGGCGACACCGTGATCCGCCACGAAGTGGGTGAGGCGACGACGTTGACGCGCGAGGACGCCGTCGCGCGCATCGTCGACCACTGGGAGATGTTCAAGACCATCAGGTTCGACTTGAACCTCGTCGTCGCGGGTGACGACGGCGAGCATGTGGCGATCGTGTACCAGTCGCCGATGGAACTGAAGGACGGCACCAAGACCGAGGTCGGCAGCATGGAGATCTTCCGGGTCGTCGACGGCAGAATCACCGAAGTGTGGAACTGCGGCTACAAGCAGGGGATCTGGCAATGACTGAATCACCGGCGCAGCCGGCGGGGACGGAGCGCGTGCTCGACGAACTCGGCTATTACCTGCTGGCCGGTGCCGGTGGGGAAGGACCCGCGACGCTGACGACGGACGCGCGCAGGGGTGAGGAGATGGGCTTCGGCACGGCCTTCATCTCCGAGCGATGGAACGTGAAGGAGGCGTCCTCGCTCGTCGGTGCGGCGTGTGCGGTCACCGACCGCATGCAGATCGCCACGGCGGCAACCAATCACAACACCCGCCATCCGCTGATCACCGCCTCGTGGGCCACCACGATGCACCGTCTGTCGGGCGGCCGGTTCACGCTGGGCCTCGGCCGCGGGGTCGCCGCCATGTATGCGGCGTTCGGCATCCCGTCGGTGACGACCGCGCAGATGGAGGACTTCGCACAGGTCATGCGGCGGCTGTGGCACGGCGAGGTCATCTTCAACCACGACGGTCCGATCGGGAATTACCAGGTGCTGTTCCTCGATCCCGACTTCAATGAGGACATCCGGCTGGCGCTGGTGGCGTTCGGTCCCAACACGCTTGCGCTCGGCGGCCGCGCGTTCGACGACGTCATCCTGCACACCTACTTCACCCCCGAGACTCTGCAGCGGGCCGTCAAGACGGTGAAGGACGCCGCCGAGCAGGCGGGCCGCGATCCCGACAGCGTCCGCGTCTGGTCGTGCTTCGCCACCGTCGGCGACCACCTGCCCGAGGAGCTGCGGCTGAAGAAGACCGTTGCCCGGTTGGCCACGTACCTGCAGGGCTACGGTGACCTGCTGGTCTCCACCAACGGCTGGGATCCCGCGGTGCTGCAACGCTTTCGGGAGGATTCGGTCGTCACGTCGATCCCCGGCGGCATCGACCACAAGGCGACGGCCGAGCAGATCGAGCACATCGCGACCCTCATCCCCGACGAGTGGCTGGAACCCGCCGCCACCGGATCGGCGCAGCAGTGCGTGGACCGCATCCGCAAGGAGTTCGACCACGGCGCCGACGCCGTCATCATGCACGGCGCGACCCCCGATGAGCTGGCGCCGATCGTCGACGCCTACCGCGCGACCGACGGCTGACCCGTGGCGGGTGTGGTGGTCGGGCCGATGCAACCGGATATGCGCGCTGCGGGGCCTCAAGCGTGGTGATTTCGGCGTGAAAACCTGCGCTGAGCGATGGTTTTCACGCCGAAATCGCTACAACTACGGCGTGATGACGGTGCGGCTCACCGGTTCTGCGGCCGCCTGCCTGCTGTGGACGGCGCGCTGCAGCGCGGTCAGCAGCGCGTCGCGGGTCTCCTCGGGATGGATCAGGTCGTCGAATCCGAGGTGTCCCGCCGACCGGAACGACGCCTCCACCTCCGCCTTGCGCAGCTTGGCCTCGATGTCCTCGGTCGCGTTCGACGCGCGGCTGAGTGCGGCCGCGCTCATCGCGCCCATGGTGGCGCCGGGATAGGCCAACGTCGCGCTCTGGTTGTCGAATCCCAACAGCGACATCACCATCGAGCCGAACCCGTAGGCCTTGCGCAGTGTGACATGAAGCTTGATCGTCGTCGCGGCGGTCTGTGCGGCGAACATCCGTGCACCGCTGCGCAGCACACCGCTGCGCTCCGACCTGCTTCCCGGCAGCATCCCCGGGTTGTCCGCGAGGAACACGATCGGCAGGTGGAACGAGTCGGCGACCATGATGAAGTGCGCGGCCTTGTCGGCGGCGTCGGCGTCGATCGAGCCGGCGAGCACCTTCGGCTGATTGGCGACCACGGCGACGGGGTGTCCGCCGAGGTGCGCGAGCGCGGTGATGATCGCGGGACCGAACTTCGGCTGCACCTCGAACCAGTCCGGGGTGTCGAACACGGTGTCGAGCACCGCGCGCATGTCGTAGACGCGGCGATTCGTGCGGGGCACGATGTCGAGCAGTTCGGGCGTCGGCCGCGGCGCGCTTGTCTCGTCCGCGGTGCGCTGCGTCGGATACGACCATGCGCTCGTCGGGAAGTACGACAGATAGTGGCGGATGTCATCGAGCACCGCCTCGTCGTCCTCGGCGAGGTTGTGGATCACGCCGCTGGCGAGCGAGACGCTCGGGCCGCCGAGGTCTTCCTTCGAAATCTCCTCGCCGGTGGACTCTTTGACGACGGGCGGGCCAGCGGTGAAGATCGCGCCCTGACGGCTCGTGATGGTGAAGTCGCAGACCGGTGCCACCAGCGCGCCGTGCCCGGCCGACGGGCCGAGCAGCCCAGCCACGGTCGGTACCTTGCCCGAGCACTGCGCCTGCGCGAGCAGGTCGGTGGGGGTGCGGCCGTAATGCTCTCCGCTGGGCCGGAATCCGGCACCCTCGAGGAGCATCACCAGCGGCACCTTGTCGCGCAGCGCCAGCTCGGCGAGCCGGTAGCGCTTGGCGTTGCCGCCGGGACCGATACTGCCCGCGAGCGTGGTGAAGTCCTCGGCGCCGACCATCACCGGTCTGCCGTCGATCATGCCTGAGCCAGCGACGATTCCGTCGGCCGCGATGTCGCCGCCGACGAGGGTGCCGAACTCGCGGAAGGTGCCCTTGTCGAGCAGGTGGTCGATTCGCGCGCGGGCGTCGAGCTTGCCCTTGCCGCGGTGTTTGGCCAGTCGGTCCTCGCCGCCCATGGACCGCGAGTGCGCACGCCGGTGACCGAGGTCCTCCAGCGTTTCCTTCCAGCCCTGCTCGTTGTTCATGTGCAATTCCCGTCGTCTGAAGGCGATCGTCGCACCGGCGTGCTCACGTTGACCATACTGAATTGCTTACTGTAGCGTCCACGTGTATGGGTGACCGCGGCGGTCTGACGGTGGACGGCGCCGTTTCAAGCCAACTCGCGGACGTCGCGGATACCGCCACCCGGTTGCAGCGACGCGGATACGACTGCTGTTGGACCGCGGAGATCAACCACGATCCGTTTCTGCCTCTCGTGCTGGCCGCCGAACACACCCAGACGATCGATCTGGGCACCAGCATCGCGGTGGCCTTCGCGCGCACTCCGATGACGGTGGCCAACATCGCATGGGATCTGCAGGCCTACTCGAACGGCCGGTTCATCCTCGGCCTCGGCTCGCAGATCCAGCGGCACATCGAGAACCGGTTCAGCATGCCGTGGAGCAGGCCGGTCGCCCGCATGCGCGAATTCGTGCTTGCGCTGCACGAGATCTGGTCGTGCTGGCAGGAGGGCTCGAAGCTGTCGTTCGAGGGTGACTTCTACACCCACAAGCTGATGACGCCGATGTTCACGCCCGAACCGTTGGCACACGGTTTCCCGAAGGTGTTCGTTGCCGCGGTCGGTGAGGCGATGACGGAGATGTCCGGAGAGGTCGCCGATGGCGTACTGGCACACGCCTTCACGACGAAGCGGTACTTCGAAGAAGTGACGACGCCTGCGCTGTTGCGCGGTATGCGGCGATCGGGGCGCAGGCGCGAGGATTTCCAGGTGTCCTGCCCGCTCTTCGTGGCCACCGGTAACGACGAAGACGAGGTCGCCGCCAGCGCGGTCGGCACGCGCAAGCAGATCGCGTTCTATGCGTCGACGCCCGCCTATCGGAAGGTGCTCGAACTACACGGCTGGGGAGACCTGCAAAGTGACCTGCATCGGATGTCGCACGCGGGGGAGTGGGACCAGATGGGCGCGTTGATCGATGACGAGGTTCTCAACGAGTTCGCCGTGGTGGCACCGATTCACGACATCGCGGCGAAGATTCGCGAACGCTGCGACGGGGTGATCGATCGAGTGCTGGTCGGATTTCCTCCGTCGATCGACGAGGCCACAGTCGCTGCCGTGGTGCAGGAGACGAGGGGCGGGTGAGTACGCCGATCGTGGACGACGCCGCCAGTGTGCTGGCCACCCCGAAGGCCTACGCCGACGAGCCGAAACTACATGCGGCGCTTACCCATCTGCGGGCGAACGCCCCGGTGTCCTGGGTCGAGGTGCCGGACTACGAGCCATTCTGGGCGATCACCAGACACGCCGACATCATGGACATCGAGCGGGCGAACGATCTGTTCACCAACTATCCCCGGCCGGTGCTCGTGACGGCGGAGAACGACGAGCGTCAGGCCGCCGTCGGCGTCCGCACCCTGATTCATATGGACGATCCGCAGCATCGGGTCGTACGCGCTATCGGCGCGGACTGGTTCCGCCCCAAGGCGATGCGGGCGCTCAAGGAACGCGCCGACGAGCTGGCGAAGGTCTACGTCGACAAGATGGCGTCGATCGGGTCCGAGTGCGACTTCGTCCAGGACGTCGCGGTGAACTACCCGCTGTACATGATCATGTCGCTGCTGGGGGTGCCCGAATCGGACTTCCCGTTGATGCTGCGGCTCACTCAGGAACTGTTCGGAAGCGACGACGACGAGTTCAAACGCGGAGTCGACGGGGAAGATCAGATGTCGGCGCTGTTGGAAATGTTCTCCTATTTCACGGCGTTGACCGCGGCGCGGCGGGAAAACCCAACGGAGGACCTGGCTTCGGCGATTGCGAATGCCACGATCGACGGCGAGCCGCTGTCGGACATCGACACCATCTCCTACTACGCGATCATCGCCGCGGCCGGGCACGACACCACGAGTGCGACCATTTCCGGCGGCATGCTGGCGCTGATCGAGAATCCCGATCAGCACCGGCGGCTGACCGGCGATCTCGCGCTGATGCCTCTGGCCACCGAGGAGATGATCCGCTGGGTCACCCCGGTGAAGGCCTTCATGAGGACGGCGGCGGCGCACACCACGGTGCGCGGGGTGCCGATTGCGGCAGGCGAATCGGTGCTGCTGTCGTATGTGTCGGGTAACCGCGACGAGGACGTCTTCGACGATCCATTCCGCTTCGACGTCACGCGAGATCCCAACAAGCACATCGCATTTGGCTACGGTGTGCACTTCTGCCTCGGCGCGGCACTTGCCCGTATGGAGGTGAACAGCTTCTTTTCCGAACTGCTGCCGCGCCTCGAGTCCGTCGAACTCGCGGGCGATCCGCAGCATGTGGCGACGACGTTCGTCGGCGGGCTCAAACACCTGCCGATCCGCTACGCGCTGCGCTGACGCGTTGACGACCGCCCCGGAGCATCCGAGGCGGCCGTCTAGCCGGAGAGTCTGTCAGCCGGGAAGCGGGATCCAGATCCCGAAGAACCAGAAACCCCACTGGTTGTAGCCCGGATCCCACACCGGCTGCTCCTGGAAGCCGAAGTAGTCGATGGGCGGCGGCGGCGGACCCCACGCGGGCGGTAGCGGTCCTCCCCACCGCGGCGGCGGAGGCGGGCCCCAACCCCACGGCGGGAGACCATCACCCCACGGCGCGCCATGGAAACGGCCGCGCCAGTCGTCGCCGCCGGGGCCGCGGAAGTCGCCGGGCCCGCGGTCACCGGG
>JAEZKH010000267.1 GCA_023415515.1 Actinomycetes bacterium
GTGCGAGAAGACGCCGCAACAAGCGCAACAACATCGCGCGCTCGCGGGCAATTGGCCTAGGCGATCGCGCCGGAGTTCTTCAGTTCCTCGATGCGGTCCCAGTCCATGCCGAGCTCCATCAACACGATCTCGGTGTGCTCGGAGGCCTGCGGCGCCCGCGTCGTCTCCAGCGGCTCGTGGTTGAACTGCACCGGGCCGCGCACCACCTTGAACGGCTCGCCGCCGTCAGCGGCCTCGACCTCGACGATCATGTCATTCGTGATCGCCTGTTCATCGGTGGCGAGGTCGAGGAAGCTCTGGAACGGAGCCCACTGACCTTTCATCGTCTTGAGGTGCTCGCGCCAGTAGTCGAACGGCTTGCTGCGGATCGACTCGGCGATGAGCCGCGCTGCCTCCGCGGCATTCTCGATGAGCGGCATGACGTCGCAGAAGCGCGGGTCATCGGCAAGCTCGGGCAGACCGAGGTGTTCGAACGCGTCGCGAATGTAGCCGGTGGGGCTGACGATGCACAGGTTGATGGTGCCGCCGTCTGAGGTCAGGTAGTTACCGAGGAACGGGTTCACCGTCGGGCCAACGTTATCCGGCATCAGTGACCGCATGGTCTCGCCGACCTCCATGCCCTGGGTCACGCTCGCACCCGCCGACCACCACGCCGTGCTCAGCAGCGAAACGTCGAGTTCGACGGCCTCGCCGGTGCGTTCGCGGTGAAACAGCGCCGCCGATATCCCGCCCGCGATGTTCATCCCCCCGATGGAGTCGCCGAAGGCCGGAATGCCCTGCGACAAGGCGCCGCCGATCTCCTCCGGGGTCAACGCGTGGCCGACGCCGCTGCGGGTCCAGAACGCGGTGCCGTCGAACCCGCCGACGTCGCGCTCGGGCCCCTTGTCGCCGTACGCGCTGCCGCGGGCGTAGATGATGTTCGGGTTCGCCGCGCGGATGTGCTCGACATCGAACTTGTTCTTCTGTCGTTGTGCGGGAAGGTAATTGGTGAGGAATACATCGGAGTGCCTGGCGATCTCGTACAAGACCTCCTGGCCGCCCGGGGTCGACACGTCGATGCCGACGCTTCGCTTACCCCGGTTCGGATGCTCCATCAGCGGGTGGCGGTCGGCCTGCAGTTCGATACCGCCCATGTAGAGGAATCCTCGCTGGGTGTCGCCGCGCACCGGATGCTCGACCTTGATGACGTCGGCGCCCCAGTCGGCGAGGATCGCCCCCGCCGCGGGGACGAACGTGAACTGCGCTACCTCGAGGACGCGTACGCCCTCCATCACCTTGATCATGTGTCAAACGTAACCGGAAGCGCGGTCGGCGATCGGAAGGGTTGACCGAAGATGTGCGGATCGTCGTCGGTGACCAGTTCGACGTTGTTCAGCCGGTCGAGCAGGCACTCGAGCGCGACCCGGGTCTCCATCCTGGCCAGGTGCAGGCCGAGGCAGGTGTGCTCGCCCGCGGCAAACGATATGTGCGGCACCCGTTTCCGGAAGATGTCGAATTCCTCGGAGCGCTCCCACCGGTTCTCGTCGCGGTTCGCCGACCCGATGCAGACGTCGATCACCGCGCCCTTGGGCACGGTCACGCCGTCGATCTCGGTCTCCTCTGCGGCGTAGCGCTGCACGGTGGTCAACGGTGTCTCGTAGCGCAGTCCCTCCTCGATCGCGGGCGCGATGAGCTCACGGTCGGCCTGCACGGCGCGGAACTGGTCGGGATGGGTCAGCAGGTGGAACAACAGGTTTCCCGACGAGCGGTAGGTGGTCTCCAACCCCGCGGGCAGCAGCAGCCGCAGGAAGGAGTAGATCGCTTCGTCGCTGAGCCTCTCGCCGTCGATCTCGGCGGAGACCAGATCGCCGATGATGTCTTCGGTCGGCTGCGATCTGCGCTTCTCGATCTGTTCTGAGAAGTAGTCCTTGAGGGCGGCGGACGCCTCAAAGGCCTTCTTGTACTTGACGTGATAGCTGATCAGATCGACCGCGTGCTTGCGGAACGTCGTCAGGTCTTCCTCGGGCAAGCCGAGCAGCTTCGAGATCACGCGGGTCGGGAACTCCAGCGTGAAGTCCTTGACGAGATCGGCCTTTCCGTCGTCGATGAACTCGTCGATCAGGCCGTTGACCACCGGCCTGACGACCTCGGGTTCCCACCGCAGCAGCGATTTCGACTTGAACGCCGCCGAAACCAGGTTGCGGTGGTCGCGGTGGGCCTTGCCTTCCATCGCCAGGATCGTCGGCCCCATGAACACGCCGATGGTGGAGTCGTAGATGTGTGAGTTGAACGACTTGCTGTCGCGGAAGACGCGATTGACCGCGTCGAAGGACACCGCCGAGTAGAGGTGCTCGGGCCGAAACTCGTCGGGTGTCTTCGTCCAGTCCATGACGCTGCCGCAGAAGACGCCGGCGGTCTCGTTTCGCCTGCGGTTGAAGATCGGATACGGGTCCCGGAGGAGGTCGGCTGCTTCTTCTGGCGAGACGTCCAGCACCGGGGCATCCATACTGTAAAGATTACAGTAGCAATCTCCAGGCTGGTAGAGCGGAGTTCAGCCGTCTTCGCTGAGCGCCTGCTCGCGGGCCCACCGGTAATCGGCCTTGCCCGCCGGACTGCGTTCGATGGTGGGCCGGAAGATCACCGCCTTCGGCAGCTTGTAGCGGGCGATCACGCCCGAAGCGTGTTCGACGAGGTCCTGCGCGTCCGCGGTCGCGCCGTCGACGAGTGCGACGATCGCGACGACCTCCTGCCCCCACCGCTCGCTGGGCCGACCGGACACCACCACGTCCTTCACCGCGGGATGGGAGAGCACCGCGCTCTCCACCTCCTCGGCGAAGATCTTCTCGCCGCCGGAGTTGATGGTCACCGAGTCACGGCCGAGCAGTTCGATGCCGCCGTCGGTGAGGTGTCGGGCGCGGTCACCCGGGATCGAGTAGCGCACGCCGTCGATCACCGGGAAGGTCTTTGCGGTCTTGGCCGCGTCGCCCTTGTAGCCCAGCGGCACGTAGCCGCGCTGCGCGAGCCAGCCGAAGCCGTCGTGACCGGGTGCAAGGATCGAGTCGAGGTCCTCGGCAGCCACGCTGGTGTCCGGCCCGGCATTGAACTTGCCGGTCGACACGGCGCCGGGGGTGGACATGTGGCTCATCTGGATACCGGTCTCCGACGACCCGACGCCGTCCATGACGATGAGGCCAGGCTTGACGTCGATCAGGCGCTGTTTGGCCGTCGGGCTCAACAGCGCGCCGCCGTTGGCGACCACCGCGAGCGACGACACGTCGGCGCTGCCCTTCTCGATCGCGTCGGCGATGGGCCGTGCCATCGCGTCGCCGACGACCTGAACGGTCAGGATCTTCTCCCGCTCGACGGTGGCGACCACCTCGTCGGCGTCGAATTTCCCATGTGCGGCAGGGAATACCACCGTCTGCCCGGTGGTGAGCGCCGTCATGACGGCCCACTGCGCGGCGCCGTGCATCAGCGGCGGCAGCGTGAAGATCTTGGTGCCGGGATTCTCGGCGACACGCTTGGCGATCTCCTCATACGAGCCCGCCGTCTCCCCGGTGTACATGTTCCTGCCGCCGAAGGAGGTCATGAAGATGTCGTGCTGACGCCACAGCACGCCCTTCGGCATCCCGGTCGTGCCGCCGGTGTAGAGCACGTACAGGTCGTCGGGTGACGGTTCGACCGGTGGCGGCGCCGACGCGCCGGAGGAGACGATCGACTCGTAGTCGACGGCGCCGTGCACCAGGTCGTTCTTCGAATCGTCGGCGATCTGGATGAGCACCCGCAGGTGCGGCAGCTCGGGCAGCACCTCGGCGACCCGGGGCGCGAACGCGGCGTGGTAGAGCAGCGCGGTCGCGCCGGAGTCCGCGAGCAGGTAGGCCAGCTCGCTTTTCACATACCGGTAGTTGACGTTGAACGGTGCGACGCGGGCCCGCCAGGCGCCGAGCATCCCTTCGACGTACTCCGGCCCGTTGTAGGCGTAGAGGCCGAGCAGGTCCTGGCCCACCTCGTGACCGGCCAGTTCCGAGCGCTCGGTGTGGCAGCCAAGGCCCCGTGAGTGCAGGTAGGCCGCCAGCCGGTTTGACCGCTCGACGATCTGGGCGAAGGTGTAGCGGCGCTCGCCGCAGATGATGTACTCCCGGTCGCCGATTGCGGAGGCGACGGCGTCCGCGGCGGCTGGGACGGTGAATTGCGTTGTGGCGGTGGTCATCGATGACGATCGTACGATGCCGTCGGGTCCGGGTCGGAGGTGGTCAGGGGGACACCTCGTAAAACTGCTCGGCCCACTTGCGCAAGGCCATATAGGGTTTCGCATCGATCTGCGACAGTGCCGGGTTCTCGACGTACTCCTGGTAGCGCCAGATGTTCAGATCGTCCCAGACGGTGCCCATGAACTGGCGCTCGACCTGCTCCCGCACCGGGTCAGGCGGAACGTCGGAGGTGTCACCGGGCAGTCGTGGCCACCAGACCGAATAGAACATGTCCGAGGAGCCGTCCTCGACCGGGGTGCAGGCAAAGATCAGCCGGTGGTTCGACGAACCTTCGAACGCGCTGATCGCGAAGCCCAGCCCGGACAGGTGACTATGGATGTAGAGCGCCATCGTGTCAGGATCGTCGCTGCGGGCGTCGGGCCACCCGGTGAGGAAGCGCCACTCCTCGCCGACAACCTCCCAGTTCAGGCACACCGGCGTCACGGTTGCGCCGTGCACGTAGTGGAAGTGCGCGCTGTCCGGCCCGTTCTCGGCGACGATCTGAGGATGCACGGGCTCGTGCTCGGCGCGACGCGAAAACTCCGGATAGGGACGGTAATACGCGTCAGGGTCGGTGGGGAACTGCGGGAACTTACCAAACAGGTCAGGCAGCTCCCACTGCGGTTCCTTGCCGTCGGGTTGATGCCAGGCGAAGACGCAGCCGTACTGTTCGCGCACCGGGTACACCCGTAACCGCAGCGCCTTGTTCGGGCGGTCGGGCTGATAGGGGATGTAGCGGTTGGTGCCGTCGGGTCCCCAGCGCCAGCCGTGGAACGGGCACTCGACGCAGTCGCCGACGACCTTGCCGCCGTGACCGATGTGCGCGCCGAGATGGCGGCAGTGACCCGACATCAGGTGCAGCTCGCCCGAGTCGTCGCGGTAGGCGACGAGGTCTTCGCCGAAATAGCGAAGCGGTTTGACCTCACCGGTGGCGAACTCGGCCGACCACCCGATCATGAACCAGCCGGTGACCTTCCAGGTGAAAGGCACTTTCACGGGGAGCCTCCTGCAGCGTAGGGCCTGGCCAACGGAAAATATTACAGTATAGTTTTCGGCAGTTCGTGGGACGGGCGGCGCAAGGAGGCGCGGATGTCGGCTGGCCGGTTCGACGCGATCGTGATCGGCGCCGGGTTCTCCGGTCTCTACGCCCTGCATCGGCTGCGCGAACTCGGGTTGCGCGCGGTCATCCTCGAACGGGCGGACGCGGTCGGCGGCACGTGGCTTCACAACCGTTATCCCGGCGCGCGCTGCGACATCGAGAGCATCGAGTACTCCTACAGCTTCTCCGACGAGATCCAGCAGGATTGGGTGTGGACGGAGACGATGCCCGCCCAACCGGAGATCGAGGCCTACCTCAACTTCGTCGCCGACCGGCTCGACCTGTGTCGTGACATCGCCTTCGACACGAACGTCGTAGCGATGACATTCGATGAAGCCGCATCCGAGTGGGCTGTGAAAACCGAAGCGGGAGAGACGTTCACCGCGCCGTTCGTGGTGGCCGCCGCGGGCATCCTATCCGCGCCGCTTGACCCCGACATCGCGGGCATGGACCTGTTCGCGGGCACCTCGTTGTTCACGAGTCGCTGGCCTCGGGGCGGCGTGGATCTCAGCGGTAAGCGGGTCGGCGTGATCGGCACCGGGTCGACGGGAGTACAACTCATCCCCGTCGTCGCCAGCGAGGCAGCGCACCTCACCGTGTTCCAACGCTCGCCCGCCTACACGCTGCCGTGGCGCATCCGCCGGTTCGAGCCGGGGGAACTCGACGAGATGAAGGCCCGCTATGGCGAGATCCGCGCGACGCAACGCGATCATCCGATCGGCGCCGCCAGGCTGTCGGCGTTCTCGGTGATGTTCGAGATGATGGCCAACCCTCCGCTGAAGACCGCATCGCGCGAGGACCAACTGCGCGCGGTCGAGGAGAACGGCATCATGGGCGCGCTCAGTTGGGGTGACGTGTTCTTCGACATCGAGGCGAGCCGGATGGCGGCCGAACTCTACGGCGTGGCGGTGGCGCGCATCGTCGCCGACCCCGAGACCGCGGCGGCGCTGACGCCGACTCATCCGTTCGGCTGCAAGCGACCCATCATCGATCAGGGGTACTACGAAACGTTCAACCGTGACAACGTCACGTTGGTCGACCTGCGCAAGGGTCCGATCCGCTCGGTGACGCCGACGGGTATCGACACCGAGCAGGGCTCCTACGAGCTCGACGTGATCATCTACGCCACCGGTTTCGACGCGATGACCGGTGCGCTCAGCCGCATCGACGTCCGCGGCCGTGACGGTGTCTCGCTGAAGGACTTCTGGGCCGACGAGGGCCCGCTGAGTTATCTTGGGCTCGCGGTGGCAGGCTTTCCGAACCTCTTCATCGTGCAGGGTCCCGGAAGCCCGGCTCCGGCAAGCAATTTCGTCGCCGCGTTGGAACAACACGTGGAGTGGATCGGCGACTGCATCGCCCACCTGTGCACCGAGGGATACCGCACGATCGATGCGCTGCCCGAGGCACAGCGGGAGTGGGCCGCGCACACCGCCTCGCTGGTGGCGCCGACGGTGCTGGTCCACCCCAGCTGCAACTCCTGGTACAACGGCGGCAACGTGCCGGGCAAGAAGCAGATGTACATGGGCTACACGGGCGGAATACCCGAGTACCGGAAACGCTGCGACGAGGTCGCGGCGGCCGGCTACAGCGGATTCAAGCTCGCGTAGCGCGATGAAGACCTCGGAGCGGGCCTATCGGATGGGTAGGGATTTCGCGGGGGTGCTGCCGCGCGCACACGCCGCGCTGCGAAGCTCCGGTGACTGGAAACCGTTGTCGCCGACGGGCGCCCGCCAGCTGGGCGAGGTGGTGCTCGACGAACTCGCGTTGTCGGGAATGACGCTCACCGCGCCGCCGCCGAGGACGGAGCGAACGCCGGCCTCATGTGAGGCCGCAGCTGAAGAATTGTCCACATTGGGCGTGGACGGTGCCCACAACACCCCGGAACCGCTTGTGCCGAAATCGGTTCGGCGTCGCAGGCTCGGCCGACTCACCTACGAACGGCTCGCGTTCGACCATGAGCCGACGGTGCCGCCCTCGCTGACCGCGGCAGGCCTGGGCGGGCCGGCGCGGGCGGTCGTCCATCTGTGTCGGACCGGCGACGACGCGCGGCCGTGGCTGGTGTGGGTGCACGGCGCCGGGCAGGGGCAGCCGATCGACCTTTTGTTCTCGCGCGCCAGACGCATCCGCGACGAGCTGGGGTTCAACATCGCCCTGCCTGTGCAGCCGGGTCACGGCTCGCGGCGCACGGCGTGGCCGCCCTACCCGAACATGGATCCGCTGACCAATGTCGCGGGCATGGTGCGCGCGGTGTCGGAGGTCCGCGCGCTCGTGCGCTGGCTGCGGCCGCAGTCGACGGTGATGGCGGTGTCCGGGGTATCGATGGGAAGCCCAGTGGCGGCGCTCGTTTCGCATTTTGAGCAGGTCGACGGCGTCGCCGTGTACACCCCGATCTTCGGGCTCAACGCGATGATCTCCGCCCACCTCGGCAGGTGGGGGCCGTCGGTGCAGGACACGATCGATCTTCTTCGTTCGGAGCCGGTCGCCCGGGCGTCGTCTGTCGTCGACTACCAATCCGTCGAGCCGACCGCCCCGCGGCACCGCCGACTGATCGTCGGCGCATGGCACGACCGGATGGCGCTTCGCGAACCCGCTCTGCAGTTACACCAGCGCTGGGGCGGTGAAATGTTCTGGCACAGAGGAAGTCACGTCGGACATCTGTTCGCGCCGGGTGTCCAGGAGACTTCGGCGCGGTTCCTCCGCGCGGTCAGTGCGGGAGTCGGCCGCCGATCGTCCGGGTGACCTGTTCGGCGTAACCGACAACGAGGTCGACCCATGCCTCGCACTGGGCGCGCGGCATTCGGATCGTCGGTCCGCTGACCGTGAGCGCACCAAGGATGTCGCCTGCGGCGTCGAACACCGGCGCCGACAGCCCTGAGGCCGAGTCCTCCCGCTCGCCTGCGGTGATCGCATAGCCGTCGGCCTTCGCCTGCGCAATCAGTGCACGTAATTCGCCAGGGCTGGTGACCGTGACGTCGGTCATCGGCTCAAGCGGCGCGGCAAGGATCCGCTCGGCGAGGTCGGGGTTCCATGCCAGCAGCACCCGCGACGCGGAACCGACGTGCAGTGGAATGACCTTGCCGACATACATGTCTCGACGCAGCGCATGATGCGTCTCGGCGACTGCGACGCAGACGCGGTAGTTCTGCTCCACCTTGAAGAAGCAGGCGGTTTCTCCGGTCTTGTCGCGGAGTTCCTTGAGCACCGAGTTGACCACCGCGAGCACGTCGAGGTCCTTCAGCGCAGTTGCCGCCCAATACGACATCCGCACACCGACACGGATGCGGTCGCCGGCCCGGTCGAGAAGGCCCTGGGCGACCATGTTGCTCACCAACCGCTGCACGGTCGACGTGGGCAGCCCGGTTGCCTGCTGGATCTCACTGAGGCTCATCTCAGGGCGGGTCAGCGAGAACGCGTCGAGGATCTCGGTGATCTTGCCGAGCACCAGTAGCGGCTGCTGCTTGGGCGGTGCCGCGGGATGCTCGGTGCTCATGTCGTGAACATCCTCGCGCTCAACGGCGTTCCACCGCATCGGGATTGACGCAATGCGGCGGGATGTGCCCTCGGGCGATGGCGACTGCGTTGTCGGCGCACAGTTCCGCCATGCGCGCCCGCACCTTCGTCGTCGCGCTGCCGAGGTGGGGTAGCAGCACGACGTTGGGGAGGTCGGCGAGTCCGGGGGCAAGTCGCGGTTCGTCCTCGTAGACGTCGAGTCCGGCGCCTGCGAGATGGCCACTGCCCAACGTGGACACAAGCGCTCTTTCGTCGACGATCGGGCCCCGTGCGGTGTTCACCAGGATCGCCGTCGGCTTCATCGCCGCCATGGTGTCCGCATCGATCAGATGCCTGGTGGAGGGGGCCAGCGGCACGTGCACCGACAGGAAGTCGCTGCACTCGACGAGTTCCCGCCAGCCGACCTGTCGCGCCGGATACGGCAACTCTGCGACCTCCGCGTCGTCGATGGTCCGGCCGTCGGGCGGATGTGAACAGAACATGATCTCCATGCCGAACGCGGCGGCACGCTTGGCGGTGGCGCGCGCTATCCGACCGAACCCGGCCAACCCGAGCGTTGCGCCCGAAACATCGTGGCCGAGCAGGAGTTCTGGCTTCCAGCCGGTGAAGTTCCCCGCGCGGGTGAAGCGGTCGGCCTCGATCGCGCGTCGCGCAGTGGCCAGGACGAGCAGCATCGCCACATCGGCTGTCGCGTCGGTGAGCACACCCGGGGTGTTGCCGACGACGATGCCGTTCTCGGTGGCGGAGGGGACGTCGACGTTGTCGTAACCGACTGCGAAGTTGGAGATTCCGGCCAGCTTCGCCTCGGCGAGCAGACCGGCATCGAACCGGTCCGACAGTTGGGCGACCACCACGTCGAAGTCACCCGATGCGCATGCGTCGCGCAGTTCGTCGGGCGTCGGCTGCGCTGCGGGTACGTGCACGAGGCCCGCCGCGCGCAGTGAGCCCATCCCGGGTTCGGGGATGGGGTAGGTGACGAGGAACCTGGGCTCAGCCATCGCATGCCTGCTCACCGCCGCCGATGACCCATTCGAACGCCGACGATTTCGAGCGCGCGCCCTGAGCGGAGCGGGAACGGTTCGGCTCACCCAGTTCCGCAAGCAGCTTGTCGGTGATGTCGGCCATCGACGCCAGAGTAGACGGTGTGAACCAATCAGGTCGTGTCGCGAACAACAGATCCTCGGTCGGCGTGTTGCCGCTGGCGCCGGGTGCGAAGGGACACCCACCGAGGCCGCCGAGCGACCCGTCGACCATCGTCGCCCCTGCCGTGATCGCCGCGAGCGTGTTCGCCACCCCCAACCCCCAGGTGTCGTGGCCGTGAAACGCGATGCGGCGCCGCGGAGTCCGGTCACGCAAGCTGACGATGAGATCGGCTACCTGCGTCGGGATGGCCTGGCCGATGGTGTCGCACACCACGATGTCGGCTGCTCCGGCAGTGCGCGGATCGGCGGCGATGCCGATGACGCGCTGCGGATCGGTCACGCCCTCGAAGGGGCAGGTGAACGCGGTGGCGATGCACAGCTGTATCGCGCCGCCGACCTCTTCGGCGATCCGGACGGCGGCGGGCATCGCGGCGACGCTGTCCTCGGTGCTCCGACCGATGTTGGCTTTGTTGTGGCTGTTCGATGCCGAGAAGCAGTACTGGAAATTGCGCGCGCCCGCGGCCGCGGCCTTCTCGATGTGCCTCGGTGTCGCGACCCAGATCCAGCAGTCGGCCAATTCGTCGGCTTCGAGCGCGGCGATCACATCGAGGGTGTCGGCGAGCGGAGGTACCAGATCGGGGCGCGCCATCGACCCGATCTCGAGCGCTGGCACGCCGAGCGCCAACAGTTCGCGGATGATCTGCACCTTGCGGTCGGTGGGCAGGCTCTTCGACGTGAGTTGAAGTCCGTCGCGCAGGGTCACGTCGCGCAGTAGGGCGCGCGGGGTGAAGGGTCGAGACGTCACGCCAGTGATCCGATCTCGTCGGCGCTGAGGCCCAGAAGCGAGCAGAGCACCTCGCGGGTGTGTTCACCGAGGTCGGGTCCGACGCGGCGGATGGGCAACGAAGCCGAGCCGATGACCGGGACGATCCCGGGAAAGCCGACCGCCTTCTCTTCGGCTTCGCCGGTGTCGACGTCGAACTGCTGGATCATGTTTCGCGCCGCGTACTGTTCGTCGGCGCAGATGTCGGCGGCGGTGTAGATCGGTCCTGAGGGCACACCGGCCTCGTCGAGCAGCTTGAGCGCGTCGTCTCGGCTGTGCCGACGGGTCCACTCGGCGATCGCGGCGTCGAGTTCCTCGCGCCTGGCCCATCGGCCCGCGTTGGTCTGCAGGTCCGGATCCGTTGCGAGATCGGGCCTGCCGATGGTCTGCATGTAGCGCTGGTAGATCGCGTCCCCGTTGCCGGCCACGATGATGCTCGAGCCGTCGGCGCACGGGTATGCGTTGCTCGGTGCGATACCTTCCATGCGGCCACCGACGCGTTGCCGCGTGACGCCGTAAGCCAGATAGTCGGGGACGAGTGACTCCATCACCGACAACACAGACTCGTTGAGGGCGACATCGATGATGCGTTGGGGCAGAGGAACGTCGGCGCGCTCACGTTGATACAGCGCCATCACGGTGCCGAACGCCGCATAGATCCCGGCGATCGAGTCGCCGATCGAGACGCCGGTCCGCACCGGTGGCCGGTCCGGGTCGCCGACGAGCTCACGCAGGCCGCCGAACGCCTCTGCGACAGCGGCGAATCCCGGTCGCCCGGCCATCGGCCCGGTCTGGCCGAACGCGGAGATACGCGTGATGACGAGCTTGGGATTCACCGTGTCGAGGACGTCTGGCCCGAGTCCCCACTTCTCCAGTGTGCCGGGCCGGAAGTTCTCCAACAGCACATCGCAATGGTCGATGAGGTCGAGAATTATCTGCCTGCCACGCTCGGTCTGGAGGTCGACCACAATCGATTTCTTGTTGCGGTTGATCGTCCGGTACAGCATCGACGTGTCTCCGGAGTAGAGCCGCCAGTTGCGCAACTCGTCGCCGGTCACCGGGCGTTCGACCTTGATGACCTCGGCGCCGAAGTCGGCCAGCATGCGGCCCGCCGTCGGTGCAGCGATGTAGTTGCCGAGTTCCAGGACCCGTACCCCATCGAGTGGGCGAATGTCAGTGGTGGTCACTGTTTTTCCTCAATCGCATTGCAGCGGTCAGAAGAAGAGGCTCATCAGGAGTATGAGCAGAATCGCGACGACGGAGGCGACCGATACGCCGACGGTGACCGTCTTGAGCGTTCCGCGTGTCGACTGGCCAAGGAGCGACTGCAGCAGCCAGAAGGTGTTGCTCGTGACGTGCACCGCGAAAAGCGATCCGGCGCCCGCCGCAAGCGCAATCAGCACGGGGTCGAGACCGATCACCGGTGCGACAGGCGCGAGGATGCCCGCGGACGTGATGGCCGAGATCGTCACCGATCCGACGGCGACATGCAGTGCGGCGGCGATGGCCCAGACCACCAGCAGTGGAGCGGCGGTGCTTGCGGTGAAGTACTCGCCGAGGATGTCGCCGAGACCCGCCGCCTTGATGGTCGCGGCGAGCGAACCGCCGACGCCGGTCAGAATCAGGATCTGCCCACTCTCTTTGAAGCCGGTGGCGATCGCCTTCTCGATCTTTTCGGCGCCCAGCGCGTACCGACCGACGAAGCTGGTTCCGATGAGCCCGATGAGGAGAGCCACGACGGGGGCGGAGATGAACTTGATGATCGGACTGTGAACATCGGCGGCGTCGAGGATCGCGCCGGTGGCGATCAGCACCAGTGCCAGGATCATCGGGGCGAACAGGAGAATCAACGGCGTCTGCGTCCTGGTCGTCGTCGCAGCTCTGGTGGCGACCCCGCCGCCTGGCCCGTCATCGCAACGCGCAACGACAGCGGCGGGTTCGCCGTCCTCGGCGTCGACGGATTCTGGATCGGCCCCGAGAAACTCCTGTTCGTCGCGCTCCGGGTTCCACCAGCCGTGGTTGAACAGAAACGACATGATCGCCACTGAGATCGCGACGGTCGGGATCGCGAGCATCACCCCGAACAACAACATCTTGCCCAGCGGCACACCCAGCAGACCGGCCAACGCAAGCGCACCGACGCCGGGGACGGTCAGCACGATCCCGCATTCGAGGCCGATCGCCATCGCGGCGGCCATCCTCGCGGTGCCGTTGCGGCCGATCCTGGCGGCGAGGCTGCGGGCCAGAGGTGCCGAGATGACCAGAAGGACGTCAAGGAAGATGGACTGCAGTGCCACCGCGATCGTCAAGGACATCGCATAGGGCATCCGCTTGGGGCCGAACACATTCAGCAACGTCTGCACCAACCGCTGAATCGCGCCGGTCTGCTGCAATATGGCGCCCATCAGCACGCCGAAGGCGATCAGCAGACCCACCTCGGCCATGATGTCGCCGAACCCGGTCATGATCGCGTCGATCGTCTCCTGCACGCCGATCCCGACCGCGAGCCCGAGGTAGGCCGACCCCACGACGAGCGAGACGACCGGATTGAACTTGAACCGCACGATCATCACGACCACCCCGATGATCGCGACCGCCGTGTTGATGACGACTGCGGTATGTGACATGGGCAAACCCCTTTATGTGGCCCGTCGAATCCGGTGATGCACGACATAGGAGCGTGGTGATGTGACGTGCAACATGTTCATAGTATGAGCACATACCCACGATATAAGCAATCCCGCCCAGTCCGGCGCGGATAACCTGCGCGTTTGCTCAAGTAGGGTTCGACCGACGTCGGCGGTGACGAAGGCCCCCCGGTTCGCGTCGTCGGCGGCGTGCCCGTCGACGCAGGAGGTCGGCCTGGGGGCGGCGGCATATCGGCTATCGGCTACCTTGGCAGCCACCGGTC
>JAEZKH010000077.1 GCA_023415515.1 Actinomycetes bacterium
GCGATGGTGCGGCGGATGTAGCGCGCATCGCGCTCACCGAGGGAGTCCTCGATGTCTTGACGGATGGCGTCCAGCTCGACGGCGAGATGCTCGATGTCGGCATCGGTCAAGTGGGCGAATTCCGGTACGTCTGTGACGGCCATCGTCTGTCTCCTTCCTCCGGCTACCTACGCTACCGTAACCTACGGAGTCGTAGGTTACCAGCCGGTAAAGGCTGGTTGTCCAGTTCGTCGCACCGCTACGCGTCCAGCACGCAATCCCCGGAAGCTGCCGAAACGCAGGTCTGCACGCGGCTGCCAGGCTCGTGCTCGACACCGGTGCGCAGGTCCCGGACGTGGCCGTCGATCAGACCGACGACACATGACTGACAGATGCCCATCCGGCACCCGAAGGGCATCCGGACGCCCGCGCCCTCGCCCGCGTCCATCAGCGGGGTCGCGGCGTCCACCGTCACGGTTTTCCCGCTGCGCGCGAACTCGACCGTTCCGCCCTGCCCGTGTACGGCGATGCGAGTGGCCGCGAAGCGTTCCTGGTGCAGGCGGTCTCCGAGACCCGCCTTGGACCAGGTGCGCTCGGCCGCGCTCAGCATGCCCTCCGGCCCGCAGGCCCAGGTGTGGCGGTCGCGCCAGTCCGGCACCTCGTCGTCGAGCTTCGACAGGTCGAACCGTCCCTGGGCGCGGGTCAGCCGCGTGCGCAGTCGGTAGCCGGGTTGGCTGCGCTGCAGCTCGGCCAGTTCGCCGGCGAACATGAGATCGGATTCCGTTGGCGCGGAATGCAAATGAACGATGTCAGTGATCTGGTCGCGCCGGGCGAGCGTGCGCAACATCGACATCACCGGGGTGATGCCCGAGCCGCCGGTGAGGAACAACACCGATTCCGGCGCCGGGTCGGGCAGCACGAAATTGCCCTGCGGCGCCGCCAGCCGCACGATGGTGCCCGGCGCCACGCCGCCGACGAGGTGTGTCGACAGAAAACCCTCCGGCATCGCCTTGACGGTGATGGTGATGGTCTTGGCGCCCTTCACGGGACTCGACGTCAGCGAGTAGGACCGCCACCGCCACCGCCCGTCCACCGGCAGTCCGATGCCGACGTACTGGCCGGGCTGGTAGTCGAACGAGAAGCCCCAGCCCGGTCTGATCACCAATGTCGCGGAGTCGACCGTCTCACGGTGCACCTCGAGGACCCGGCCCCGCAATTCACGGGCCGACCACAGCGGGTTGGCGAGCTTGAGGTAGTCGTCGGGCAGCAGCGGCGTGGTGATGCGCCCGGCGAGAGTGCGCAGCGCATTCCAGCCCGGGCGCTCCTTGGCGCCCGCGACCCTCGGCCGCACCGTGTCGGCGACGTTGGCCGAGACTTTGATGTGGTTCTTGGCCACTGTGGATTCGCTCCCCGCGTCTGCCTGCTGCCTATGCTCCTCGCGTCCGCCCTGCTGCTGAAGCTCCTCGCGTCCGCAGGAACCTACGCTACCGTAACCTACGGTTCCGTATCCAGTCGGAATCACAGAAGATCCAGCAGGAACGGCAGTTCCTGCGTGGCATACCAGGCAAGGTCGTGGTCCTGGGCGTCGCCCACGGTCAGCTCGGCGTCCTCGTCCCCGAGATCGGCTGCGTCAATGGCCTCGATGGCGGCCAGCACAGCGGACTCGGCGGCCTCGTTGTCGACATAGGCGGCGAGCACCTGCTGGTAGCCGATCGGCCCGGACAGCCGCACGACGGCGTCGTCGAGGTCAGGCCGTGGCGTCGCGTCGTCGACTTCGGCGACCAGCACCGCGCGTCGGGGCGGATGGGCAGCAGGCGCTTGGCCGGATCGACCGGATTCGGCGTTCTCGTCGGCCGCCCCCGCCAGCAGGCGCACCGACGCCAGCGCCGCCTCCCGCAGCGCCACCTCGGCCAGTTCGTCGTCGTCGCCGTCGGAATAGGACTCCCGCAGGGCGTGCGTGACCGCGAACGCCGTGCCGTTGACTGGGCTTACCGCTCGATCGACGACGAGTTGTTGCAGCATCGCCAGGGTGGCAGGTACATAGACACGCACCAGGCGAGGTTAGCGGCCCGGCCTCGGTCCCCTGTCGGGATCTTTCTCCACCGAGATCCTGAAGTCGTCGCCGTGCGCGGTCACACCGTGCACGACCGCGCTGTCCACGGCCTCCGCGGCGTAGCGCCGCCGCACCATCAGCGGATCATTTCGCAGGTCCTTGACCAGCGCCACCGCCAACCCGACCATCACCAATACGAACGGCAGCGCCGCGATGATCGTGATGGTCTGCAATCCGGTGAGCGCGTCCTCACCGCCGACCAGCAGCATGACCAGCGCGACGGCGCCCATCGCGACACCCCAGAAGATGACGGTGCCCCGGCCGGGTTTGATGGTGCCGCGTTCGGACAGCGACCCCATCACGATCGACGCGGCATCGGCCCCCGACACGAAGAAGATGGCCACCAGCCCCATCACCAGCACGCTGGCGATCGTCGCGATCGGATACTGATCGAGCAGGCTGAACAGTTGCTGTTCGATGCTGCCCTCTCCTGCGAGGTCGACTCCGCCCTGCTGAACGTCGATCGCCGCGCCGCCGAACACGGCGAACCAGATCAGCGACACCAGACTCGGCACCAGCAGCACGCCGGTGACGAACTGCCGGATCGTGCGCCCGCGCGAGATCCGCGCGATGAACATACCGACGAACGGCGTCCAGGAGATCCACCACGCCCAGTAGAAGATCGTCCACGACTGCAGCCAGGTGTCGACGTCCGCGCCTTCGGCGCCGGTGCGCGCCGACATCATCGCCAAGTCCTGCGCGTAGCTGCCCAGCGAGGTCGGCAACAGGTTGAGGATGAAAACCGTTGGGCCGACGACGAATACGAACAACGCCAGCATGATCGCCAAGACCATGTTGATGTTCGACAGCCATTGGATACCGCGCGCGACACCGGAAACTGCGGACAGCACGAACGCCACGGTGAGCACGGTGATGATGACGATCAGCACTGCGTTGCCGGTTTCGGACAGTCCCGCCACGATGTGCAGGCCGCTGCGGATCTGCAGCGCGCCAAGCCCGAGCGAGGCCGCCGAACCGAACAGCGTGGCGAAGATCGCCAACATGTCGATGACCTTGCCGCCCATCCCGTTGGCCCGCTTCCCGAGCAGCGGCTCGAACGCGGAGCTGATCAACTGCATGCGGCCGCGCCGGTACACGCCGTAGGCGATGGCCAGGCCGACCACCGCATAGATCGCCCACGGATGCAGCGTCCAGTGGAACAGCGTGGTGGCCATCGCGGTCTGCACCGCGGTCGGGTTACCCGGCTCGCCCGTGCCCGGCGGAGGTGTCGCGAAGTGGGTGAGCGGCTCGGCAACCCCGAAGAACATCAGTCCGATGCCCATGCCTGCGCTGAACATCATCGCCACCCACGAGACGGTGCGGAATTCGGGTTCCTCGTCGTCGCAGCCGAGCGGGATGGTGCCGAACCGGCCGAGTG
>JAEZKH010000088.1 GCA_023415515.1 Actinomycetes bacterium
TCGGCGTCGCCGCCGATCTCGCCGATCATGACGATCGCCTTCGTCTCGGGGTCCGCCTCGAACGCTGCGAGCGCGTCGATGTGGGTGGTGCCGATGACCGGGTCGCCGCCGATGCCGATGGCCGTCGAGAAGCCGAAATCCCGCAGTTCGAACATCATCTGATACGTCAGCGTGCCCGACTTGGACACCAGGCCGACCGGGCCGGATCCGGTGATGTTGGCCGGCGTGATGCCCGCCAGCGCCTCGCCGGGGGTGATGATGCCGGGGCAGTTGGGGCCGATGATCCTGGTCTTCTGACCCTTTTCGACGTTATAAGCCCACGCATATGCGGTGTCCTGCACCGGGATTCCCTCGGTGATGACGACGAGCAGCGGGATCTCGGCGTCGATGGCCTCGATGATCGCGTCCTTGGCGAACTTCGGCGGCACGAAGACGACTGATACGTCCGCGCCGGTCTCCTTCATCGCCTCGGCGACCGTGCCGAACACCGGTAGCTCGACGTCATTGCCGTCGGCGTCCTTGTGCGACACCGTTGTTCCCGCCTTGCGGGCATTCACGCCGCCGACGAGCTGCGTGCCCGCCTTGAGCATCAGCGCGGTGTGTTTGGTGCCCTCGCCGCCGGTGATGCCCTGGACGATGACCTTGGAATCTTTGTTCAGGAAGATAGACATGAGCCATTGGTCCTTTTGATTACTTGTTCGCCAGCTCGGCGGCTTTGTCGGCACCGGCGTCCATGGTGTCGGCCTGGATGACGAGTGGGTGGTTGGCGTCGGCCAGGATGCGGCGGCCTTCTTCGACGTTGTTGCCGTCGAGGCGGACGACGAGCGGCTTGTTGGCCTCGTCGCCGAGGATCTTCAGCGCGTTGACGATGCCGTTGGCGACTGCGTCGCAGGACGTGATGCCGCCGAACACGTTGACGAACACACTCTTGACCTGAGCGTCGTTGAGGATGACGTCGAGGCCTGCGGCCATCACCTCGGCCGAGGCTCCGCCGCCGATGTCGAGGAAGTTGGCGGGCTTCACGCCGCCGTGCTTCTCGCCCGCGTAGGCGGTGACGTCGAGCGTCGACATGACCAGGCCTGCGCCGTTGCCGATGATGCCGACCTGGCCGTCGAGCTTGACGTAGTTCAGGTCGTGCTCTTTGGCCTTGAGCTCCAACGGATCCGTGGCGTCGCGGTCTTCGAACTCGGCATGCTCGGGATGGCGGAAGTCGGCGTTGGCGTCAAGGGTGACCTTGCCGTCGAGCGCGAGGATCCGGTCGTCGGGGTACGCACCAGCGGATTGACCTCGACCAGCGTGGCGTCCTCTTTGACGAACACCTCCCACAGCTTGGCGATGGTGATCGCCGCGGAGTCGAGCACCTCGGCGGGCAGATGGCCCTTCTCGGCGATCTCGCGCGCGAACGCCTCGTCGACGCCCTTGGTCGCGTCGACGGGCACGCGGGCCAGCCGGTCGGGCTTGGTGGCGGCGACCTCTTCGATCTCCATGCCGCCCTCGACCGAGCACATGGCCAGGTAGGTGCGGTTGGCGCGATCGAGCAGGAAGGAGATGTAGTACTCCTCGGCGATGTCGCTGGCCTCGGCGACCAACAGCTTCTTCACCACGTGACCCTTGATGTCGAGGCCGAGGATGTTCTGCGCGTGGGTGAAGGCGTCGTCGGCGGTGGCGGCGTACTTGACGCCGCCGGCCTTACCGCGGCCGCCGGTCTTGACCTGCGCCTTGACCATCACGGGCTTGCCGATCTCCTCGGCGATGGCCTTGGCGTCGTCGGCGGATGTGGTCACCCGGCCGGGCGTGGTGGGGACGTTGTGCTTGGCGAACAGCTCCTTCGCCTGGTACTCGAAAAGATCCATCAGCTCACTGTCTGTTTGAAAACACTGTCTGTTGACTTTGACTTACGCACCCGACGGGCTCGGGGGCACTTTATCGACATGAGTCGATGACACCGGCATCGCCTACCACTCATGTGGCAGATCTCACCGGCTGCCCGGAGGTGATACAAGTCACAATCCACGATGGAATAGCCTCTGCGGTTGCGACGAACATTGGGGTTTGGTTAACGTCATTCGGTCTAGATCACGGTTCGGTCACGACGAGAAGGATATTTCAGGTTGGCGGGGCAGCGTACGTTCGATTCTCCTCTAGGAGCCGGGTCGAACGCTCGCACCAGGTGGGTGGATCCCGAAGCAGGCCCGACAGCATCTGAGATCACCGACATCATCCCGTTCAACGAGTTCGGCAAGCTGTGTGACCTGGAGTTCGATCACAGCTCCGCGTTCGACCGCGAGTCGCAGGTCGTGCACGCCCCCGAGCTCGACGACTGCCACGACACCGACGATCTGATCCCGCTGCGGCTGGCCGTGCCCTCGGAATTCCGGCGGGACGCCGGCGACGAGCGTCGTTCGTCGTCCACGCGCCGGGCGCGGACCGCGACACACGCCTACCGCGACAGCTACACCGATGTCACCAACGGCGTGGCGGCCACCGACATCCTCGACTTGAGCGCACGTCGCGCGGCTGCGCACCGCAAGGAGACCGCGAGCGCCGTCAAGGGCAGGCTGATGATCGCGGCGATGGCGGCGGGCGCCACGGCGGCAGCCGCGCATTCGGTGATGAACAACGCCGACACCGCGGCCTCCGACACCGTCCTCGCCGCCGACCACACGGCCATCCCCGGCGGAGCGATATCGGGGTCCACCGACGGTATGCAGGTGGTGACCGTCGCGTCGGCCACCGAGTCGGTGGTGCACGCCGAGGAGATCACCAAGGCCGCCGCGTTCGCCCAGGAGCGCGCCGAGCGCGAGGCGCGGCTGCAGCGCCCGCTGTTCGTCATGCCGACAAAGGGCGTGTGGACTTCGGGCTTCGGCTACCGGTGGGGTGTCCTGCACGCAGGCATCGACATCGCGAACTCGATCGGCACGCCGATCCTGGCCGCCGCCGACGGAGTCGTCATCGACGCGGGCCCGACAGCGGGTTACGGCGCCTGGGTCAAGCTGCGCCACGCCGACGGCACGGTGACCCTGTACGGCCACATCAACACCTGGAACGTGAGCATCGGCCAGCGCGTCTGGGCCGGTGACCAGATCGCTCAGATGGGCAACCGCGGCAACTCCACCGGCCCACACCTGCACTTCGAGGTGCTGCAGAACGGCACCGACCGCATCGATCCGGTCGGCTGGTTGGCCAAACGGGGTCTCAGCCCCGGCACGTACTCTCCGTAAGTGTGAGTGACCCGGACCTTTCCGAGAAGTCCGAAGACGATTCGTCGCCCCCGTCCGACGCGCTGTCCGCGCCAAAGACCGGAATCATCCGCCGTGCCCCGACGGGGTCGTTGCCGATCCTCGACGAGCCGCAGACCACTCACATCGGTGTCCACACCCATCCGGAGTCACAGACCACCTACATCCCGCGGGCGAGGCCGCAGGCCATCCGAGGCCGCGGCGGGGTCCGACCGAAGACGGCGGCCGCGACCGCGGTGTTCGCGATCCTCAGCGGATGGGCCACGGCGGTCATCGCCACCGATCTGATCACCGGCTGGTGGGCGTCGGACCGGTTGTTCTGCGTTGCGGTCGGCTTCCTGACGCTGGTTTCGGCCGCCGCGTTGATCAGTGGGACGATCGCGCTGCTGCTGCGCAGGCGGATGGCCCGGCTGCTGATAGTCGTGGGTTCGGTGATCGGGCTGCTGATCTTCGCGAGCCTGTTCGTGGCCGGGGCGAAGCTGGCGCCGGTGGTCCACGCGATCCCGGTACTGCCGGTGACCACGATCGTGCTTGCGCTGCTGCCCGCGACCGCGCGCTGGGCCCGGCCTTAGAGCTTGCTGATCGGCGCGTGGTTGTGCATCAGCTTGACTCGCCCGGCGCTGCCGAAGTCGATGAGCGACATCGCCGATTCGCCCATGCCCGATACCTCCTCGACGCGCCCGAGGCCGTACTTGTCGTGGGTGACGCGGTCGCCGGGTTCGAGCACGATCAGCGGCCGCTTGCCCGCCGCCGAGCGCGCAGGCGACGGCCTCGGCGTCCCGAAGCGGCCCGCCCCGCTCACCGGCGCCGCCAAGGCCGGGGCGGGGTCGGTGCGGCGCCAGTGGATGAGCTCCTGCGGGATCTCGCGAAGGAACCGCGACTCCGGGTTCAGCATCGGCTGGCCCCACGACGAGCGGACCTTCGCGCGACTGACGTAAAGCCGTTGGCGCGCACGGGTTATCCCGACGTAAGCCAGCCGCCGTTCCTCTGAGAGTTCGGTCGGATCACCCAGTGCCCGCATGTGCGGGAACATGCCGTCCTCCCAGCCCGTCACGAACACCACGGGAAACTCCAGCCCCTTGGCGGTGTGCAGGGTCATCATCGTCACGACGCCGGCGCCGTGCTCTGGCAGCTCGTCGGCGTCCGCGACCAGCGACACCCGCTCGAGGAACTTCGCCAGCACGCCGGTGTCGGGAATGTCCTCATCGTCGAGGTCCGTGCCGAGAGCCTCGGCGTTGGCCAGGTCGGTGCTGAATTCGTGTGCGACGCTGACCAATTCGTTGAGGTTGTCCAGTCGGGCCAGGTCCTGCGGATCGCTGGACGCCTCGAGTTCGGCGCGGTACCCGGTGCGGTCCAGCACGGCTTCGACCAGCTCGCCCAGTTCGCCGTCGAGGCGGCCGCGCAGCTCGTCGAGCAGTTCGACGAAGCCCGCGATGCATTTCTCCGCGCGGGTGTTGAGCATCGGCACCTTGCCCTCGGCGGCCGCCTGCAGCGCGTCGTTGAAGCTGGCGCCGGTGTTCTCGGCGTAGACGGCGACGCACGCCTCTGCACGGTCGCCGATGCCGCGGCGCGGAGTGTTCAGGATGCGCCGCATGCTCACCGAGTCGCCGGGATTGTCGAGCACGCGCAGGTAGGCGACGATGTCGCGAATCTCCCTGCGCTCGTAAAAGCGAACGCCGCCAACGACTTTGTACGGTATACCCGCGCGGATGAACACCTCTTCCAGCGCGCGTGACGAGTTGTTCGTGCGATAGAACACCGCGACGTCGTTATAGGTGATCTCGCCGCGGTCGGCCAGCGCGTCGATCTCCTCGGCGACGAAGCGGGCCTCGTCGTGCTCGTTGTCGGCGACGTAGCCGACGATCAGTTCGCCCTCTCCCGCATCGGTCCACAGCCGCTTCTCGCGTCGCCCGGCATTTCGGGAGATGACCGAGTTCGCCGCCGACAGGATGTTCTGCGTCGAACGGTAATTCTGTTCGAGCAGAATCGTTGTGGCGTTGGGGAAGTCGCGCTCGAAGTCCTCGATGTTGCGGATGGTGGCGCCGCGGAATGCGTAGATCGACTGGTCGGCGTCGCCCACCACACAGAGTTCGGCCGGGGCGACGCCTGTGCCGTCGTCCGGCGGAGTCTCGGTTCCGACGAGTTCACGCACCAGCACGTACTGCGCGTGGTTGGTGTCCTGGTACTCGTCGACGAGGATGTGCCGGAAACGGCGTCGGTAGTACTGGGCGATCTGCGGGAACGCCTGCAGCACAGCGACTGTCTCGCCGATGAGATCGTCGAAGTCGAGCGCGTTGGCGGCCCGCAGCCGACGCTGATACTCGGCGTACACCTCGGCGATGATGCGAGCGAGGTCGTCGGCCGCCTCGCTCGCCTCGGCCGCGGCCTGCTCGGGGCCGATCAACTCGTTCTTGAGGTTGGAGATGCCGTTGGCGAGCAACCGCGGCGAATGCCGCTTGGTGTCCAGCCCCATGTCCTTGCCGATCATCAGCAGCAACCGGCGCGAGTCGTCGGCGTCGTAGATCGAGAAGTTGGAGTTCAGGCCCGGCAGCAGCGACGCCTGGTTCCGCAGGATCCGCACACAGGTCGAGTGGAACGTCGACACCCACATCGCGCGGGCGCGCGGGCCTACGAGCTCGACCACGCGCTCGCGCATCTCGGCGGCGGCCTTGTTGGTGAACGTGATGGCCAGGATGGAGCCGGGGTGGGCCCCGCGGGCGGCGATGAGCCAGGCGATGCGGCGGGTCAGCACGCGGGTCTTGCCCGAGCCGGCCCCGGCCACGACGAGCAGCGGACCGCCCACGTGGCTCACGGC
>JAEZKH010000205.1 GCA_023415515.1 Actinomycetes bacterium
ATGCCGGCCATCACCGGTGTCAGCAGATCGGTGACCGCCGGCCACGGCACGATTTTGGTCTCGGGCAGTGCGATGCCGAATTCGTAAGGCGCAAAATGGATCTCCAGCCCCTCGGCGGTCGGGATCCAGTTCTCGAAGTTCTCCGCCCGCGCCTCTGCTCCGGTCACTTCCGACAACCGATCCAGCCCGGATTGGGCGTCGGTGAACAGATCGGTGAGCATGATCGGATCCGCGCCTCTACTGTCGATGACGACCGTGCTGATGTAGGACGTCGGGTGGGCGCCGTAGTAGTGGGTGCCGAGGATCAACTGAGCGACGGCGATGCTGCGAAACGTCACCGTCCCCGCGGACTCGAAGTTCCACTGCTCCCCCGGGTTTGACTCCGCCTTCGCCTTCTCGATCTGGTCGAGGGCCGAGGTGCGGCTCGCCCGGTTGAACGCATCCACCACCGCTGGGTCCCCTTGCGACAGTTCCGCGATGCGGACATCCCATCTGCCCATCCGGTCTGCCGTCGCCCCGTCGATGGATGTCGTCGTGACGGCGTAGGTCTGCGCGTTCGACACGCCGGTCTCTGCCGCAGCGGGCGTGACGACCCAACCGAACGCGGCCAGCAGTGCCGCGATCACCACCGCGATGCGTCACATTTGACGCGACCGTGGACAAGACTCATCGCACACCTTCCGCGAGCAGTTCCTCCGCAACAGTCAACACTGTGTCCCGGTCGGCGTCGACCAGACCGATGCGGGTGCGCCGATCGACGATGTCGTCGACGGTCATCGCGCCCTCGTGCGTCACGGCGTACTCGAACTCCGCCCGGATCACGTCGATTCCGTCGGCCACCGGATCCGTCGGGCGGTCGCACGTCGCCGCGGCGACGACGTTGGCGGCCTCCGCGCCGAACCTGGCGACCAAGGACGACGGCAGGTCGGTGGGCACACGCAGCGTCGCGACCGGGTTCGCGGGGGCGCCGACGAGCGGCAGATTGCGGGTCCGGCAGCGCCCCGCACTCAGGTGCCGCGCTTCGACGGCTTGGTTCAGCACGTCCTCGGCCATGTAGCGATACTCGGTGAGCTTGCCACCGACCACGCTCAGCACACCGGACTGCGACTCGACGACCGCGTGGTCGCGCGACACGTCGGCGGTACGCCCCTGGCCGGTGTCGATGAGGGGCCGCAACCCCGCGTAGGCACCGACGACGTGACTTCGTCCGAGCTTGGTGTCCAGCGCGGTGTTGACGGTGTCCAGCAGGAACCTGATCTCCTGCGAAGTCGGCTCTGGGACATCGGGTATGGGGCCCGGCGCGTCCTCGTCGGTGAGGCCGAGGTACACCCTGCCGAGCTGTTCGGGCATGGCGAACACGAAGCGATTGAGCTCCCCTGGGATCGGGATGGTCAGCGCGGCCGTCGGATTGCCGAACGCTTCGGCATCGAAGACCAGATGGGTACCGCGGCTGGGCCGCAGCGTGATCGACGAATCGACGTCACCCGCCCAGACGCCGGTGGCGTTGATCACTGCGCGCGCGGAGACGTCGAACGACTCACCGGTCAGCTGATCGGTCAGCCGCACCGACGTGCCCGTCGCGTCCGAGGCGGCCACGCGGGTCAGTATCTGGGCGCCGTGCTGAGCCGCGGTCCTCGCGACAGCGGTCACCAGGCGGGCGTCGTCGATCAGCTGACCGTCGTAGGCGAGCAGGCCGCCGGACAGGCCGTCCCGCCGGACCGTCGGCGCCATGTCGACGACGCGGTCGGCCGAGATCCGCCGCGACCGGGGCAACGTCGACGATCGGGTGCCCGCCATGCAGCGCAACGCATCGCCCGCCGCGAAGCCGGTGCGTACCAGCGCGCGCTCTGCGGTGCCCATGGCAGGCAGCAGGGGAACCAGTTGGGGCATGGCGCTCACGAGGTGGGGTGCGTTGCGCGTCATCAGGATTCCGCGTTCGACAGCGCTTCGCCGGGCGATGCCGATGTTGCCGGTCGCCAGGTAACGAAGGCCGCCGTGCACGAGTTTCGAACTCCACCGGCTCGTGCCGAAGGCAAGGTCGTGTTTCTCCACCAAGGTCACGGCGAGCCCGCGCGATGCCGCATCCAACGCGATTCCCGTTCCGGTGATGCCGCCGCCGATCACGACGATGTCGCGAATCGGGCCGTCGGCCAACGCCGCCAGCTCGCTGCTACGGCGAGATGCGTTGAGTGCAGCGGAGTTCGTCATGGTCGCAGGTATCCGTTCAGTGCGTGGGCGAGTTCGGCGGCGAGCGCGCCGGCATCGAGGATCGGTTCGACGATCTGTGCGGACTGGATCGTCGATTGGGTGATCAGCAGGCACATGGCCGCGAGCTGTCGCGGGTCACCGTCCCGCACGCTGCCGTCGCGTTGAGCCGTCTCCAACTCGGTGGCCACCGCTTCGATCAGGATCTGTTGGCTGGTGCCGAGCCGTTCGGCGATGTAGACCATGGCCAGCTCGGGTGCGGAGTGGAACACCGACATCACGACCTCGTCGTGCCGGAGGCGTTCGGCGACACCGACGATTCGCTCCACCAGCGCCTGGCGTCCGGCACCGCGCGGTGGCAGATCGCGAAGTACGCCGACGATCCGCGCGGTCAGCAGCGCGGCCAGGAGCGCGCGGGTGTCGGGCCAGCGCCGGTATATGGTCGGCCTGCTCACCCCGGCCCTGCGGGCGATCTCGGCCAGCGTCACGCGGTCTACGCCGTAGGCGAGCACGCAACTCGCCGCTGCGTCGAGGATGCGGTCGCCGAGATCCTCGGAAGTGTCGTTACTGATTGACGACATGTGTAATACTGTAACGCATGATGAAGTGGAACGCATGATGAAGTGGGATGCATGGGGAGACCCGGATCAGGCCAAGCCGCTTTCCGACGGAATCCGAAAACTGTTGGAACAAGCGCTCGGCGTCGGGGCTGCACCGCTTCCCGAACTGCAACCGGACGAGGTGAAGTTGCGCCCGTCGGGGCTCTCACCCGCCGACCGCGAGGCGCTCGCCGACATCGTCGGGACGGCGCACTGCCTGGTCGACGACGATGCGAGGTTGTTCCGTGCAGGCGGTAAATCGACGCTGGATCTGCTGCGCCGTCGGGACCCAGGAGTCCAGGACGCTCCTGATGCGGTGTTGCTGCCGGGTTCGGACGACGAGGTCGCCGCGGTACTGCAATTGTGTGGGCAGCGCAGCATCGCCGTCGTCCCGTTCGGCGGCGGCACCAGCGTCGTCGGTGGCATCGATCCCGTACGCGGGCGGTTCAAGGCCGTGGTCTCGCTGGATCTGCGCCGATTCGACGAGTTGCACTCGCTCGACGAGATATCGGGGGAAGCCGAACTGGGCGCGGGCGTAACGGGTCCCGATGCCGAACGACTGCTCGGCGAGCGTGGTTTCTCGTTGGGGCACTTTCCCCAGAGCTTTCAGTTCGCCACCATCGGCGGGTTCGCCGCGACGCGGTCGTCGGGCCAGGATTCGGCGGGTTACGGCCGATTCGACGACATGGTCCGAGGCCTGCGCGCGGTGACCCCGGCGGGGGTGCTCGACCTCGGTCGGGCACCGGAATCCGCTGCGGGCCCGGACCTTCGCCAGCTGCTGATCGGCTCGGAGGGCGCCTTCGGGGTCATCACCCGTGTGCGCGTCCGCGTTCACCCGGTGCCGGCAGCCACCCGATACGAGGCGTGGTCGTTCCCCGATTTCGCCACCGGTGCTGGGGCACTTCGGGCAGTCGCCCAGACCGGCACCGGGCCGACCGTGCTGCGACTCTCCGACGAAGCCGAAACCGGCGTCAACCTCGCCACCACCGAGAGCATCGGCGAGGACAGCATCACCGGGGGGTGCCTGGCGATCACGGTGTTCGAGGGCACCGAGAATCACGTCGAGAGCAGGCATGCCGAGACGAGACGGCTCATGCAGGCCGAGGGCGGCACCTCGCTGGGCGAAGGACCCGCCGTGGCGTGGGAGCACGGTCGTTTCAACGCGCCGTACCTCCGCGATTCGCTGTTGTCCGCAGGTGCGCTGTGCGAAACCCTCGAAACGGCGACCAACTGGTCCAACATTCCCACGCTGAAGGCCGCGGTGACCGAGGCATTGACGACCGCACTCGCCGAAACGGGCACACCTGCCCTTGTGCTGTGCCACATTTCGCATGTGTATCCCACGGGCGCATCGCTGTATTTCACGGTCGTCGCCGGGCAGCGGGGCAACCCGATCGAGCAGTGGCGCAAGGCCAAGGCCGCGGCATCGAACGCGATGATGCGCGCGGGCGCGACCATCACCCACCATCACGCCGTTGGCGCCGACCACCGGCCGTGGATGCGCGAAGAGGTCGGAGATCTCGGCGTCGAGGTGCTGCGGGCCGTCAAGGCGGTGTTGGACCCGACAGGAATCCTCAACCCGGGCAAGCTTATTCCGTAGCGCGCACGCGAGGAGCAGAAAGGTCGCCAGTGAAGGGTCGAGTCACGATGCTGACCAACCCCGCATCAGGGCACGGCAGCGCCCCGCATGCGGCCGAACGGGCGGTCGCCCGTCTCCACAAACGGGGCGTCGACGTCGTCGCGATCGCCGGGACGGACGCCGCACACGCGCGACGCCTGGTCGACGGGGCACTCGAGCGCGAAATGGATGCGCTCGTCGTGGTCGGTGGCGACGGCATCATTTCGCTGGCACTTCAGGTTCTCGCTCAGACCGACATTCCGCTCGCCATCGTTCCAGCAGGAACCGGCAATGACCACGCGCGCGAATTTGGCATTCCGACAAAGGATCCCGAAGCCGCGGCCGACATCGTTGTCGACGGGGTCGCGCAAACCATCGACCTCGGCCGTATCAAGGGCGCAGACGGCACCGACCGCTGGTTCGGCACGGTGATGGCGGCGGGATTCGATTCGCTGGTCACCGACCGCACGAACCGCATGCGGTGGCCACACGGCCGGATGCGCTACAACGTCGCGATGATCGCCGAGCTGTCCAAGCTTCGGCTGCTGCCGTTCCGGTTGTCGTTCGACGGAGAGGATCTCGAAACGCGACTGACCCTCGCCGCTTTCGGCAACACCAAGAGCTACGGCGGCGGCATGAAGGTCTGTCCGAACGCCGATCCCACCGACGGTCTCCTCGACGCCACCATGGTGGCGTCGGAATCCCGGACGAGGCTGATCCGGTTGTTTCCAACGGTGTTCAAGGGCACCCATGTCGACCTGGACGAGGTGCGTACCAAGCGGGGCGGGACCATCACCGTCGACTCCCCCGGGATCAACGCCTACGCCGACGGCGAGTACGTGTGTCCGCTGCCCGTCGAGGTTTCGGCGGTCAGCGGAGCCATGACGATCCTGCGGCCCGCGGGCTAGCCGACCCCCCTGTTGAGCCAGGTAACCTCGCCGGTGTCGCCACCGCTGCGATAGGGCTCGAGCGCTTCGTCCCATGCGGTGCCGAGCACCGAGTCCAGTTCGGCGGCCAGCATGTCCGCACCGGACGACATCAGCGAGCGCAGCCGCATCTCGCCGACCATGACATCTCCGTTGGCGCTCATCGCACCACTCCACAGGCCGAGTTGCGGGGTGTGGCAGAAACGCTGTCCGTCGACGCCCGGGCTGGGATCTTCGGTCACCTCGAAGCGCAGCACCGACCACGACCGCAGCGCGTTGGCCAGTTGAGCGCCTGCGCCGACCGGTCCGACCCAGTTCGTGACCGCGCGCAGCTGCCCGGGCATGGCGGGCTGGGGGGTCCAGGTGAGGTTCGCCCTCGACTTCAGGGTCGACGACAACGCCCACTCGACATGCGGGCACACGGCCGCCGGCGAGGCGTGGATGTAAACCACGCCCGTCGTCGAGTCGGCGAACTGGTTCGACGCACGCATCTGCTGCTCCTTCGGCTCCACGAGGGACGTCTTCCCCAACGACCTGGTGAATGAATGAGCATGCATTCAGCTATGCGGTTGTGTCGTACGTGTCTATTGTGCCTTGTGAGGCCCCTGTTGCGCTAGTCCTCGGCCTATTTGCTGCCGAATTCGGCAATGACCGCGTCCGACAGCGCGGGCCAGCGTTCATAGGCCCAGTCGCCGAAGTCGCGGTCGGTCAGGGCGACGACGGCCAGATCGCGGGCCGGATCGACCCATAAAAACGTGCCTGACTGGCCGAAATGGCCGAACGTGCCCGCGGAGTTCGCCGAGCCCGTCCAGTGCGGCGACTTGCCGTCGCGAAGCTCGAAGCCCAGGCCCCAGTCGTTGGGCCGCTGCACTCCGAAGCCGGGCAGCACGCCGTCGAGGCCGGGAAACTGGACGTCGATCGCCGCATTGTGCATGTCGGCCGACACCAGCCGCGGCCGCAGCAGGTCAGCCGCGAATGCCGCGAGGTCGGCGACCGTGGACGTGACACCGTATCCCGCCGCCTCTGCGCCGCCATCGAGTTCGCTGGACACCATGCCGAGCGGTTCGAAGACGGCCCCGGCCAGGTACCGGCCGAATTCGATGTCGGATTCGCCCGCCACCGTCTGCGCGGCGACGCCGAATCCGAAATTGGAGTAGATCCGGCGCTTCCCGGGCTCGGCCATCAGCTTGTCGTCGTGCATCGAATAGCCGGACGTGTGAGCCAGCAGATGACGGATCGTCGATCCCGGGGGTCCCGCGGGTGTGTCGAGTTCGACGGCACCCTCCTCGACCGCGATCTGCACGGCGCGTGCGACCAACGGCTTCGTCACCGACGCCAATGCGAACCGATGTGCGGTGTCGCCGTGGGCGGCCAGGATTCCAGCGGGACCGATCACCGCCGCTGACGCATTCGACACCGGCCAGTCGGCGAGGGCGTCGAGGGCAGACATCGGCTGGAGCCTAGCCGGCCAACCATGCCGAGACGACCGCGGCCACGTGCCGGGCATCGGTGCCGCAGCAGCCGCCGAGCACCAGGACACCGGGTAACTGATCGCGCAGCGCGGCATGCTTGGCGCCGAGTTCGGTCGGATCACCCTCATCGAGTTCGGTCGCCTCGTCAAGTTCCGCATGACTTCGCATCGACGAGTTTGCACGGAGCCCCACGAGCCGGTCGCACCACGGGCCCTCGTCCCGCAGCGAGAGTGCGAAGTGATCGGGATGGGCGCAGTTGACCATGAAATAGGCTGCGCCCGTATCTGTTTCCGCATCAACCTGGGCGATCGCCTCGGCCAGCGGCTGCCCGGTCGGAAGCCGTCCGTCGGTCTCGACAGTGAACGACACGACAGCCGGGATGCTCGCGGCCATCGCAGCGCGGACGATGCCGATCGCCTCGTCGACGTTGGTGATCGTCATCGCGGTGACCTGGTCGGCAGCGGTGTCGGCGAACACGCCGATCTGCACGCGGTGATACTCCTCGGCTTCGTCGGCCGTCATCGCAAGGCCCGGGTCGTAACCGTCACCGCGCGGCCCGACGCATCCGCTGACGACGGCGGGGATCCCGTCGGCCACCGCCGTTGCGCGCACCTCGTCGGCGAGCTCGACCGCCGCGCGGTTGACGTCCTCGAGCTGGCCGGGCTGGTAGCCCAGCTGACGGCCCCAATCAGGGTTCGCGCGCCAGGTCGGCGTCTCCACCACGAAGCCGCCGTCGTGGCGCCGAGCGATGTCGAGGTATCCGTCGTAGTAGCGCCGGAGCCGGTCGCGGCCGGCCGGCTGCGCGAGCAACGGAAACGCGGCGAAGCACGGCAGCTCGAGGCCGTCGTGGAAGACCAGTTCTGTTTCCAGGCCGCCGTCGGTGACGAAGATGCGGCTGCCGGTCAGTTGCGGCAACGGTTGCCGCACAACGGTCATGACTTGCGAGCTGTGTAGTAGTAGTTGAACGGATCGGATTCGATCTCGCTGACCGTGACGTCGTCGAATCCGGCGTCGGCGAGCATCGATCCGGCGAGCTGCCTGCCCCAGGCGGTGCCGAGCCCGGCCCCGTCGAGCGCCAGCGACACGCTCATACAGTGCATCGTCGACACGGTGTACTTGTAGGTCGCCATCGGCACACCCCTGTTGTCCTCGACGTTGCTCGACGCCTTGATGTCCACCATCAGCAGCACGCCGCCCGGGCGCAGCGCGCGATAGATGTTCTCGAGGACGCGAGCGGGCTGTGCTTGGTCGTGAATCGTGTCGAACGCGGTGACCACGTCGAAGGCCTCGGTCATGTCAAGGGCGGCGACATCGCGCGCGAGGAATGTCGCATTGGTGAGCCCGAGTTGCTGCGCCTCTTCCCTGGCGACCTTGAGGCCCTCGTCGGAGAAATCAACCCCGGTGAACCTGCTCGCCGGGAACGCCGCTGCCATCACATTGACGGCATGTCCGCTGCCACAACCGATGTCGACGACGTCCACACCGTCGCGCAGCCGGCCGGGAAGGCCGTCGACGAGTGGCAGAATGACATCGACGAGCGCGGCGTCGAACACCTCACCGCTCTGTTCGGCCATGATCTGGTGGAACCGCGGGTAGTCGCTGTAGGGCAGCCCGCCGCCGTTGACGAAGCAGCCGATGATCTTCTGCTCCACCTCGCCGAGCAGCGGGATGAACTGCGCGACGCGGGCCAGGTTGTCGGGTCCCGCTGTGCGCGTCAGCACCGCGGCCCGGCTTGGCGGGAGCCAATACGTCGAGTTCGTGGCGTCGAAGTCGACGACCTCCGACGCAACCATCCCACCGAGCCACTCTCGCACGTAACGCTCGTTGAGGCTTGCGGCGTCGGCGATTTCGGCACTGGTGGCCGCCGGAAGCCCGGCCATGGTGTCGAACAGCCGGGTCTGGTGACCGATGGACAGCAGGATCGCCAGGCTCGCGCTGTCGACCGCGCCGACGATCCGCTGTGCGAACTCCTCTGTTGTCGTCACGGGCGGTTGACGGAGTCGGTGTCCATCGACACTCCGGTGATCGCCACCCAGCGCTGCATCGACTCGGTCCACGCCTGCCGGTGGACGGTGTCGGCGCGGGTGGACCGCAGCACCAACCGGTAGACGTCGCCGGCCCACTCGAGCGGTAGCCGGTCGTCGAGCACGGGTAGCAACACCTCGTCGATCAGCCGGTAGCCGTCGGCCTGCCGCGACGCCACGAGGGCGGCGACGCCGTCGACCACGCGCAGGAGCAGCGCATGGCTGGCGTCGGCGGTCTGCGCTGCCGCCTCACGCAATGCTGCGGCGGCCCGCGCGAGCGAGGCGGTGTCGTCGTCGTCCAGCGCGGCGGCCGCGTCGAGGTAGGCGAGGAAAGCGTGTGCTGCGCCGGCGGGCACGCCTGACACCAGGGCCCGCGCCCGGTCCGCCCAGGCCCGGGACAGCGCCCGATGCCCGCGGACATGCCATTGCAGTGCGAGGACCGTCGCCTTCATCGCCGCGGCCGCCGGATCAGTGCGCACGAGCCGGTCATAGGTGCGCTCCGCCAAGCGGACGGCCTCGCGTCCGTCACCGAGGCGCCATGCTGCTGCGGCGTACGCGTCGAGGTCGTCGGTCGACATGGGGCCCAGCGCATCGGCGCGGACGAACGCCACGTAGCTCGCGCGCCAGTCGTTGCGCCGGTAGGCGTCGCGGGCCTCGGCCAGGAAGTCGATCAGGGTATCCATTTCATCTCCATCACATCAGCTGAACAGAGCGCTTCGCCAGACCCATCCAGTATCCGTCGATCACCTGCTGAGGTTTCTGTCCGGGATCGTCGGACGCGCCGAGCGCCACGAACAGTGGCGCGAAGTGCTCGATCGTGGGGTGGGCGTACGGCATCCCCGGGGCGCTGTGCCTGAAGTCGATGAGGCCGTCGACATCGCCTGCGTCGAACCGCTCGGCGGCCCATTCGTCGAACTCCACCGACCAACCCGGCGGAACGGCGCCCGGTGACCAATCGTCGAGAAACGGCAGGCCGTGGGTCGTGAAGCCGGATCCGATGATCAGCACCCCCTCGTCGCGCAGCGGTCGGAGCCGCTCGCCGAGGTGCAGCAGGCGCTGCGGGTCCAGGGTGGGCATCGACAGCTGCAACACCGGGATGGCGGCATCGGGATACATGACGGTCAGCGGCACGTATGCGCCGTGATCGAGCCTGCGGTCGGGGTCGTGAGCGACGGGTTCACCGTCGGGCATGAGCGCCTCGGCCGCGGCGGCCAACGCCGCAGCGCCCGGCGCGTCATAGGTGATGTCGTAGTAGTGCTCCGGAAAGCCCCAGAAGTCGTATGTCAGCGGGGTCTCGGTGGTGGTGGATCCGATCGTCAGCGGCGAGGCCTCCCAGTGTGCGGACACCACGAGTATCGCGCCGGGCGCGGGGAGCGCGTGCGCCCACGCCTGCAGTTGCGAGACCCACAGGTCGTCGTCGACCAGTGGCGGGGCGCCGTGGCTGAGATAGAGCACCGGTGTCGCCATGTGTCCAGGCTGCCACTATCGGGGCGCCGATGGCCCCCGCTAAGGTTTGACTCATGGGTCAAACAGTGCGCGGAGTGATCTCGAGGAAGAAGGGCGAACCGGTCGAGGTGGTGGATGTCGTCATCCCCGACCCTGGTCCGGGCGAGGTGGTCGTCGACATCCAGGCCTGCGGTGTCTGCCATACCGACCTGACCTATCGCGAGGGCGGCATCAACGACGACTACCCGTTCCTGCTGGGCCACGAGGCCGCAGGCGTCGTGGAGTCCGTCGGCGAGGGCGTGACGAATGTCGAGCCAGGCGATTTCGTGATCCTCAACTGGCGTGCCGTGTGCGGGCAGTGCCGCGCCTGCAAGCGCGGCCGTCCGCATCTGTGTTTCGACACCTTCAACGCCGCGCAGAAGATGACGCTGACCGACGGCACCGAACTGACGCCGGCGCTGGGCATCGGGGCGTTCGTCGACAAGACGCTGGTCCACGAGGGGCAGTGCACCAAGGTCGATCCCGCCGCCGACCCTGCGGTGGCCGGGTTGCTGGGCTGCGGCGTGATGGCGGGCATCGGCGCCGCGATCAACACCGGAGCGGTGAACCGCGACGACACCGTCGCCGTGATCGGCTGCGGCGGTGTCGGTGACGCCGCCATCGCGGGCGCGTCGCTGGTCGGCGCCAAGCGGATCATCGCGGTCGACACCGACAACAAGAAGTTGGACTGGGCACGCGGTTTCGGCGCGACACACACCATCAACGCCCGCGAACTCGATCCGGTGGAAACCATCCAGGACCTCACCGACGGCAACGGCGCCGACGTCGTGATCGACGCCGTCGGCCGGCCCGAGACGTGGAAGCAGGCGTTCTACGCCCGTGACCTCGCAGGAACCGTTGTGCTGGTGGGCGTTCCGACACCGGACATGACGCTGGAGATGCCACTGGTGGACTTCTTCTCCAGGGGCGGCGCGCTGAAGTCGTCGTGGTACGGCGACTGTCTGCCGGAGCGCGACTTCCCGACCCTGATCAGCCTTTACCTGCAGGGTCGCCTGCCGCTGGAGAAGTTCGTCTCCGAGCGCATCGGTCTCGACGACATCGAGGACGCTTTTCACAAGATGCACGCGGGAGAGGTACTCCGCTCTGTGGTGATGTTCAAGTGAACGGCGGACCGATTCAGCGCATCGTCACCCACGGCACGTTCGAACTCGATGGTGGCAGTTGGGAAGTCGACAACAACATCTGGATAGTCGGTGACGAGAACGAGGTCGTGGTGTTCGACGCGGCGCACGATGCAGGCCCGATCGTCAACGCGGTCGGAGGCCGCAACGTGGTCGCGGTGGTGTGCACACACGGTCACAACGACCACGTGACGGTGGCGCCCGAGCTCGGCGATGCGCTCGACGCGCCGGTGCTGCTACATCCGGCCGACGATGTGTTGTGGCGAATGACTCATCCGGACAAGGACTTCCGCGCGGTCAGCGACAAAGAGACGTTGACCGTCGCAGGCACCGAGATCCGCGCACTGCACACGCCGGGGCACTCGCCGGGTTCAGTGTGCTGGTACGCGCCCGAACTGAACGCAGTGTTCAGCGGCGACACGCTGTTCGAGGGCGGACCCGGCGCGACCGGCAGGTCATACTCCGACTTCCCGACGATCCTCGAGTCGATCGCGGGCCGGCTGGGCAAGCTGCCCGGTGAGACCGTCGTCTACACCGGCCACGGCGACTCCACCACCATCGGCGACGAGATCGTGCATTACGACGAATGGGTGGCTCGGGGCCACTAGCCAGGCGAGCGTGCGTGTCTGCCGTGCAACACGCCGGCACCCCACATGCAGTTGCGCACCCTCGGCAGCCACGAGCGTGCGTAGAGGGTGGTCAACAGCGGCCTGTCGCGGAGCAAACACGCACGCTCGCGGGAGGAGGGGTGGCGCGAGATCAGTCAGCCGTCGAGGATCCTGCGCTTCTCCGCCTCGAACTCGGCTTCGGTCAATGCGCCGGAATCCCGCAGTGCCGCCAACTGTTTGAGCTGTTCGATTCGAACTCCGTCGTCGGTGGGCAGGTAGGGGTCGCGTACCGCATGCAGGTCGCCGATGTGAAACGTCGCGCCGACCGGGGTCACCGGCGATGCCCGCTTGCCGCCCTTCACCGTGTAGACGATCGCCGCCGCCAACTCGGCGAGGCCGAACACGAACAGGCCGCCGAACACCCACAGCATCGTGGTGTTGGAGGAGTCGTGCCCGAAGGCCAGCCGCGGGCTGATGTAGCCCCCGACCTGGCCGTCGGTGGTGATGGTGTAGGTGCCGTCGGCCGGAATCGTGACCACCCAGACCCGGATATGGATGTCGTTGTTGATGCTGGTCGTGGTGCCCCAGTTCTCCTTGACCTGCGGCTGCGCCACGTCCTCCGGCGGCGTGATGGTCAACCCGAGGGGCGGCACGGGCAGTCCGCCGCCGCTGGTGCCGCCCACCGTGACGGTGTGGAAGCTGACGGTCGCCTCCCCTGCGGGCAGGTGGAGGCTGGTCGTTCCCGGGATGGGGACCTCCCCGTACGCGTCATACTCGTCGAACACGAACGCGTTCAGCACCAGGGTCACGATGAACCCGACGACGGCCACCACCAACGTGAGGACGGCAGAAACGACGAAGATCCTGGGAGCCGCGCGTCCGCCAGCCATTCGCGAAGTCTGTCACGCGGCGACGACGAAGACCACTACCGTTGTCGCCATGCCCGAGAAGCCGTCGACAGGACCCGAGTCGAGCGTCGTCGTTCGACCCGAGCCGGTGGACAGCGCGAAATACACCGTGAGTTCGCGGCTGCAGGCGGCCGGATTGCGTCCGGCGATAGAGCTTTTCGAGCAGGCCGCCGCAACCGTGCCGATCCCCCGACCGCCGCAGCCCATCGTGATCGCCGACTACGGTGCCTCGCCAGGCCACAACTCACTGGCACCCATCTCGGCCGCACTGCCGGTGCTGCGCAGTCGAACTCGGCCGGAACACTCGATACTGGTCGTGCACACCGACGTGCCCGAGAACAACTTCACCGTGATGTTCGAGACGCTGGCCGACGACCCGGACACCTACCTGCGCAAGGACGCCGCGACGTTCGCCTCGGCGGTCGGGCGGTCGTTCTACAGCCAGATCATCCCGTCCAACAGCGTGCACCTCGGCTGGTCGTCGTGGGCAGTCCAGTGGCTCAGCAGGGTGCCCGCCCCGGTCCCCGACCACGTGCACGTCGCCTACAGCGCCGACGAGGGTGTGCGCGCCGCCTACGCCAAGCAGGCCGCCCTTGACTGGCATGAGTTCGTCGCGTTCCGCGGCCGCGAGCTGTGTCCCGGCGGGCACCTGGTCGTGCTGACGATGGCGCTCGACGAGGATGGCGGATTCGGCTACCAGCACCTGTTGAACGCGCTCGTAGACAGTCTTGCCGAGCTGACCGCCGAAGGTCTGCTGACCGAGGACGAAGTGCGTCGGATGTGCCTTCCGACCGTGGGTAGGAGCGAGTCGGACTTCCGCGCCCCGTTCGCACCGTCCGGCCGATTCGAACGTCTGGCGATCGAACACCTCGAGATCTTCGACGCCCAGGACCGCTTCTATGCGCAGTACCAAGTGGATCACGACGCGAAGGTCTTCGGTGCGCTGTGGGCCGCCTTCGTCAGGGCGTCGGTGTTCCCGACCCTGGCGACCGCACTGGCCGACGGCCGCCGGGATCCGAGATCGACCGAGTTCTTCAACCGCCTCGAAGCAGGCGTCGCCGAGCGACTGGCCGCCGCACCCCAACAGATGCAGCTCCCCTTCGCAAAATTGGTGCTGACCAAACAACGGAGAACCAAATGACCTCCACCGACCCGGCACAACTTCGCCATTCGATCGTGCGGCAGCTGTACCGCCGGTCCGGTGCGACGGGCCAGATCCAGCTGCCCGCGGTGCCCGGACTGATCGACGAGTACGTCACGATGTGCGACACGATCTTCGCCGGTGTCGGCCGGAAGTTCACCGCCGAGGAGCTCGCCCATCTGCGCGAGCTACTCGCCGATCAGGTGGCACAGGCGTATGCGGCCTCTCCCCGCTCGATGATCACGATCTCCTACAACGCCCCGTCGAGCCAGCTGCTGAACTACCACATCAAGCCGGAGTGGTGGACGATCGAGGGCGCCTACGAGAACTGGATCGGGATCCGCCAGCCTCCGTACTTCGGCACCGAACCAGACGCCCGCGTGGTCGCCTTGGCGGGTGACGCGGCCGACCCCGCCGCGTTCCGGATCCTCGACGTGGGTGCGGGCACGGGACGCAACGCGCTTGGACTGGCCCGGCGCGGCCACCCCGTCGACGCCGTCGAACTGACCCCGAAATTCGCCGACATCGTCAGCACGGAGGCCACCCGCGAGGGGCTCGACGTGCGCGTGATCCAGCGCGACGTGTTCGCCACCCTCGACGACCTCCGGCGGGACTATCAGCTGATCCTGGTATCGGAGGTGGTCTCCGACTTCCGCACCAAGCAACAGTTGCGCGGGCTGTTCGAACTGGCGGCCCACTGTCTGGCACCCGATGGTCGGCTGGTGTTCAACATCTTCCTGGCGAACGGGGACTATGTGCCCGACGACGCCACCCGCGAACTCGGCCAGCAGTCGTACACGTCGATGTTCACTCGCGACGAGGTGGCCTCCGCCCTCGAGGGGCTACCGCTCACCTTGCTCTCCGATGACTCCGTGCATGACTACGAGAAGCAGAACCTGCCCGACGGGGCATGGCCGCCGACGAACTGGTATCCGAATTGGACTGCGGGCCAGGATGTTTTCGACCTTGCGCGGGAATTCGTGCCGATCGACATGCGCTGGCTGGTCTACGGCCGCATCTCGTAGGCGCCGTCGTAGGCCTTCACCCGGCGCCACACCCTGCCGAATCGGTCCGCGTCGGTGACCGGCTTGCGCACCGCACCTAGTGCCCATTCCTGCTGAGCCTGCGTGGAGCTCGGCTTTCCGTGCAGGGCAACGGCGTACGCGCTGAAATCCCGAACCTGAAAGTCGAAGATCTGGTCGACGATGTCTGCCATGTCCGAATCCACGCCGGTCAGTGCGGCCTGTTCCAGGATCAGCTGGCCGTACACGATCAGCGAGAACAGGTGCCCGACGTCGAGCAGGAAGTCCAGATCGTTCTGCTGGTCGGCATCGGGGGCGGCGGTGACGAGAAATCGCCGGAACTCCTGCGCCTGCTCGTAGAACGTTGCGACGTTGGCGATGTCCAGGTGGCGTTCGTAAACCGTTGTCCAGTCGGCGAACTGCACTCTTCCCGCACCTCGCGTCGGTCCCTGGTTCCAGAAGAAGACGTCGTCGGCGGGATCGGTGCGGGACGGGATCTCCGGATATTCGGCCGGATTGAGCATGAAGTTTCCCATGAACTTCAGCACGAGGCCGACGTTGACGTGAACGGTGCCCTCCAGCCGCGGCAGCGCGCCGATCAGCTGCGCAACCTCCCGGAACATCGTGTTCTTCTCATACCCCTTGGCGGCGACCACATCGTGCAGCGCCCGGATGACGGTCTCGCCCTCCATCGTGACCTTCGCCTTGGTCACCGGGTTGAACAGCAGGTAGCGCCGGTCGTCGAGGCTCGCGCTGCGTAGATAGTCCACGGCCCGCTGGCTGAACATCTTCATGGCTGCGATCCGCGCATACGAGTCCACGAAATTCGCTCGAACATGGGCGAAGTCGGTCACCGGGTTGCCATAGAGAATCCGATTCTGCGCGTGGGTGATCGCCTCGTAGAACGCGTGCTCGACCATCCCGATGGAACACGTACACAGGTTGAACTTTCCGATGTTGACGGTATTCAGTGCGGCCGCAAAGGCTTCCACGCCGGTGTGCAGGATGTCCTCGGCACGCACCGGGTAGTTGTCCAGCCGGAACGTGCTCACGTAGATCTGCATGTGTACGACGTTGTCGACGAGGTGGTAGTTCTCGTGACGGCTGTCGGCGACGAAGAAAACGTAGCCGTCCTGGCCGTCGACGTCGTCGCGACGACCGAACACCGAAACCATGCTCGCGACGTTGCCGTTCCCGATGTAGTACTTCTCCCCCGTCGCGCGGTAGAGGATGCCGTTGGCGACGTCGGCGTCGCCGGCGGGTGTGAGCACCATGTCGGTGTTGTAGACGTCGGCGCCGTGCTCGCGCTCGGACAGCCCGAACGCCATCACCTCACCCTTGCCGAGATCGTCGGCGGCCCGCAGCTTTGCGTCCTTGTTCTCGCTCTGCCATACCGGTCCGAGGCCGAGGATGGTGACCTGCTCGATGTACCAGTAGGTCAGCCCGTAGAAGCCGAGAATCTCCGACAGTGCCGCGTTGCGGGCGGCGTCCCAGCGTTTGTTCGGATCGCCGTCGGCGAACTCGGACGGCGTCAGAAAGGTCGCAAACAGCCCCTCACGCTTCACGAAGTCGACGAAGTCGGCCGGCCACACCGCTTTCAGATCGTCGTCGAGCAGGCGCTTCTTGCCCTGGCCTTCGAAGAAGTCGATCGTGGCGCGCAGCAACCGGCGGGTCTCGGTGTCGAACTGCTGCGGATCGTAGGTGTTCGGGTTGAACAGCAGGCCGTCCGTCTGGGTCATGGACGAGAGCCTATGGCGCAGGCTGCTGCGGTTGTATGGGTCTTGGAACAAACGGCAGGCCGGGGATTGTCTCGTACGGCAGCGTCGGAATCAGCCGCGGCGGCGTCGAGGGCGACGACGGGGATTCCGGCGCAGGCGGCGGCGGAGCTTCCGAGGTAGGCGGCGGGGGCGCCTCGCTGGTCGGCGGCGGGGGCGGCGGCGCCTCCTGCGTGATGGTCTGCGGCGCCTCGGTGATCGTCTGCGTCACCGGCGGCGGAGGTGGCGGAGCCTCATTGTTCGGAGCGGGCTCCTCCGTCGCCGCGGGCGGCGCGGGCTCCGTCGTCGTGGTCGTCACGCTGGTCGACGCTGGCGACGGCGTGCTCTCGTCGTCGCGCAGCACGAACCACACCGCGAGCGCGATCGCGAGGAGCACGACGACCAAGCCGCCGATCAGCAGGGCGAACGGATTTCGCCGACTGGGCTCGTACCGGTCGGTTTCCGGTTCGAACTGCATCGGCGGACGCGGTCCACCGATCGCGTCGGTTCCTGCCGCGCCGTAGCCGCCTGCGTAGTCGTATGGGTCGGTCACGGCGACCACGTCGGGCACCTCGTCGGCCTCGGACCATGCCAGGCCCGACGATGCGCCTGCCCCGACGTCGTCGGGGTGGACCTCCGGCGCCATCTGGGTGGCGCCCAGCGCGGCAGCCGCTGCAGTCGGCGGCGCGACCGCTTGGGCCATGGCCGTGGCGCCCTGTTGGTCCGCTCCACGGACAGCGACGTTTCCTCCGCCGACCGCTGCGCTCAGTTCGGGCTGCGGTGTGGTGACGACCGGGACCCCGAAGTGCTCCGACAGCGTGGTCGTGATCAGCGGGATCCGCGCTCCGCCCCCCGCGGTGGCCACGGCCGCGAGCCCGCGCGCCCCATGCCGGTCCAGCGTCTCCTGCACCACGGCCGCGAAATCGGTGAGAGGCCGCCGAATCGCATCGTCGAGTTCGGTACGGGTGAGCCGGACCTCGCCCCGGTGCCCGGGCAGGTCGGCGGTGAGGGACGTGGCGGCCGACGTCGACAGCCGCTCCTTGGCTGCGCGGCACTGGCTGCGCAGCCTGTTCAGCGGCCCGATCGCCGACGTCCCCGTCACGTCGATGGTCCCGGCGTCGGACAGTCCGGCGAGGACCTGCGTCAACAACGCCTGGTCGATCAGGTCGCCGGAGAAATCGGGATGTCGGACGGTCTGGCCGATCACTTCGCTGCCGTTGGCGGCGTCGAGCAGCGTCACACTCGATCCGCTGCCGCCGAAGTCGCACAACGCGACCACTCCGCCGGTCGGCAGGCCGGGGTCGTCGTGAAGCGCCGTTGCGGTGCTCTGCGCATCGGAGATCAGCGCTGCCGCGGAGAACTCGCGCGACCCGGCGAGGGCTTCGCGCAGGGCCTCGACGGTGGCCGGACGCCAGTGCGCCGGGTGGGTCACCGCGAGCGGGCCGACAGCGCCGCGGCCGTTGGTCACTTCGTACAGCAGCGCGCGCAGCGCCTCGGTCAGCAGAACCTCGCCGCGGTGGGTGCTGCCGTCTGACGCCACGATGCCGACCGGATCGCCGACGCGGTCGACGAAGTCGGTGATGATCAGTCCGCGTTCGTCGGTATTGAGCCGAGGATTCTCACTCGGAACCCCGACCTCGAGCGGCCGATTCGGAAACAGGGTCACCACGGCCGACCGCGTCACCGCGGCGCGGCCGACCACGACCGCCGTCAGGTTGGTGGCACCAACCGACAGCCCTACCCCATCGGTCATCTCAATCCAATCTCCCGGGCCACCCTATCGTTCGTCTGATCATGGATCGCAGGCGTTGCTCAGCGAATGGTGCCGACACCGGCGATCAGCGGCAGGTCGAGCGGAGTCACCCAACCGGGTGAGCAGTCGTTGACCGCAGGCACTGCGTTGAGCGCGCGCATCCCGGTTGCGAGGCAACCCGCGGCGGCAGCGTCGCGGCCGGAACCGTCGGTGAAGCGAAAAGCGGTTTCCTGGAAAATGCTCGGCGTGCCCTCGATGTCGACGCGATAGACGTCGTTCTGGTTGCCGGTCGGCCACTCCGGGGCGGCGTCGTCACCGATGCGGTTGACGTGCTCCAGCTGAATTCGAGTTTCGCCCTGGTAGACACCGTTGACGGTGAACCGCACCGCGGCGACGGCGCCCGCGGGTATGACGCCTTTGGCCGACGTGCGTTCGGTCGGCGTCACCCATTTGTCATAGGTGGTGGTGATTTCGTCGAGCATGATGCCTGCGGCGTGAGCAATCATGGGAACTGTTCCGCCCCAGGCGAATACGAGAATGTCGGGGGTTTCCAACATCGCCTTCTTCTGCGGCGGTCTGCCGATTCCCATCTCGTGTTCGTAGTCGCCGGTGTAGTTGGTGTAGTCGAGCAGCTCCGATGCTCTCACCTTGCGGACCTCTGAGCACAGGCCCATCAACGTCATCGGGAAGAGGTCGTTTGCGAAGCCGGGATCGATTCCGGTGGTGAAGCAGGACGATTCGCCCAGTTCACACGCCTCGGTGATGGGCTGGATCCAATTGGGCGGGTTCAGGTGCATCGTCGGCCACACCCATGGCGTCATCGACGTCGAGCAGACGTCGATCCCCGCCCGCAGGAAACGGACCATCAGCGAGATGTTGTCCTCGGCGTGCGCCGCCGTCGGGCCGTAGTGCACCAGCGCGTCGGGCTCGAGGTCGATCAGGGCGTCGATGTCGTCGGTCGCTGCGAGGCCGAGCGGCTCGGGCAGTCCGCAGATCTCCCCGACGTCGCGGCCCACCTTGTCCTGGTTGCTGACGCCGACTCCGACCAGCTCGAAGAGCGGATGCCTGACCACCTCCGAGATGACCATCTTGCCCACAAAGCCGGTGCCCCACAACACGATTCGCTTGGTCATGAACTACCTTCCGCTTTGTCGCCCTTGCCAGGCCCTCGGCGCCGACCATGTCCGCGCGCGGGGTTGCTGACAGCGCTCGAGCCGCGCTGTCAACCGCTGACCCTAACCCAGGAGGGAATTTCTGCCGGGCCTGTCGGCTTTCAGGCTGCATGACAGATCTTCATGGCAAACGGGCTCTGGTCACCGGGGCATCACGTGGAATCGGCGCGGCGATCGTGCGCCGCCTGGCCGCCGACGGCGCAGCCGTCGCATTCACCTACGGCAGATCAGCCGAAGAGGCGCAGAAACTGGTTGCCGAGGTGGCCGCCGACGGTGGAACCGCCGTCGCGATCCAGGCCGACAGCGCCGACGCCGAACAGGTGGCGAAATCCGTCGACGATGCCGTGTCCAGGCTCGGCGGCCTGGACATCCTGGTCAACAACGCAGGCGTCGCGGTCCTCGGAGACGTCGAGACGTTTTCTCCGGCCGATTTCGAGCAGCTGGTGGCAGTCAACGTCCGTGCGGTGTTCGTTGCGGTCCAGCGGGCGCTGCCACATCTGGGAAGCGGCGGGCGCATCATCAACATCGGCAGCATCAACGCCGAACGCGTTCCGGTAGCGGGACTGTCGGTATACGCGATGACGAAAGGCGCGGTCGCCGGACTGACGCGTGGGCTGGCGCGCGACCTCGGACCCAGGGGCATCACGGTCAACAACGTCCAGCCGGGTCCGGTCGCCACCGACATGAATCCCGAAACCGGCGAATTCGCCGATGCGATGAAGAGCATCATGGCGATCGACCACTACGGTCAACCGCGCGACATCGCCGGCGTCGTCAGTTATCTCGCCGGCCCCGAGGCGTCGTACATCACCGGCGCCCATTGGAATGTCGACGGCGGATACACCGTGTAGCGCGGTCTCACCGACAAAGGCGCAGGCCTGCCGGTTCGCACACCAACGGGTACTTGTCGACCGGGAGCGGCAACGGCCTGACGAAGGACAACGTGAACGGTTCCTTCTTCATCCCGGCGGGCAGGCCGCAGACCGCGGTGTTCAGCTGCGTGTGGGTACCTGTGAGCGTCACGTCGTCGAACTTGTAGGTGTCGGTGGAGGGGGCAGTGCTGCCGTCCGGACACTGCACGCCCTCCTCTTTCCGCGTGGTCAGCGTCCACTGACCACCGGTGAGCCGCGCATCGCCGCCCCAGTTGAGATTGTTCAGTTCGAAGGTCGTCTTGCTGTCCGTCGCGCTGACCACCTTCAGCGTGCACGCGACCGGCAATTCGAGCGGCTCCCGCAGATCGCCGACGGTGGGTACGCAGATCGGGTAGATCGTCCATTCCGCCTGTGGCTGACCCGGGGAGCTGAAGGTGTAATACCCCTCCATGGTCTGCTCCGCCGACGCGGGCACCGCAGTGCCCAGCGCCGCAGCCGCAACCACCACGGCGATGCTCATCAGACGAGCCATCGTCCTCATGTCCCTCCTCAGGCCGTTGCTAGGAGTATCACAGTGCCGTGCATCGGCATCAAGGACGGTCGTCGGGCGGCAATCGCGGGCGTGGCGGCCGGCGGCCGTCTAGACTCCCGCCATGACCAGGCCGGGGTGGCTGTCCGCGCTGTGTGTGGCTGCCGCCCTCAGCGCGATGACAACCGGCTGTACCAACATCGTGGATGGCACCGCGGTGAGGGCGAGTTCGTCGATTCCTGCCGACGATGTGCCGCCGCTCGATGAATACGCTCTCGACGGGCTGATGCTGTCCAACAGCGCCCTGGCCGAGATCGCCGGGGTCGACCTGGAGTCGCTCTATGACTCCGAGGAGACGAACGACAACGCCGACATGGTGACCGATATCGACTGCCTCGGCGCCATCTACCCGGGCGAGGACGTCGTCTACGACGGAAGTGACTATTCGGCGATTCGCGACGAACTGCTGCTTGAGGCAGTGGCCGACGACAACGGCAAACTCATCGAACAGACCCTCGTTCTCTTCGACACCCCCGACGACGCGGCCGAGTTCTTCGAGACGTCCAAGGCCACGTGGCGAGAGTGCGCACAGATCAAGGACATCGAGGTCGAGGACGGTGCGTGGGTACCTGCTGCGGTGGAAGACGTCGACGAGCGGACGATCTCGCTGAAGGCTGACGTCAGCGGCACCCTCGAAGGGACGTGTCAGCACGCTATGGGAGTCGTGTCGAACTTGATCGTCGAGGGATTCTCCTGCGACGTCGACGATCACGACGATGCGCAGAGGATAACCTCGCAGCTCCTCGAGGATGCCTCCGAACAATAGGCCGCTGGGAAGGCCGCTAGGACACCCGGTAGTGGTCGACGTATGCCGCGATCACGTCGGTCAGCGCCCTCAGTTCGCGGCTGACGTCGACTGGCCCTGGCACGGCCATTTTCGCGACCATCGTTCCCATCAGAGTTGTCCAGATGAGATTGCCGACGGCGTCCGCGCGTTCTGCTTCCAGGCCGTCGGCGACGTATCGGCCGAGGCGGGTCAGAGTGGTGAACAATTCGAGCAGGTGCCGCTGGTCTGGGTCGGCGCGCTCCGACCGGGTCGCGATCAGTATCTCGAGTGCGGCGATGGACGTCGGGCTGAGAAACGCATCGGCGACCGCGTTGACGACGATTTCGGTCCTTTCCCGCCCGGCGGCCGACCTCAATGCCGGTTCCATGCCCCGCAGCGTTTCCAGCAGATTGCCGAATCCCTTGTCCACCACGGCCATCAGCAGGCCGTCCCGGTCGCCGAAGTGGTACTGGATCACTCCCCAGGTGACGCCCGCGCGCTCGGTGATGTGCTTGGCGCTCGCGGCGCCGAAGCCCTCCTCGATGACGCACCGCACGGTCTCGTCGATGACCAGCGCCCTGGTGCGGTCGGCGCGTAGCTGTTTGCCGTTGACAGGTCTGCGCGGCGAGATGCTGTTCATGACGAGAAGACCGGGGTGATGAACCGCTCGACCATCCGCCGTTCGGCCTCTGCGTCGCCGACAGGCCAGTACAACAGCGCGAGCACGACGCGCAGAATCCACTGCACCGCCTCGGTGTCGTCATCGGTCAAGCCGTTGAGGTCGGTCGCCAACCGGGCGACGAGCGGCGATTCGGTGAGCCAGGTTTGATCCTTGCCGCTGCCGACCGCGCTGAACAACGACGCCCCGAGCGGGTTGGAGCGAATCTCTCTCAGCGCCACGGTGATCGCGGCGACGATGCGTTCCGAACCGGTCATGCCGTCGACCGCGCGACGCACGGCCTCCACGATGCGAGTGGCCGACCGCTCCATGACGGCCTCGCGGATCTGACGCTTGCCACCCGCGCATCGGTAGATGGTGGCGCGCGAACAGTGCAACCGCGAAGCCAGTGCGTCGATGTCGAGCGCGTCCATGCCGTGACGCGCGACCAGGTCCGCGGCCGCTGCGTAGATGCGTTCGGCCGCCGCGGCCCTGCGGTCGCCGCCGACAAGCCAGTCGCTGCGAGTCATGGCTTCAATTTTCTCACATCGAGACGAATGCCATTGGAAATCTCATCGAAGGTGCAGGTGGGGGCGGCGACGTGAGACGGGCCGCGGGCTGACCGCTGAACAGCGGTTTTCAGGTTCTCCGCCGGCCATTGACGACCCGAGGTCAGCGCGCCCAGCCTGGACGGATGCATGTGCGCGACGGCAGTCTCGGCCTGGATCTGTTCGACGACCGATTCGTCCAGGATCCGTATCCGTTGTACGAGCGCATGCTCGCCGCCGGGCCGTGTCACCGGATCGGCGACTCCGGTTTCCACGCCGTCTGTAGCTGGGATGCGGTGAGCGACGTCATAGCCCGTCCGACCGATTTCTCGTCGAACCTGACCGCCACGATGACGTTTCAGGACGGCAAGGTGGGCGAGTTTCCCATGGGCGAACTCGGCAGCGAAGTTCAGGCACTGGCGACGGCCGACGATCCGATCCATGCGGTGCATCGCAAGATGTTGGTTCCGCAGCTGACCGCGCGTCGGATCAACACCCTGGAATCGTTCATCGCCGACACTGCGCGACGGCTGTTGGATGAGGGTCTGCGCGGCGGCACGATCGAATGGATGTCGGCGATGGCCAATCGCCTCCCGATGATGGTGGTGACGCGGCTCATCGGCGTGCCCGATGTCGACAGCGAACAGCTGATGCGCTGGGGCTATGCGAGCACGCAAGTCGTCGAGGGGCTCGTCACACCGGACGAGCTCGCCGCGGCGGGCGTCGCGGTCATGGAGCTCGCCGGCTACATCAACGAACATTTCGAGCGTGCGGCGGCCGAGCCACGAGACGATCTGTTGAGCGTGCTCGCAACGGCCTGCGCCACCGGTGAAGTGACCGACGCTGCGGCGATGGCCATGATGATCACGCTGTTCAGTGCGGGAGGCGAATCCACGGCTTCGTTGATCGGCTCGGCGGTGCGCATCCTCGCCGATCGTCCCGACATCCAACAGCAGGTGCGGGCCAACCCCGACCTGCTGCCGGTCTTCCTCGAAGAAGTGCTGCGCTACGAACCACCGTTTCGTGGGCATTACCGCCATGTGCTCAGCGATACGACCCTGTGCGGCGAACCGCTGGCCAAGGGCTCCCGGCTGATACTGCTGTGGGGCGCCGCCAACCGCGACCCGTCGCACTTCGACGATCCTGATACGTTTCGGCTCGACCGACCGGGCGGCAAGGGCCACATCACTTTCGGCAAGGGCGCACACTTCTGCGTCGGGGCGGCCCTCGCCCGACTCGAAGCCAGGATCGTGGTCGGTCAACTGCTGCAGCGCACGTCGCGTATCGAGGCCACCGGCGTCGGCCGATGGTTGCCCAGCCTGCTCGTCCGGCGACTCGAGCATTTGGAACTCAGCGTCGCTTGACGCGGTTCACAGCTTGAAGCGGCCGGCGAACCCGCGTAGCGGCAGGTCCGCGCTGGTGAGAATTCCCGGCGGGGCGGCGACCACCGATCGGATCGCGGCAAGCGCGGGCATGCCTGTCACTGTCATCCCGATCGACGCGAAGTTGTCCGGGTTGGAGAGGTCGACACCGGGTTTCGGGAAGATCATGTGTTTGTTGTAGATGCACGGATCACCCTTGATCTGAGTGATGTAGCAGCCCTTGATATCCCAGCTGGGGTCCGTGTGCGGAGTCATCTGCCACTCGAGGTGCGTCTCCACCCTCGGCACACCGTCCACCAGGCCCTGGTACCGGATGTAGTTGCCGCCGAGTGAGCCCTTTGGCAGGGTGTACCAACCGAGGTCGACATCCTTGGTGCAGGCACCGAGTTCGTAGGAGAACGTCACCTCGTCGAGGGTCAGGTCGAAGCAGTCGGCCATCATCAGGACGCTGTCGGCGAAGACGCGAGTGTACTTTTCGAGCTTCGACGGGATGCTCGGATCGTCAACGGGCAGGCCGTATCCGACCTCGATCCACGTGTCCTTGCTGTGATGGCAGGACACGTCGACGGATTCGATGGTGGTGACATTCTCGATCTCGGCGACATCGGCCGAACAGACGACACCGAGAATCTGGTTGAGTCCCGGGTTCATTCCCGTGCCGTAGAAGGTGGCGCCGCCCTTCTCACAGGCCTCGGCCAGCAGTTGCGACACCGGTTTTCCCGACGGATGGGGATGGTTGGTGTCGCGGTGCCAGCCGGTGATCCAGTCGGCGGTGGTCACGATGTTGATGCCGGCCTCGAGCACCTTCACGTACAGATCCTCGTCGGGGAACACACCGTGGAAGGTCAGCACGTCGGGCTTGGCCGCGATGATCTCCTCCACGGTGCCGGTGGCTGTCACCCCGTTGGGCGCCAGCCCCGCCAGTTCACCAGTGTCGCTTCCGATTTTCTCCGGCGAGTAGCAGTGCACCCCGATGAGCTCGAGGTCGGGTTGGTCGGCGATGCGCTTGATCATCTCCTTACCGACGTTCCCAGTTGCCACCTGGAACACTCGAATCGGCTTGTCGTCACGGCTCATTCGCTTCGACCTCTCTGTGCGTGGACCTCGGCGGCGCGCCCGCCGCTTCTGCTGTCGTGCTCCTCGCGTGCGCGGTCGGGATAGAACTGCTTGGCCCAGGTGCGAATGGCGGTGAAGCCCTGGTGCTCTGCGCCGGCGAGCGCCGGCGGGTCCGAATACCGTTGGTGTTGCCAGATCTGGATGTCCTGGGTGAACTGCCGGATGATCTCGTCGCCGAACTCGCGGGCCTTGGCCTCGGCCTTCGGCGAGTCGTCGCCTGCGCGGCGGCCGATGTAGACCATGAAGCGGACGTCGGAGGTACGGTCGTCGACGGGCGTGATCGCCGAGATCGTGCGGTTGTCGACCATGCCCCAACTCTTGGTCACGGCGATGCCGAGGCCACCGTTGATCGCCTCGACCCCGCTGCGGACATCCTCGATGGTCTGGTTCTCGTCGCCTTCGAAGGTGATCGTGAAATCGACGTAGGACACCGGCTGGCCGAAGTCGTGGCGGGTGAACACGGGGACGATCGGCGTCTGATGCACGAATTTGAAATGGGCGAAGTCGACGCCGTTTTCGAGGACGTACTGCGGATGCATCTCAAGCGCTTCGCGGTACAACCGCTGCTGGGGGTAATAGTCGTCGGCGCTGCTGCCGTCGGCGAACGACGCGAAGATGTCCGGGGCGTCGAAATAGGGTGCACGCCCATCGACGTCATGCCAGATGTAGACGGATTCGTTTCGCTCGACGACCGGAAACGTGCGGATGCGGCGGCCGCGGTTCGGCCGGTCCTCGTACGGGATGCAGACGTTGCGGCCGTCCTTGTTCCACTGCCAGCCGTGAAACGGACACTGCAGGACCTCCCCCACGACGTGTCCGCCGTATCCGAGATGGGCGCCGAGGTGCTCGCAGTAGGCGTCCATCACGGTGAGCTGTCCCGACGCCCCCCGCCATGCGACGAGTTCGCGGCCGAAGTAGGTCATCCGGTGCACGTCGCCGACCTTGACCTCGTCTGACCAAGCAACTTGGAACCACCCGGTTGGCGTCATCGACAGCGGCGGCTTGGCCATGGGTCAAAATCATAGAGCATTCAATGTAAATGCTGAACCCCGCGAAACGACATTCCAGTACGCAAACTCCAAGTGGGGCCGTAC
>JAEZKH010000220.1 GCA_023415515.1 Actinomycetes bacterium
GTATAAGAGATTTGCCATGACGACACCGAGTTACTCAAGCCCCGCAGCTGAAGGCGACCGCTTCATCCGCAACGATGTCGTCGCTGATGCGTACAACGCGGCCAGGGTTCGTGATGAATTCGCGAACTGGCTCCGTGAGTATGGAGATCTCGATCAAGTTCGGCTCAGTGACGTCGTGCTCGCTGTCAACGAGGCGCTGGCCAATTCCGCCGAATTTGCTTACCTGCAAAAAGGCGGCGTCGGCACGATCGACGTGGAGGCCGTCCGCGACAGCGGCACGCTGACCGTCACGATCGCCGACCAAGGGCACTGGCGCGAATCCACTCCAGCCACCCAAAGCCGCACGCGCGGCCGCGGCATACCGCTGATGCGGGCCTTGGCCGACGATCTCACCATCGACTCTTCGGCGTTGGGCACCACGGTGTGCCTGCGCTTTGAGACCTCGCATGCCATCCACGGCGTCGACGACGACGCCAAAGTCGGCTAGTTCTCAGGCCGGCGCGTACCGCAGCATCGTCACCGCTGCCTCCGGATAGTCGCAAAAGACCGGGCGCAACCGCATGCCGACTTCGAGGTCAGCCGGTGCGGCATTGACGATCTCGGTGGAGAAGCGCGGGCCCTCGTCCCACTGCACGACCGCCAGTAACTGGGGTACGTCGCCGGCAAAGTGTGGTGCCACCGGGCGGTGCGCGACCGTGAACGTGTAGAGCGACGCCGCCCCGGAGATCTCCCGCCACTGGAGGTCGTCGGCCAAGGTGCCGGGCGCCAAGACTCGGGGATAGAACACATACTGCCCCGCCGACGGCGAGTACTGGATGCGGATCTTGTGCTCGGCCAGCGCATCCCAGAAGGGTTGGGTGATCGGCGTCGGTATCGGCATCGGCTTGTCGAAGTCGGCCAACATCAGTCGCCTTCCAATACGAGGGTGGTCTGTTCGCTCAAGCTGCCGCCGTTGCCCGAGACGAACGCGCGGTGGCAGTCGCGAACCTGGGTGGCACCGGCCCGGCCCATGATCTGGCGGGTGGCGTCGCAGACGTGGTGCATACCGCCCGCGGTGCCGGCCTGCCCGTATCCGAGCTGACCGCCTGCGGTGTTCATCGGGAAATCGCCGCGGAACGTCAGGTCGTGCTCCGCCCCGAACTGCAGGCCCTTGCCCTTCTGACAGAACCCGGCGTCTTCGAGGCTGAGCAACACGGTGATCGTGTAGCAGTCATAGATCGACACCATGTCCATGTCGGCGGGTGCCAGCCCGGCCATCGAGAACGCCGACGCGGCGGCCTTGATCATCGGGGTCTGCAACAGGTCTTGCGCATAGGTGGGGGTCTTGTAGGGCACCCGCTCGCCGAATCCCTTGATCCACACCGGCCGGTTTGCGCTGCGGCGAGCCAGCTCGGCGTTGGTTACCAGCACCGCCGCGCCGCCCATCACCGGCATGACGATCTCGAGCATGTGCAGCGGCGCCGCGATGACCGGGCTGTTGACCACGTCGTCGACGGTGATCGGCACGTCACGGAAGATCGCGCCCGGCGTGTGGTTGGCATTGACCCGCTGCTCGACGCTGATCTTGGCCATCGTGCGTTCGTCGTATCCGTAGGTGGCGCCATAGAGCGTCGCGACCTGACCGTAGGGCCCGTTCTGCCCGAGATTGCCGTAGGGAATCTCGAATTCGGCCTGCGGCGAGCCGTACCGATTACTCGACGCGCCGAAATACATCAGTTCGCTGACGTCGAGTGGTTTCTGCGCGCTCATCGGGGTCAGTGGGGTCGCCGGGATCACGCACAACACGGCGTTGCACAGCCCCAACTCGATGGCCGCCGCCGCGCGCCAGACCATCGCCGCCGCGCTGGCCCCGCCGAGGTCCACCATCTCGGCGAAATTGGCTTTGATGCCCAGATATTCGACGACGGTGGAGGGCACGAAGATCTGCGACTCCTGCAGATGCGTCGTGCAAATGCCGTCCACGTCGGCTGCCGACAAGCCGGCGTCGGCCAGGGTGGCGGCCGCCAGTCGGGCCCACTGCTCGAGGGTGAACTCCAGTGGTCCGGTCGGTCGCTTCACGGAGGGCAATTCGGTGTAGCCGACGATCGCGGCCTCTCCGCGCAGACCCATACCGCTGACCTCCAAGTCATTGCCCAATAACATTGAGCATGTAATCATATTGAGCGCTTAATGAGAATCCGCTACGGCGAGAGGTAGCTCACAGTGACAGAACCGTTGGACGGCAAGGTCGCCGTCGTCACCGGTACCAGTCGTGGCGTGGGACTCGGCATCGCACACGAACTGCTGCGCGCCGGCGCGACGGTGATCGGCTGCTCGCGGGGACCGCTGGATGCCATCCCCGGCGTTGCCGACAAGCCGGAGTGGCTGGGGCGCTCGTCGCAGCGGGTGTGCGATCAGGGCGACTATCGAGCCATCGACGCCTTCGTCGACGGCGTGGTCGCCGACTACGGCCGCATCGACATCCTGGTCAACAACGCCGGCGGTACGGTGCCGGCCCCGAACGTGGAAGACATTCCGGAACTCGTCTCCCGCATCCAGGGTGCACCGGCGGCCGACGACGACTATGAACGCACAGTGTTGTTCCACGCCTTCGCGATTCAGATGAATCTGATCAGCCCGATGTGGTTCGCGATCCGGGTGTTCCGCCAGATGCGCGAGCAGGACGGCACCGGTTCGATCGTCAACATCTCCAGCGGCGCAGGTCATCCCGCGGGCTCGCCGACGCTGGTGTCCTACGGTGCGGCCAAATCCGGGCTGAATCACCTGACCCGCTCCCTGGCCGAGGAGTGGGGTCCGAAGGTGCGGGTGAATTGCCTGGCGCTGGGACCGACGATGACCGACAACTTCAAGTCGTTCGTGTTGCCGAAGGACGACCCGACGGGGGAGAACTACTTCCACGCCGTACCCATGCGCCGGGCCGGTGAACCGGCCGAGGTCGGTCGCGCCGTGGTCTTCTTGTGCGGTGGCACAGCCGATTTCATCAACGGCACCACCATCGAGATCGACGGCGGCATGATGCCCGGTGTGCTGTATGCCGCGGGGCTCAAGACGATCACGGACCTGCTGTGAAGCGCGTCATCCAGTTCTCCACCGGCAACGTCGGCAAGCACGCCCTGCCGATGATCATCGACCGGCCGGACCTGGAACTGGTCGGCCTTCACGCCTACGGTCCCGAGAAGGTGGGTCGCGACGCCGCCGAGATCTGCGGCCGGGCGGAGCCCACCGGGATCGTCGCCACCAACGACATCGATGCTTTGGTGGCGTTGAACGCCGACTGCGTCGTCTATACCTCGCAGGCCGAGATGCGTCCGCAGCAGGCGATCGAGGAGATCTGCCGGTTCCTGAGGGCGGGCACCAACGTCATCGGTACCTCGATGGTCTGGCTGGTTGCTCCACAGCACGCCGACGCATGGATCCGCGAACCGCTGGCGGCGGCCTGCGCAGAGGGTGGCACCTCGCTCTACATCAATGGTGTCGACCCGGGCTATTCCGGAGACAGCCTGGTCTACACCGCGCTGACGCTGGCCGGGCGGGCCCCCGCGATCACGGTGTCTGAGATCTGCGACTACGGCAGCTATGACGACGCCGAATTCACCGGTGTCAGTTTCGG
>JAEZKH010000271.1 GCA_023415515.1 Actinomycetes bacterium
CTCTTCGGCACAGTCGATTATCGAGCCCTCGCCGCCCATCATGCCCGCGTTGTTCACGAGGACATGCAGCCCACCGAAGCGCTCGACCGTTGAGTTCACGAGATTCTCAACGTCAGCGGCGACGGCGACATCAGTGCGAACGAACAGGCAGGCGTCACCCAACTCGGTGGCCAACGCGGCTCCTGCATCGCTTTGCAGATCACCGATCGTCACACTCGCACCCTCGGCGACGAACCGCTTAACGATCGCGGCCCCAATACCGGCGGCGCCGCCCGTCACGATTGCAATCTTGCCGGCTAACCTCGGCACTCCGTCACATCCCCCGTTTATAAGTCGCCCGCGTGCGTGTTGCAGCGCTGGAGGCCGTCAACCTCGGTCCGTCGGAGTTATTCATTCCGAGGGCGCTTCGCCGTCCCGCAACGCGGCCTCGTCATAGAGGCCATCTGGCTGATTGAGTTCGATGACGTTTCCAGATGGATCAGTGACGAACGCCGCGTAACCCGCGCCTTTGGCATAGACACCCGCCCTGCAAGTTTCCCCGTTCGACTCGAGAACCTTCACGATTTCCTCGAGATTCGCGACGTCGAAGGCAAAGTGCACCGAGGGGATCTTCTCGGGAACCGGCCGCACCAGCATGTGCACCATTTGGCCATTCGAGGCTCGCCACCACAATCCGTCGGCGGTACCCGGTGGGAACGGGCGAGGAATCTCCTCCAGCCCGAGGAGGCGATAGAACTCGCGCGTGCGCTCCACGTCGTCGACCTCAAGGCCCACATGTTGAATACCGTTGATCAGACTCATCCACAGCCCTCCATTTCATTATCATCATTACAGTGGATAAGGCACCGGTCAAGAATTGGAGGACCCCCTTCTCCGCTGCGTTGGACGCTGGACGGTCGTGCAGCCTCGGATCCGCCGCCGCCGCTTTGGTCGAGCATGTCCATGGTTAGCGGCAGACGCCGGTTCCTGTCTTTGACCTCGTTCTGCCCCTCCATCATCCAATAGCCTTGAGCTTATCGGCGTACTTTCCGAAGCGCCTTATGAAAATCCACAACAGATGCAGAGGCCCCGTTCGCTGCGGACAGACCGAGTACGCGACAGACGAGGGCGACGGTTCACCATCAGTGACGAGGCCCAAGCTTTGCCTCCTCGCGACGCAACGGATCCCCGGGCTGCGGGCCCTGCTCGCAGCGACATGCCACGGATCAGCTCTACCCGCTAAACGAAGCCGCCGATCGGCGCTCAATTTCTTGACCGGAGCGTCGCCCGATGCCACCATGAGGGATTGATTCCAATGTAATCATGATCATGGTCTCTGGTTTCCCGCCTGGGCATCGGGCAGGACGGCGAAAGGATGCGAAGTGTCGGTTCCGAGTGCGACGAACGGGGACGGGTTCGATCAAGTGGTGGACGTTGTCGTCATGGGATCCGGCGCAGCTGGCCTGACCGCGGCGACTGTCGCCCACGACGAAGGCGCACACGTGCTGCTGCTTGAAAAGGCGCATCTCTTCGGCGGTACGACAGCGGTTTCCGGCGGGGTCGTGTGGGCACCTTTGAACCGACACATGGCCGCAGCGGGCGACCCGGACTCACGCGAGCAGGCGCTGACCTATATCAAGCGCCTGACTTTGGGCAAGGAGCCGGATCCTGAACTGATCGAGGTTTTCGTCGACCGCGTAGGTGAGGCGTTGGCCTACCTGGAGGACCACACCCCGGTTGAGTTCATGATCGCCTCGGTGTGCACCGATTACTATGCAGACCTTCCCGGCGGACGCCCTCAGGGCGGTCGATCGCTCGAACCGAAACCCTTTGACGCCGCCGCTGCACTGGGCGATTGGGCGTCGAAGCTGCGCACCAGCCCGCATCTGGCATCGCTCACGATGGCGGAGGGAGGCAAGGTTCTGCTCGGGAAGCCGGTACCGGTCGAGCTCGCTGCCGAGCGGGACGCTGCAGGAATTCGAGTCCTCGGACCTGGCCTCATCGCGGCTCTGTTCCGCGGCGTGCTGGACCGAGGAATCGAGCTTCGTCTCGAGACGGCTGCCTGCAGTCTGATCTTCGATGACCAGCACCGCGTTATCGGCGTCGAGATCGAGTCTCACGGTAAGCGCGAACGCATTAGGACTCGCAACGGCGTCGTCCTTGCAAGCGGCGGGTTCGAGTGGAACCGCAAAATGACGCGGGGGTTCCTCGGCCAAGATGTCGAGCCCCTGACCCCGCCCGCAAACGAGGGCGACGGCCACCTGATGGCAATGCAGGCAGGCGCTCAGATGGCCAGCATGACGAGCTTCTGGGGCCAGCCGTCATTGGTGGATCCGACGGTGGAATACGAAGGCCGGACGCTTCTTCAGATGGGCACAGCGCGCACCATCCCCGGTGTCATCGTCGTCAACGAGCATGGCCGTCGGTTCGTCAACGAAGCCATCTCCTACCACGACTTTCCCAAGGCTGTCAGCGCCTACGACCCGAACACGGTCACATACCCCAACTATCGGCACTGGGCGATCTTCGACCACCGCGTCAGAAGTACCTCCACAATCCTGCCTACGCTCACGCCCGACGACCCCACGCCTGAGTGGATGGTGCAAGCGGACACCATAGGTGAACTCGCCGAGATCATCGGCGTTGACCGCGGTGAACTGGAACGCACGGTTGCGCGCTGGAATGAGAACGCCGCCAAGGGTTCCGACCCGGACTTCGGCCGGGCAACGATGTGGTTCGAGGGCTACATGACCGGCGGGGCTAGCCCCGAATTCCTACAGCCGGTGGCAGAAGGCCCGTTCTACGCACTGCAGATGCATCACGGGCTCCTCGGAACAATGGGCGGGCCTCTCGTCACGCCGGACGGTCAGGTCCGCGACTGGAACGGCGACCCGATCGAAGGGCTATACGCCGCCGGAAACGCGATGGCATGCCCGTTCGGCGACGCCTATCCGGGTGCCGGCTCGACGATCGCCCCGGCGATCACGTTCGCGTATCTCGCCGGCAAACACGTTGCCGCGCGAAGCGTTAAACTGGCCGAGGTCGCGCATTAACTGTTGTGCCGCGGAGCCACCACCTGGCGAGGGGTCCAGCGAACCTACTCGACACCGGCGCTAACTCAGCGTTCCCGGCACCCCGTGGGCACTGATGCCGGTTTCACAATCATGCCAATATCCTTGCTGCGCTGCCAAAATCAGCGCACCAGGCGACCTTGGCTGCCATCAAGGACAACTGCAACGCCGAGAATATCGCAAGAGCGCAGGACCCGGTCAAAGCGTCCGAACTCGACTTCGGCCCGTCGAAAGTAGCTCTGTCACAGCGCGTTTGAGCCCAAGGCCACCAAGGG
>JAEZKH010000443.1 GCA_023415515.1 Actinomycetes bacterium
CCATCGACCCCGACCACAACTACTGGCGCAACCAACAAAAACGCCCCGGCCATGGCCGGGGCGATCTGTAACCGATGACGCGACTCATGTGTAACCCATGACCCGACTCATCACAATTGTGGAGCTAAGGGGACTCGAACCCCTGACCCCCACACTGCCAGTGTGGTGCGCTACCAGCTGCGCCATAGCCCCAAGTTGTGCTCATCGAAGCTACACCACCTGCGGTTAGCGTTCAAAACCACTGGTCACGGCACTTCTCCGCCGGCCTCCGGGCCGATCGCGCGCATCGGCGTCGGCTGCACCGGTGGCAGGCCCCGGGTTTCCGGGGCGAATACCCACCACACCGCCCCCACCAGCAGGATGGCGCCGCTGACCAGGAACGCCCACGCGTACGACGTGTGCTCGGCCACCTGCCCCACCGCCAGCGACCCGACGATGGACCCGAGATCGGCCATCATCTGGAAGGTCGCGACGGCCGTTCCCCCGCGCGCCTTGTTGCCGACGATGTCAGCGACCGCGGCCTGCTGAGGCGATACGAAGATGCCGGTCGCCGCGCCCGTCACCAGCGCCGCCGCGAGGAACACCGGCAGCGACGTCGTGTACCCGACCAGCACCGTCGACACCGCCGACACCGTCAGCCCGGCGATCAGCAGCTTGCGTCGTCCGACCCGGTCGGACAGATACCCGCTGGGAATGACCGCCAAAATATTGCCGACGGCGAACGTCGCCAGCGCCAAGCCCGCGAACCCCGCGCCGTACCCGAGGCCCTCAACCACGAACAGCGGAACCAGCGCGATCCGCAGGCCGAACGCCGCCCACCCCGTCGCGAAATTGGAGAACAGCGCCGCACGGTAGGCCGGGTGGCGCAGCACCGTCCGCACTGAAACCGTTGGACCCGAATCCGATTCGGGCGCGGCGACCTCGGAGTTACGCAGGCTGACGAACACCACGGTCGCCGCGACCAGCAGCGCCGCGCCGTAGATCACGAACGGCGCCGCCAATCCGAGGCCTGCGGTCAGGCTGCCGAGCACCGGACCGCCGACCGACCCGACGAGGAATCCCGACGAGAACATGCCCGCCACCCGGCCCCGCGCGTCCGGTGGCGATATCCGGATCATCAGACCAAGCGACGACACCGTGAACATCGCCGACCCCAAGCCGCCCAGCGAGCGGAAAAGCAATAGCTGCCAATAGGTTTCGGCGAACGCACACGCCCCGGTCGACAGCGCCACGATGACCAGGCCGCTGACGTAGACCCGCCGCTCCCCTATCCGCTGCACCAGCAGGCCTGCCGGTGGCGCGGCGACCAGTCGCATCAACGCGAACGCCGTGATGACGAACGTCGCCGCGCTGATGCTGACCCCGAAATGGCGCGCGTACTGCGGCAGTACCGGGGCCACCACGCCGTAACCCAGCGCCACTACGACGTTGGCGCAGATCAGCAGCCAGACTTCGCGCGGCAGTTTCTTGTCGGATTCCCCTGTCTCGCAGAAACAGTCGCTCTCCGAGCTCACGAGATGACCTTGTTCACCACTTCGCGCGCCGCATCCTGTACCTCAGCGAGATGCTCAGGACCCTTGAACGACTCCGCGTAGATCTTGTAGACGTCTTCGGTGCCCGATGGCCGCGCCGCGAACCACGCGTTCTCCGTTGTCACCTTCAGTCCGCCGAGCGGCGCCCCGTTGCCCGGCGCGGTCGTCAGCTTCGCGGTGATCTCCTCGCCCGCCAACTCCGTGGCCGTGACCTGCTCCGGCGACAGCTTGGCCAGCCGCGCCTTCTGCTCCCGGTCGGCCGGCGCGTCGATGCGCGCATAGCTTGACACACCGTATTTCTCGGCCAGCGCGTCGTAACGCTGCGACGGCGTCGAACCGGTGACGGCCAGGATCTCCGATGCCAGCAGCGCCAGGATGATCCCGTCCTTGTCCGTCGTCCACGTCGACCCGTCACGACGCAGGAACGACGCGCCCGCACTCTCTTCGCCGCCGAATCCGATGGTGCCGCTGACCAATCCGTCGACGAACCACTTGAAGCCGACCGGCACCTCGACCAGCTTGCGACCGAGGCCCGCGACCACCCGGTCGATGATCGACGAGCTCACCGCGGTCTTGCCGACAGCCGTCGACGCGGGCCACTCCGGCCGGTTGGTGTAGAGGTACTCGATCGCCACCGCCAGATAGTGGTTCGGGTTCAGCAGCCCGCCGTCGGGGGTGACGATGCCGTGGCGGTCGGAGTCGGCGTCGTTGCCGGTCGCGATCTGGTACAAATCCCGGTTTGCGATCAACGACGCCATCGCGTTCGGCGAACTGCAGTCCATCCGGATCTTGCCGTCGGTGTCCAGCGTCATGAACCGCCACGTGGCGTCCACCAGCGGGTTCACCACCGTCAACTCGAGGTTGTGCCGCTCGGCGATCGCACCCCAGTAGTCGACGCTCGCTCCGCCGAGCGGATCGGCGCCGATGCGGATCTTCTCCGCGCTGATGGCATGCATGTCGACCACGTTCGGCAGGTCGGCCACGTAGGCGTCCATGTAGTCGTGGCGCTGCGCGGTTTTCAGTGCCCGCGCCAGCGGCACCCGCTTCACCGCCTTGAGCCCGTCGCGCAGGATCTCGTTGGCGCGTTTGGCGATCGCACCGGTGGCGTCGGTGTCGGCCGGTCCACCGTTGGGCGGGTTGTACTTGAATCCGCCGTCGCGTGGCGGGTTGTGCGACGGGGTGACAACGATGCCGTCGGCGAGGTCGCCCGCACGCGAGGAGGACGAACGGCCGGAGCCGCGGTTGAACGACAGGATGGCGTGGCTGACCGCGGGCGTCGGGGTGTACCGGTCGGCCGAATCGATCATCGCCACCACGTCGTTGGCGGCGAGCACCTCGAGCGCCGACGTCCACGCCGGCTCCGACAGCGCATGGGTGTCGCGGCCGATGAACAACGGCCCCGTGGTGCCCTGCGCGGCGCGGTACTCGGCGATGGCCTGTGTGGTCGCCAGGATGTGCGCCTCGTTGAACGCCGCGTCCAGACTCGAACCCCGGTGCCCGGACGTCCCGAACACCACCTGCTGATCCACGTTGTCCGGGTCGGGTTCCACGGCGTAATACGCCGTCACCACCGCAGCCACATCGATGAGGTCTTCGGGTTGTGCCGGCTGACCGGCGCGGGGGTTGGCAGCCATAATCATCGATTCTGCCCCGCCGTCAACCATGGCGTCCGCGGGTCCGATAGCTCGACGGCCATACTTTGGCTTGTGTTCGGATTCGATGGGCGGGAGTTGGCCGCCGTGTTCGTCGGCGGCGCGATCGGAACGCTGGCCCGCGCAGGCCTCGAGGAATTAGCCGCGCCGGACCCCGGGCGGTGGCCGTGGCCGACGTTCGTCGTGAACATCGTGGGCGCATTCCTGCTCGGCTACTTCGTCACCCGACTTCTCGAGCGTTTGCCGACATCGAGCTACCGGCGTCCGCTTCTCGGCACAGGGTTCTGCGGGGGCCTGACGACGTTCTCCACCATGCAGGTCGAAACCATCAAGATCCTCGAGCACGGCCACTACGGGCTGGCCGCCGGTTACACGCTGGCCAGCATCGCCGCCGGTCTGTTCGCGGTGTACGTCGCCACCGCACTCACACGGCGGGTCAGGGTGCGCCGATGATCGTCGTCGTCTGGGTCGGCGTCATGCTGCTCGGCGGGTTCGGTGCGGTGGCGCGGTTCTCTCTCGACCGCGCGGTGTCCAAGCGCTTCGCGCGGTCGTTTCCCTTGGGCACCCTCGTCGTCAACCTCAGCGGCGCATTCCTGCTGGGGTTCCTCGCCGGGCTCGCCCTGCACCCACACCTCGCGTTGCTGGCCGGTACGGGTTTCGTCGGCTCGTATACGACGTTTTCGACGTGGATGCTGGAGACTCAGCGCCTCGGTGAGGAGCGACAGGTGGCGGTGGCGTTCGCCAACGTCGCGGTCAGCGTCGCGCTCGGACTTGTTGCGGCGTGGGTCGGCCAGGCCATCGGGACGGCGCTGTGACCGACTACCTCAAGCTCACCACGTACTTCGACGAGCGCCTCCGGCGCGGCGGCCGGTTCCTGTCCGACGCGCTGCTCGACCTCTACGGTGACAACGCGGTCGCCACCAGCGTCGTGCTGCGCGGTATCGCGAGCTTCGGACCGCATCACGTGCTGCGCACCGACCAGACGCTGAGCGTGTCGGAGAACTCGTCGATCGCCGTGGCGGCGGTCGACGAAGCAGACAAGATCGCACCGCTCGCCGAGCAGGTATCGGCGATGTTGACCCGCGGCCTGGTCACGCTGGAGCGCGCGAAGTTCGACGGAGCGGATGCGCCACCCGATCCGGCGAAATTGACGATCTACGTCGGTAGGCAGGACCGCGCCGACGGTCGTCCTGCCTACCGCGCGGTGTGCGAGGCGTTGCATCGTCTCGGGTTCGCGGGTGCGTCGGTGTTTCTCGGCGTCGACGGCACCGCGCGAGGTCGACGCATGAGGGCCCGCTTCTTCAGCCGCAACCTGGCTGTTCCCGTGATGATCATCGCTGTCGGCACCGCATCTCAGGTCGCGGCCGCACTGCCGGAGCTCGAAAACCTCCTGCGGGAGCCGCTTTTCACGATCGAACGGGCACAGATCTGTAAGCGCGACGGCCAGCTGCTGACGCGCCCTGTCGCCCTGCCTGCCGCCGATGAGAACGGTCGGGGGCTGTGGCAGAAGCTGATGATCTACACCTCGGAAGCGGCCCTGCACAACGGCGTCCCCATTCACCGGGCGATCGTGGCACGGCTGTTCGAGTCACGGGCGAGCTCGGGGGCGACGGTGTTGCGCGGCATCTGGGGCTTCCACGGCGCGCATGCACCCCACGGCGACAGCTGGCTGCAGATGGCTCGCAGGGTGCCGGTGACGACGATCGTCGTCGACGCGCCCGACCGCATCGCGGCGAGCTTCGACATCGTCGACGAGGTCACCGGCAAGCACGGGCTGGTGACCAGCGAGCTCGTCCCCGCGCTGGTGTCGATCGACGACGGAGACCGTCGGGGCGGCACCGCCCTGGCCCACTACGACTACTGACGCGGCGCTCACGAACGGCGGGAGCAGCTAGAGGCGCTTAGGCATCCAGCGGTCGGCGAGGCCGCGCACCCAGTCGGCGGCATCGCACGCATTGTCGGGCGGGCCTTCGACGATCACCAGCTCGTCGACACCCGACGCGGCCAGGGCCGGGGCATCGCCGGGCCCGAGGTCGCGAAGCGCGACGGCGACTGTCAGCTCGGCTGGGTCGCGGCCGCACTCACCGCACAATTCGCGCAGTACCCCCACCCGATCGGCGACGGCGTCGACACTCTCGAGGTTGAACCCGTACCACCCGTCGCCCCACGCCGCGATGCGCCGCAGCGAGGCATCACTGTTTCCGCCGATGACGATCGGAATTCGCCTTTCCTGCAGCGGTTTCGGGTTCACCCGGATATCGGTGAAACCGACGAACTCGCCGTCGAAAGAGGCGGGTTCATCGCGCCACACGGTGCGCATGGCGTCGACGTACTCCTTGGTGCGCGCGCCTCGACGCTCGAACGGAACGCCGAGTGCGTCGAACTCCTCACGTGACCACCCGATGCCGATCCCGAGTGTCAGCCTTCCGCCACTCAGCGTGTCCAGCGACGCCGCCTGCTTGGCAACCAGCACCGGATTGTGCTCGGGCAGCAGCAGCACACCCGTAGCGATCCGGATCGTCGACGTGGCGGCCGCGACGAAGCTCAACCCGATCAGCGGGTCGATCCAATCAGCTTCGGCGGGAACGGCGATCGCACCGTCGTCGGAGTACGGATAGCGCGACTCCGACTTGTCGACCATGACGACGTGTTCACCCGACCACAATGTCGCGAAGCCCGCGCGTTCCGCGGCAACAGCGACCGAATCGATGATCTCCCGTTTGGCACCGCTGCCGATGCCCAGTGCGTGTAAGCCGACGCGCATGCGGGCATCGTCTCACGCGACGAGCAACAGAACCCCCGCGACGATCAAGGCGACGACCTTGACCACCTCCAAGCCGATGTACACGTAGTGGGCGCGCGACCGAGGACCCTCGCCGCCCGCGAGCACCGCATCCGAGCGCTTGGTCAGATACGTCCGCACCAGCAGCACCTGCACCAGCAGAGCGACCACCGCGACGGCTACCGCCACCACCACCCCGACGCTCGGCCGTTCGATGATGGAGGCCGCCACGATCACCACCGCGAGCAGGAGTTCGACCGTGTTGAGCGCGCGGAACACCAAGCGGCCGATGCTCAGCCCGATCTGCACGGTGACGCCAGGCGCGCGGAACTTCAGTGGCGTCTCGACGAACGAGATCGCCAGAACCATTCCCAGCCACACGAAGATCGCCGCGACCGCAACGGCCGATGGCCAGCCCATGGCCGCACCCTACGACAACACCTCGGCCAGTACGGCGGCGTGGCCGCCGTTCATGGAAGTGCAATGGTAGAAGGATGGACGGTGACCGAGTCGCAGATCTTCGACGCTGGGAAGACTCAGGTGCGGTGTGGTCGGTGGTCGCGCGGAGAAACGGCCGGGTGACGGTCGCGTTGTTGCGCTGCGACGGCGGCGAAGAGGTCGACCGGTTCACCTCGGACGACCCGCGCTTGCTCGAGTACATCGCAGACCGGATCAGCAGCACGGATTGACGAGGTGCAGGCGTGGAGCGTGTGAAGCTGGGGACGTTGACGTTCGTCCCGGTCGACGAAGCGTTGGAGTTGGTCGGCGGGCCCGTTCGCAGGCACATCGAGCGGTCGGGCGGCGCGGGGCTGTGGGTCAGCGCGATCGAGGCGGACCTGGCCGACACCGCCGCGTTCTGCGAGCACTACGACATCGCCTTGGCCGCCTCGGCCAACTGCGTCGTCGTCGAGGCCAAGCGCGCCGACCGCGTGTGGCACGCGGCGTGCCTGGTGCTGGCCACCACCAGGGCCGACGTCAACGGCACCGTGCGGAAACACGTTGACGCGCGCAAGATCTCGTTCGCCTCGATGGAGACTGCGGTGTCGTTGACCGGTATGGAGTACGGCGGCATCACCCCGGTCGGGTTACCCGCCGACTGGCCGATACTCGTCGACCAGAACGTGGCGGATCAGGAGCGGGTGGTGATCGGCAGCGGGATACGGGGCTCCAAGCTGCTCGCGGCAACCGACGTGCTTGCCGCGTTGCCCGCCGCCGAGGTGCTCGCGATCACCAAGCCGGCCTAAGTGGCCCTGACGACCAGGGCCGCCTCGTCGTAGGGGTGTAGGCGGAACATCGTGCGGCCGCGAGTCACGAGCTGCTCGGCATCCGCCTTGCTGACCACGCGTGCGTCGGTGACGTCGACGGTGCGGCCTGCCTTGCGGACCGTCAGCGGGCCACCGGCCAAAGCGTTTTGTACCCAATGGGACTCGAGACCATAGCCGATGGGGATGACGAACCCGTCGGCCGTTTCGAAGATGTTCAACGGCGTCCGGTACGTCTTACCCGACTTGCGCCCGACATGCTCGAGCGTTCCGTTCAACGGCGCCCATCCCCCGAATCGCACCGCGATCGGATTGACGACTCGGCGGTTGAACCTCGCGACTGCACGCGGAACCCGCATCGCTCACCTCCCCCATACTGGGCAAACGTCCGTCAATATTTCGGATCGACGTCATCAGCCGCAGACACTTGGCTACCGTACCGGCAGCGGGGGTCGCAGGAAAGGGCGGTAACCATGGCAACGGTGCCAGGCAGACACTCGGCCGATCCGTACTACGGCCGCTTCGTCGGGCGCGTCGGCGGCCTGGCTGTGGCACTCGGCATCGGGGTGGCAATCGCCAACAACCCGGCCACCGCCGCCGCCGAGGACGGCGCGACCGCGGAGAAGCCGGCGGCCACGTCGGAATCCAACGGCGCCGAACCGTCGGCCAGGAACACCAACGACCCGGTGAAGTCGGTTGTCAAGCAATTGAACTCGCGTATCAATGAGGTCAGGCAGCAAGTCGAGTCGGCCCGAGAGGAAACCCGGTCGACCATTCGCGAGGCACGCACGACCACACGCCTGGTCGGGAAACCCGACGAAGCGACCAACTCCCTTGTCACCCAGACCGTCAAGAGCGTGCCCAAACCGCCGAAGCGCGCCCCCAACCCCGCGTTGGTCGCGGTGGCGGGCTTCGTGCGGCGCGAGATGGAGCAGGCCACCACACCGGCCGGGACGTCTCACACCGTCGCGCCGTCGGCCGCGGTGACCCAGTCGGTGACGACGCAAGCCGTCAGCCCGCTTGGCACACCCGAACAACGCGACGCCGAACAGACCGCCACCCGGACTGCCAACACGCTGCCGGTCGCGCTGACCAAGCTCGTCCTCAAGACTGGCTGGTACGTCACCGCGCTCGGCGAGTACAGCAAGGTCGGTGGCCCCGATCGGCTGAACCTCGACGCGCTCAGCAGATCGGTCGATGAATACGCGATGGGCGCGGCGTTCCAACAGCAGTTGCTCAACCCGATGACGCCACGCGCGGTCATGCAGGTCGCGCCGCCGCACACCTGGTACGGGCAGGTGGTTCCCGGCTCGCGCATCCTCTACGACAACCCCGACACCATCTACCGCTTCATGCCGGTCAACAAGACGTCGACCTATGTCATCAGGGGCAAGTTCGAGAATTGGGACCCGGACACGGGTTTCGACGACAACCCCGCTGTGCCTGCCGACACCACGTTCAGCCTGCTGACCGGGATATCCGGAAACACCGCGGGCGTGATCCAGCAGAAAGATCTCATCGTCGACGACAACGGGGAATTCGAGATCTACGTCTCCGGCGGGCCGCCGCCGCCGGGCTACACCGGTAATTACCTCCAGCTCACCTCGGACTCGACGCTGATCGCCGCACGCGACACGTTGGCCGACTGGAACACCGAGCGGCCGATGAGCCTGACGATCGAACGCATCGGCGGGCCGCCGAACAGTTTCCTCGCCCAGCTGGGCATCTTCGCGATTCCGCTCATCGGACCTGCGGTGACCGACAGCCCCGTCCTGACGCAGTTGGTGTCGATCATCCCGCCGCTGCCGGAACTGCCCATCGTGCGGGGCGCGGTCACGTCGGTGATCATGCTCGTCGGATTGCAGATGGAACGCGAGTACATCAGGGTCGCCACCGTCGACTCCGCTACCGGCGAGAAGCGTGAGCCCAATGTCTTCACCGATCCGACAAGCAACGCGGCCTTTTTGAGCACTCAACTGCAGAGCGCCGGCTACTTCCAGCTCGCCGACGACGAGGCGCTGATCATCACCATCGATCGCAAGGATGCGGGCTATTTCAACGTTCCGGTGACGAATGACTGGACGATCACCGACAACTACTGGGATCAGCCGACCAGCCTCAACAGCGCGCAGGCCGTTCCGGACGAACCGGGCAGCACGACGTACACGTTCGTGGTCTCCAAGTCCGATCCCAACGTGAAGAACTGGGTCTCCACGGGCGGTTTGAACCAGGGCACGATCTCCATCCGCTTCCAGGACCTCGGTACCGGCTCGCCAACGGTCAGCTCGAAAGTCGTGAAGCTCAGCGAACTCGACGACGACGGGGTTCTTCCGCCGGATGCGTTCATTCCGGAAGGTGACCCCTACCGGCAGAACCAGATCGCCGATCGGCAAGCGGGCTTCAACAACCGGTTCGCACCCTTCGTCCAGACCTAGAACGACGGTGGCGTCGGTCCTGGGCACGACGCCGCCGACCAGGGCGCCGCTGCAGAGCTAAGCGAGGCCGTGCGTCCTCTCCCGGAACGCGGCGACCAGCGCGGAGATCTCCTCGGCCGCGCTCGCCACGGGCGGCAGCGGACCGGTGAATCGAATCTCGGTCGCGCCGCAGGCGACCAGCGCGGGCACGGGTGCGACGGACGCGTCGACGTCGATGCCCCCGTCGGAGGTCCTCTTCAACAGCGCCGTGCCCTGCACCTGTAGGTCGGCGGGATCGCCACCGACATCCCTGATGGCCTGTGCCATGGCCGGGATCGCATTCCCGAGGTCGGTGATGGCCGGACCCCATGGGATCCACCGACAGCCGAACTTGGCCAGCCTGCGGGCCACTCTCTTGTTCACGGTGCCACTGACCCAGATCGGTATTCCGCCGGGCTGCAACGGCTTCGGCATCTGGTGGATGCCGTCGAAACTCAACTCGGGCGACTCGTAGCTCGCGCGCTGCTGGGTCCACAACGTCTGACAGACCTCGAGGGTGTGATCGAGAAGTCGGCCGCGATCTCGGAAGGACAGCCCGACGGCTTCGTACTCCTCGCGCTGCCAGCCGACGCCGACGCCGAGGTCGATGCGTCCACCGGACATCACATCCATGGTCGCCAACTGTTTCGCCAGCACCGCGGGACGTCGCAGCGCAGCCAGCAAGATCGCCGTGCCGAGGCGGATCCGGTCCGTGGTGGCGGCGATCGCGGTCAGATAGATCAACGGGTCGAGCCAGATGCCGTCGGGACCCGTCGGTTGCCTGCCTCCTGCGGTACCGCCGACGGTGGGATCGGCGTAGGCGTCGAGGTTCTCGCCGAACGCCAGATGATCCGAGACCACGACTCGGTCGACGCCCGCGGCGTCCATGGCACGCGCCGTATCCAGCGTCGCCGCCCAGTCGAACGCCGGGTCGTCGGAGAAGTTCCGAAGATACAGCGAAATCTCAGGCGTGCCGGTCATGAGAACAGTTCGTCGACCGCTTGTCGTTCCAGCTCCTGCCATTTGGCGATTCGACCACGGACCTCTTCGATCTCATCGGGACTGAGATGGTGTGCCCCGTCGGGGGTGATCCGGCAGACGTCCATCGGGCCGCCCACCGTGGGCGAGGAGACGTCGAGCGCATCGAGCACGCGCAGCGCGGCAGCGACGCCGTAGTCGACGCCACGCTGCGGAGTCTGGAAACTCGCCAGCAGCGTGTACGCCTGCTGGGCCATCGGGGCGCCGCTACCGACGGACTGGAAACCGGTCTCTTCGTGATGACCGATCAGCCCGTGCGGGTCGATGTCGACGATGAACGGCTCGCCGTTCGCGTAACCCGCGGCGAGCACGTAGGTGGCGGGGGTGGCGCCCGGCTTGGTCTCGGGTACATCGGAGATGAAGTTGTCGTAGTGGTGTTCGAGGATCGGCAGCACCCGCGCCTGCAATGCCCGCCCGACGTCCTGGGCGTCGACCACGGCGTCGGGTTCGGCGTTGAGCAGTTGCTCGATGTCGTAGAGAACAGCCCGCGACCCGCTGCCACCCCATGCGGCGTTGGCGCCGAGTGGATGCAGCTTCTGAGCCGGATAGCTGATCCCCCGACCGGGATCGGTGATCTGGGAGTCCGAGGCGAGCACGATGCCATCGGCGCAGCGCAAGGCGAGTACGACGGTCATCTCGTTGAGCGTAATTGACACCTGTGCGACATTTCTCCAATGACTGGCAGCGTCGCGGTGATCGGCGCAGGGCCCGGTGGCCTTGTGACGGCGCGCTGGCTGCTGGCACAGGGCTTCGAGCCGACGATCTTCGAGCAGACGCACTCGCTCGGCGGCCAGTGGGCCGGCCTGGACGGCACAAGCGGAATCTGGCCGACCATGCACACCAACACCAGCCGCATCCTGACGTCGTTCAGCGACCTCGAACCCGACAACGACCTCACGTTCCCGTCGAATCGGGACATCCTCGCTTACCTCCGCCGCTATGCGGAGATGTTCGGCCTGCCGCCGCGAATACGATTCGGCACCCGCGTCGACCGGCTCAGCCGCAGCGACGGCCGCTGGCTCGTCGAGCATTCGGGTACGGCCGAGACCTTCGAGCGTGTCGCGGTGGCCAGTGGCCGGTTCCAATCGCCCTATGTGCCAGACGTTGCAGGGCTCGACACCTTCACCGGCTCGGCGAAGGCCACATCCACCTACCGGTACCGGGATCCAGCGCCGTATCTCGGTGAACGCGTCCTGGTGGCGGGCGGCGCGATCAGCGCCCTCGAGATCGCTTCGGAGCTGGCGCAATTCGGCGTCGATGTCTGGCTGACGCAGCGACGCCAACGGTATGTGCTGCCGAAGTTCGCCGCGGGCGTGCCGTCCGACTCCCGGATTTTCACCCGCTACCAAACGATGGCCGCCGCGACCCTCCCCTCTGCAGAGGTCGACCGGCAGCTGAAAGAGATCGTCGTGGAGGCAGGCGGGAGCCCCGAACAGTACGGCGCACCCGCCCCGGATCCGTCGCTGTCGGTCGCAGGCGTCACCCTCGCGCAGAACTATCTGCCGCTGGTGGCCGAGGGACGGATCACAGTGCGACCATGGATGACGGCGGTCGACGGGCAGCGAATCACCTTCTCCGACGGTACTTCCGAAGAGTTCGGCGGAATCCTGTTCGGCACCGGCTTCGTCCTCGACATGCCGTTCCTCAGCGAGGAGATCACCAGGATCGTCGACCTCGACTCCGTCCATCTCGACGCAGACCGATACACGTTTCATCCCGATCTCCCCGGTTTGGCGTTCGTGGGCATGTGGGATCAGTCCGGCGGCCTCTTCGTACCACTGGAGCTTCAGGCCAGGTGGATCGCCTACACCTGGGGCGGCGTAGTCGAGGGTCCGGCCGAGTCCGAACTGCGCGCGGCGATCCAGGCCTACCGGGCGCGGCGCGGCACCTCGCAGAAGACCCGAATGAACCTGGCGGCGTCCATGTTCGCCAGGGCTGCCGGCGTCGAGCCCGATGTGGCGAACTGGCCGGATCTGCGGCGTGCCCTGCTGTTCGGTCCGCTGGTGCCGAGTTGTTTCCGGCTCGAAGGGCCCGACGCCCTTCCCGATGCGCCGCTCCGGTTCGCGCGCGACGCCGCGACCTTCGGCGCGATCACCTCCAACGTGATGACCGAACGCGAGCAGCGTTACCTGTCGATGGTGGAGAACGCATGATCAACCGTATTTGTCGACAAGCGCCCGCTTGTACAGCTTTCCGGCGTCGGTACGAGGCAGCTCAGGCTCGAATGAGATGGACTTGGGACACTTGTAGTGCGCGAGCCGTGCGCGCAACCATCGCATCAGATCCCGACCGAGTTCGTCGGAGGCGTTCGACGGGTCACCCAACTGGACCACCGCCTTGACCGACTCCCCCATCACGTCGTCGGGAACGCCGAACACCGCCGCGTCGACGACGAGCGGATGCGCCATCAACTCGTTTTCCGTCTCCTGCGGGTAGATGTTCACACCGCCGGAGATGATCATGTGGTTGCGGCGATCAGTCAGATACAGGTATCCGTCGGCGTCGACGTAGCCCACATCACCGACGGTGACCCATCCCTGGGCTGTGCGCGACGCGGCGGTCTTGGCTTCGTCATTGAGGTATTCGAACGGGTAGCCACCTTCGAAATGGATTTCGCCGATCTCACCCGTCGGTAGCTCGCGTCCGTCGTCGTCCAGGATGTGTGGCGTACCCAACATCGGCCTGCCGACCGAGCCGGGGTGGTCGAGCCATTCTTCGGCCCGGATGAAGCTGATGCCTGCACCTTCTGAGGATCCGTAGTACTCGTCGATGATGGGCCCCCACCAGTCGATCATCTGATGCTTGATCGCGGGCGGGCACGGCGCTGCCGCGTGCACGACCCGTTGCAGACTCGAAAGGTCATATCGCTTCCGTATCTCGTCGGGCAGCCGCAACATCTTGACGAACATCGTCGGGACGAACTGCGCATGGGTGACCCCATACCGTTCGATACATCGCAGCGCCTGTTCGGCGTCGAACCGTTCCATCATGACGACGGTCGCGCCGACCGATTGCGCGGCCATCGTCCACATCGCGGGGGCCGTGTGGTAGGTCGGCGTGGGGCTCAGGTAGACCGAATCGGCTGTCACACCGAGTGCTTCGAACACCGGCGTGGTCAACTTCGGTGCGCGCGAATCCAGCGGTCTGCGAATCCCCTTCGGCCGCCCCGTGCTGCCCGCGGAATACTGCAGCAGTTGTCCGCAGCACTCGCAGGCGATCGGCTCGGGCGCTTCGTCGACGACGCACTCGGGGTAGCGCAGCCACCCGTCCAGGTCGTCATCGGCGACCAGCGCGACAGAAGGCATACCGTCGGCCGGCGATCGGGTCAGACATGGCAGTACTTCGCGCATGGCGCGCGACGATATGACGGCCTTCGCGCCGCTGTCGGAGACGATGTAGGCGATCTCCGCCGCAGACAGGTGGGTGTTGACCATCGTGTAGTAGAGACCGCTCCTGCGGGCCGCCCACATCGCCGCGTGAATATGCTCGTTGTTCTCCATCAGGATCGCGACGGTGTCACCGGCGGCCAGGCCGGCACGACGGAGAAAGTGTGCGAGCCGATTCGACTGGGCGTCGAGCTGGTCGAAACTCAGCAGTTTCCCGGACGGATGAAGGACGACAGCCGGTTTCAACCCCACGGCTCGTCCCAGCGGTCGACGACGGCCACCTCCGACAGCGGTCTGCGGCGAACGGGATGATGGCTTCCCTTCGGCCAACCCGCTGTCACCAACGTGGCGATCTTCCAGTCGTCGGGTATCTCGATGAGGTGCCGCAACTCGGCGTCGCATGCGTCGTGCCACAGTGTGATCGCCGCACCGAGGCCCTGTGCGCGCGCAGCGAGCAGGAAGTTCTGCACAGCGGGGAAGATGGATCCACCGTTTTGGAGATCGCTCGCTCCCCGTTGTGGTTGCACGCAGAACAGAACGCAGACCGGAGCGGCGCCACCGACATGCATGTGTTCCGACATCGCACGCAGCACGCGCGACTTCGCGTCCGTCGCGGTGTCGTCGGGAGGTTCGAAGCCATAGAAGTCGGCCATGACCTTCCAGGTCTTCCGGGCCGCGGCGGTGACGACCTCACGGAGTTCGGGCGATCGCAACACGACCAGCCGCCACGGTTGTTGGTTCCCGCCTGACGGCGCCCACGTCGCGGCGAGCAGGCAGCGCTCCAAGACCTCATCGGCAACAGGTTCGTCGCGGTACCGGCGCACGGCCGACGCCG
>JAEZKH010000444.1 GCA_023415515.1 Actinomycetes bacterium
CCCGAAAGGCGACAGACGCAAAGGGAGCCAAACACCAGGGTGAAACGGAACCAACCACCGCACTACGACCCCATCAGGCAGACACGCCGTAACCCGGCACCCAAAGACTCACACTGAGACGCAAAGGCCCGCAAAACGCCAGGCGGAAGCGGGCGGTTGCGTCTGCTCGCCGGTGAAAAGTCAGGACATCCCGAAGAAGTTCTTGGCGTTGGTGGACAACACCTTTCGCTTGGTCTCCTCGTCCAGACCTTCGGTCGCCTTGTTGGCGACGTCCCTGCTGTTCGGCCAGTTGGTGTCGTTGTGTGGGTAGTCGGTTTCGAACATCAGCTGGTCCGGCCCGACGAGATCGAGGATGCGGAACGCCACCGGGTCACCGAAGGTGGAGAACCACACCCGCCCGGGCACCTGTGTGCTCGGCGGCTCGGTGAGCAGCGGATGGATGCCGCCCCAGGCGCGGCGGTCCTCCCAGACCTCGTCGACGCGCTGCAGGTAGTAGGGGATCCACCCCGCCTGGGCTTCGGCGAACGCGAGCTTGAGCGTAGGGAACTGCCTGAGCTTCGCGGAGAACAGCCAGTCGACGAGAGCGATGGTGCAGTTGACCGCCATCAGCGCACTCGTGACGACATGCGGCGCGTCGGGAGAGGATTTGGTCAGCGATGAACTCGATCCGATGTGCAGCATGATGCCCACCTCGTTGCGCTCACACGCCGCGAAGAAGGGGTCCCAGTAGCCGCTGTGGATGGAGGGCAGATCCAGGCGGGAGGGCAACTCGGAGAAACACACTGCGCGCATTCCCTTTGCGGCGACCCTGTCGACCTCCTTGGCGGCGAGGTCGACGTCCCACAGGGGGATGATGCCGAGAGGGATCAGCCTGCCGTCGGAACTGCCACCCCATTCGTCGATCTGGAAGTCGTTGTACGCCTCGACGCACAGCCTGGCGAGTTCCTTGTCCTTGCCATAGAGGAATCGCTGTCCGCAGAACCGGACCAGGGTGTTGGGAAAGCACGCCGATGCCTCGATGCCCGCGAGGTCCATGTCGGCGAGCCGATCGGCCGGTCGGTAGCAGCCCGGGCGCATCTCGTCGTAGGTGATCGGATCGGTGGTGAGCTCGTCGAGTTCATACCCGGCAGCGGCACTGATCAGCGGGATCGGGATGACCGCATCCTCGTAGTGCCAGATATCGGCGTCCCGCCCGTCCTCGTCGTCGATGAAGGCGACATCTGAGGTGACCGACGGATCCATCCGTCCGCGGTGCCGCACGATGCGCGGCCCGACATCCCGGTAGCGTTCGGGGAGTCTGCTCGTCCACAGATCGGCCGGCTCCACCAGATGGTCGTCCGGCGAAACGATCAGGATGTCTGCACTCAACGCGGAACTCCTTCGACGACGACTGGTGACTGCGCTTTCCAGAAACTTGGATTCCCGCAAGCGAGAATGGTCGTTTCCAGCGTAGCGCATGCCCGGCTTCCGCCGCGCCTCGACGCCGCGGTTGTCGGCCGCGCCAACATACATGTGTAGGTAGGTCCGCCGTCGCGGGCGAAGAACGCGTATTCTCAATCCATCATGACTGCCAAGAAGCGCGCTGGAAGCGAACCATCCGCTGAGCTCGAGCTCGTCGAAGCCGAACTCGAGATGCCCACCAGCTGGCAGGAGCGAACGATCGAGCGGCGGCTGAGCCAGGCGCGGGCACGTGCACTGGCCCGCAGCTCGAGGTTCCTGGCCACCGCACTGGAGCTGGTCGAGGAGTCCGGCCGCGCGGACTTCACGATCCAGACGCTGATCGACCGGTCCAACCTGAGCCTGCGCGCGTTCTATCAACACTTCGCGGGCAAGGAAGAACTGCTGTTGGCGCTCTACGAGAACGCCACGAGCCAATTCATCGAGGCGATACGTCACGAGGTCGCCGCCGCGGACGGCCCAATGGCGCAGCTCGAGGCATTCTGTCGCGGGTTCCTTTCTCGCGCCGAGTCATCCGAGGCGATCGGTGGACGGGTGATGACGATCTACAACCTGAGCCTGGAGATCGAACGGCCCGCCGATTTCGCCAAGATATGGGAGCCGCACCAGAAGCTGTTGACCAAGATCCTCACCTCGTGTTCACGAGCGGGGCTGGTGCGCAAGGATCTGACGCCTGCTCAACTGACGACGCTGCTGAACTCGACCCTCATCGCGCTCGCTCAGATCGGTGTCTTCCATCTGGGTGTCAAAGGCGCCGAACTCACCGAGGACCAGTTGTGGGCGTGGTGCCTTCAGGCGCTCACGCCGCCGGCGGGCACCACGAAGGCCAAGCCTGCTGCCGCCAAGGCCGCGCCGAAGAAGGCGGCCGCGCGCAAACCGCGCAAGCTAACGGGGTAGGCCCAGCCCGCGCTGGGCGATGATCGAGCGCTGTACCTCGCTGGTGCCCGCATAGATGGTGGTTCCCAGCGAGAAGCGCATGAGGTGCTCGAAACGGCCCTGCTGCGGCGCCGTCGGCTCGAAGTAGCTTCGCAGGGCATCGGGCCCGACGAGTTCTACGACATCCTGGCTGGCGCGGACCAGCGACTCGGTGCTGAACACCTTGGACATCGGTCCCTCCGCCACCGGGACCTGCCCCTCGGAGATCATCCACACGCACCGACGCTGCAGCAGCCGCGAGACCTCGTCTTCCATTGCGACTCTGGCGATTCGACGACGCACATCGGTCTTGTCCAGCTGTGGCGACCCGTCCTCGTCGCTCGTGGTGGCGGCCCACTGCTCGGCGTGGTGCAACAAGCGGGTGATGTGTGGTCCCCACCCGGACGCGTGTTCGTCCTGCAGCGACAGCCCCAACACCTGCCAGCCGCCGTCGACGTCGCCGATGCGCCACTCGTCACCGATGCGGACGTCGCCGTAGAACGTGATGTTCGTGCGCTCACCCGACAGTGTCCACACCGCCTGCGCTTCGAACCCATCGGAGTCGAGTGGAACGAGAAACATCGTGAGTCCCTTGTGCTTGGGCTTGTCGGGACTCGTGCGAGCCAGCAAGAACACGTAGTCGGCGATGTGACCGTTGGTGGTGAACATCTTCGAGCCGTTGATGACCCACTCGTCGCCGTCGCGCACCGCCCTGGTCGATGCCGCCGCCACATCGGAACCGCATTCGGGTTCTGTGAAACCCAGGGCGATGGTGATATCACCTTTCAACGCGCCCGGCACGATCCGGTCCTGCATCGCCTGGGTACCGACGCGGCGGATGATGGACGCCACCATGCGGGTGGTCTCGGACAGATACACCGGGGCATCCGTCCTCATCAGTTCCTCCTGCAGCACTTGCTCATCCCACACCGTGCGGTCCTGGCCGCCGAACTCCACCGGCCAACCGGGGGCGAAATAGCCCTCGTCGACGAGTCCCTTCGCGAAGTCGTCATCGTGGGCGACGCCGCTGCGGTAGATCCGCTCCTCGATATCAGCGGTCAACACCGACTCGAGATGCTTGCGAACCCCGTCACGGAACGCCTCGGTGGCGGCGTCGAGCTGAAAGTGCATGACCAGGAACCAATCTGTTGCCAGGCCCGGCGTACCGGGTGCGTGAAAATGTTACTCTCAATATTGAGAGTAACCATATCCGCTTGTGATCGGACCCAACAGTGGACTTGAGCCTGACCGCCGAGCAGCGCCAACTCGTCGAATCCTTCGCCGCGATCTACGCCCGCGAGTCGACCTCGGAGCGGGTACGCGCCGCGGAGCCGTCGGGATTCGACCCCAAGCTCTGGACTGCGCTGCTGTCGACCGGTGCCGTCGAGATGGCCGTCGCCGAGGACGCCGGGGGATGGGGTGCCACCGAACTCGAGCTCGCGTTGATCGCTGACCAATACGGCCGCGCGCTCGCGTCCGCGCCGGTCATCGAGTCGCAGGTCGCGGCGAGGTTGCTCGGCGCATGCGGACAGGCGGGTGCCGCGCTGCTCGCCGACGCCCTTGTCGGCGGCACGCTCGTCGGATTCGCGCCACGGAGGACACGCGGCAATCTGCTCACGGTCGTCCCCGCCGGGGCGGTCGCCGATGTCGTGGTCGCCTTGATCGACGATCGACTGGTCGCGGTACCGACTGAGAACCTGCGCCGCAGTGTCGAAAATCTCGGCACACTTCCGTTGGCGGACATCACGGTGAGCGACGAGGGCGTCCTCGCCGCCGGCGCGGACGCCCGCCGGCTCTTCTCCGAAGCGCGGGATCTTTTGCTCACCCATACC
>JAEZKH010000462.1 GCA_023415515.1 Actinomycetes bacterium
GGCCAGATGCCAGCGCAGCGCCAGCAGGGCCACGGCGACGGCGACCCCCGCGACGACCAACACGAACTGCCGGTCGGGCATCAGCAACGCCAGCGTCTGCACGCCGATCAGCAGACACAATCCCGCCGCCACCAACTTTTTCCACGTCACGCGACGCTCCTGAGCTCGTCGAGGACCAACCTGAGCACCCGTACCGCGGCCTCGCGGTGGGCCTCTGTCATCACGTGCGGGCTGAAGCGAGCTTCCTCGAAGAGTTCGACCAATTGGATCGCGTTGTCGGCGTGCAGCGCACGGTGTTCGACCGCGCGGGCCAGCACCTCCGTCGGCGTGTCAGACTCGCGGGGAACGACATCGGGAGAGTTCGCGAGTTCGCGTTCCATCGCGGCGTAGCACGCGATGATGGCCTCCCGCGGTTCGCGGCTGAGGTCGCCCGCCTCGGCGAGCCCCACCTCGGCCGCCCTTGCCAGTGGGTCCGGCGCCGATGCCGTTGTGGTGACCGGGAATTCGTCATCGGTCTCGGCCGCCACCGCGGGGCGGCGACGCCGCATGCGGCCCGCGAGCGCCGCGGTGAGGAACACCACGATCATGAGCAGTACCGCCGACCCGGCGAGCAGCGAGAGGACCGCCGAGGACGGCTGCGGTTGCTCCGGCGGCGCCTGCGGTGGCTGCGGTGTTCCCGTCGGCGGCATACCGGCCTCCGGTGCGGGCGCCTCAACGCCGATCTGCGCGTTCAGCCGCGACAGCAGCGCGACGACGAGCAGCCACGCGAGAACCACGGCGACGGCCACGGCGATCATGCGCCAGGTGAGCGGCCGTCTGTCGGCCGTCCGTTCGCGCGGCAGTTCGCCCGCTCCGTGCCCGACCGGGCGGTTGCGGGACTGGGTGACGATCGCGATGACGATGATGGACATCGACACGGCCAGCATCGCGACCACCGCGAACCAGCTGCCCAGGCCGGAGGTCGGCCGCTCGCGCGGCGGCGACTCGATACCGGGCAGATATCCGTGCAGCGCTGCGGCAGCCACGACCAGGAGCACGATCACGGCGACGACACGCGGCCGATGGGCCATGCCCCATCCTGTGCGCGGTCAGGTCACGGCCGCAACGGTATGGCTGGATCGACCGCCGACTCCGGCTAGATCTGCCAGTCCTGGGCGCCGTCGTTCTGGTTGTACGTGCCGACGGAGTTCTTGATGACGATCGGATCGCCGCTGCCGAAGTTGTCGTAGAACCACTGCGCGTTCGCCGGGCTCAGGTTGATGCAGCCGTGACTGACGTTGCGCTTGCCCTGATCGCCGGTCGACCACGGGGCGCTGTGCACGAAGATGCCGCTGTTGTCGATGCGCACGGCGTCCTGGACCTTCAGCTTGTAGCCCTCCGGCGAGGTGTTCGGCACGCCGTAGGTGGCCGAGTCCATCACGATGTCGGCGAACTTCTCCAGCACGTAGTAGGTGCCGTTCTTGGTCTCGTGCTTGCCGTCCGGCTTACCCATCGAGACCGGGAAGGTCTTCTCCACCTTGCCGTTGCGGGTGACCGTCATCTGATGGGTCTTGTCGTCGATGGTGGCGACCAAGGACTCTCCGGTGCGGAACGTGGACTTGGTGCCGCCCGCGTCGATCAGAACGGTGGTGTCCTTCGGCCAGAAGTCGAGCGGACGCCAGCGCACCTGGGTGTCGCTCATCCAGTAGAACTTGCCCGGCACGGGCGGGTTCGACGAGATGTGGATGGCCTGTTCGGCCATCGGGCGGTCGGCGATCGGCCGCTGGAAGTTGATGATGATCGGCTTGGCGACGCCGACCATGGACCCGTTCACCGGGTTGAACGACGGCGGCAGGAACACCGGCTCGCCGGTGTAGGGCGTCGGGTTCTGACCCGCCGGCGTGCCCTCGGGGATGGTGGTGGGCCGGTTGGCGAACGGATCCGCGGGCGCCGCAGGTGCCGCAGGGTCGGCGGCGGGATCCGCGGGCGGTGCGGGGGGTGCGAACGGATCTGCTGGGCCCGGTGGCGGCGGCACGGCCAGCGGATCGGCCGGCGGCGGCGGGGCGACGGGGTCGACCGGTGCGGGCGCGATCGCGGCCGCCGGATCGACGGGCGCCTCGGCGGCGGGGGCGGGCCCTGGCGGCGGGCCGAATGGATCGGGGCCCGGTTCCGGGTCGGCGAACGCCGAGGGGGTCCCGACCGCCAATCCTGACATCAGCCCAACCGCGAAAGTCGCGCTGACCAGCTTCCGCATCGTGCGCTGCGGCATTGCGTACACCTTCCGTCAAAGCTTCGACCAGTCTCGCACAGTGCGCGAACCGGCTAACGCCGATGAGGGGATCCCCGACCCGGACAGCTGTCCAGGAAATGGCGCTGAGCTGCTCCTTTCATCGGCGGGTGGCGACATTCGTTACTTCCTGCTGGTTACCTGGGTACCGCAGAAGAGACCGCGGACCGTCACCGCGCCCGTGAGCGCGGTCGCCACGAGCACCGCAGATGCGCCGATCATCGCCGCAAGACCGGCCTGCTCGTAGCACAGACCGCCGAGCAGTGAACCGGACATGATCCCGATCTGGAAGGCCGTGACGTAGACGCCCGAGGCGCCGTCGGGGTCGTCCGGGGCGGTGCGCATCGCCGCCGCCTGCAGGACCGGGGCCAACGCGGTGGACGCCGCGCCCCAGACGATGATCGCCGCGGCGCCTGCCGCGATGGTCGTCGCACCCGCCGAATGTGAGCCCGCCATCGCCGCCAGCACTGCGAACGCGACGACGAGCGCGGCGAGGCAACCGACCACTGAGACCTTCGGGTGCCGATCCGACGGTCGGGCCGTCAGCGCCATCGCCGCCAGGCCCGCGACGCCGAAGCCCGCGAGCAGCCATGCCAGCTGCGGGCCGTGGACGCCGACGACGTCGCGGATGATCACGACGATGAACGTGTAGGAGATGAAGTGGCCGGTGACCCCGACCAGCGTCAGCGCGCTCAACGTCATCAGCCTGCCGTGGCGGTGGTGGCGCGGGTGACGGCGAACGCCGTCGACCTCGGCCGCCGACAGCGGCATCGGCGGCAGGGCGGCCCACGCCCCCACGGGGGTCCCCGCCGCCGCAACGGTGGCCACGACCCCGCC
>JAEZKH010000320.1 GCA_023415515.1 Actinomycetes bacterium
GCGCAGTCACGCTCAGCGTGACCGAGCGCGCCGAAATCGCAATCAGTCGAGGTCGTCCGAGGCGCCAGGAGCGGTCTTGGAGACCTGCACGAGGAACTCGTAATTGTTCTTCGTCTTGCGCAGCTGGCTCATCAACAGGTCGATGGCCTGATGTGAATCCAGCCCTGAGAGCACCCGACGCAGCTTGTGCACGATCGCGAACTCATCCGGGGAGAGCAGCAGCTCGTCCTTGCGGGTGCCCGACGGGTTGACATCGACGGCGGGGAACACCCGGCGCTCGGAGATCTTGCGGTCGAGCTTGAGTTCGGCGTTACCCGTGCCCTTGAACTCCTCGAAGATCACGGTGTCACCGGTCGAGCCGGTCTCCACCATCGCGGTGGCGATGATCGTCAGCGAGCCGCCGTCCTCGATGTTGCGCGCCGCGCCGAGGAACCGCTTCGGCGGATACAGCGCGGTCGAGTCGACACCGCCGGACAGGATCCGGCCCGACGCCGGTGACGCGTTGTTGTAGGCGCGACCGAGGCGGGTGATCGAGTCCAGCAGCACGACGACGTCCTTGCCCTGTTCGACCAGGCGCTTGGCCCGTTCGATGGCCAGCTCGGCGGCCTGGGTGTGGTCGGACGGCGGCCGGTCGAACGTCGAGGCGATGACCTCACCCTTGACCGATCGCTGCATGTCGGTGACCTCTTCAGGTCGCTCGTCGACCAGAACGACCATCAGGTGGCATTCCGGGTTGTTCTTGGTGATGGCGTTCGCGATGTCCTGAAGGATCGTGGTCTTGCCTGCCTTGGGCGGTGACACGATCAGCGCACGCTGACCCTTGCCGATGGGCATGATCAGGTCGATGACGCGGGTCGTCAGCTTCTCCGTCGTCGTCTCCAACCGCAGCCGCTGATTGGGGTACAGCGGCGTCAGCTTGCCGAACTCCGGGCGTTTCTTGGCGTCCTCGACAGAACCGCCGTTGACGGTGTCTAGCCGGACCAGCGGGTTGAATTTCTGCCTCTGGTTGGGTTGCTCGCCGTCCTTGGGCAGGCGCACGGCACCGGTCACGGCGTCGCCGCGGCGCAGACCGTTCTTGCGCACCATGTTCATCGACACGTAGACGTCGTTCGGCCCGGCGAGATAGCCGGAGGTGCGGACGAACGCGTAGTTGTCGAGCACGTCGAGGATGCCCGCGACGGGCTGGACGACGTCGTCCTCGCGCAGTTCGGCTTCGGCGGTGCCGTCGCCGCCACCGCGTTCGCCGCGACGCCTGCGATCCCTGAAGCGCCTGCCACGACGACCGCCACGGCCTTCGCCGTCGTCGTCGCCGCCGCGGTTCTGGTTCTGGTCACCCTGCTGGTCGCCGCCGTCCTGCTTGGTGTCCGGCTTGGTGTCCTGCTGGTTCTTGTTGCTCTTGTCGTTCTTTTCCGACTTCTCGGCGTCGGACTTCTGCGGTTTGTCGGCCTGGGCGTCGGCTTTGGTGATGTCGGAGTCGGCGTCCTGCTTGTTCTTCTCACCCGAAGAACCGGCGGCACGGGAGGCACCGCGGCGCTCGCGACGCTGCCGGGTAGGTTCCCCGGCGTCGACGGCCGTCCCGTTCTCGGTCGCGCCGTCGGCGGCCTTCTCGGCCTTGTCGGCCGGCGCCGAGTCGTCATTGCCGCCTACCGCATCGGCCTTGGCAGCGTCGTCGGCCTTGGTCTGCTTCGAGGCGGCGGAGGCGTTGCCGACAGCCTCACCGCGGCTCGCCCGGATGGCGGCGATGAGTTCGCTCTTACGCATACCGGAGGCACCCTTGACGCCCACGGTGTTGGCCAGTGCCCGCAGTTCGGGCAGCACCATCGTCGACAGTGACCCCGTCGAGGCGTCCGTCGTCACATCGGCCGTCGGCACAGGCGCTTCAGCCGGCTTCTCAACGGCGGCCGAGGCTGATTCTTCTGAATTCACGGTGTTCGGCAGCTCAGCTTGCTCGGGGCTGCCCCCAGCCGTGACGAGGTCCGTTTCAGTCACGGATTTCCTTTCCTTCCCCCGTGATCACGTCACACGGGGGTTCGTTGCACTCAGCCGAACGACTGACTGCGAAGCTGCCACCGTCGCAGCTGCAACGGTGATGGCCGCGGTTCGCGGCGATATGGCGAACCGTCAATCCACGAGTGGAAGTCCAAAAATTTGAGTGGTGTCCTAGTGTCGGCGCAGGTGAGAACCATGCGATTGCTGGACGACAGCGAGAATAACCCGCTTCGTTGTCGGAAGCAAGAAACACGCTGGTGTTTATGTGACAGCTGTCAACTCCGAACCGGAACGCCGGACGCCCACCGAACGCCGTCGCCGACGGACATCTCGCTCACTGTGAACCCATTCGCGGCGCCGAAATCGAGGACCTCGACGGGCAGCTCCGGCTGAGTGGTCAGGCCGAGAACCGCAGGTCCGGCCCCTGATAGCACCGCTGCAACACCACAACGTCGCAGGGTCTGCAGAAATTCCGCCGAGGCCCGCATCGCGTTGGCACGGTGCGGTTGATGGAGCAGGTCCTCGGTGGCGTCCATCAACAGATCCGGGCGCTCGGTGAGGGCAACCACCAGCAGCGCGGCGCGGCTGACATTGAACCGAGCGTCGCCGTGGC
>JAEZKH010000243.1 GCA_023415515.1 Actinomycetes bacterium
GGAGGGCGCCGAGCCGACCACCGCGATTCCGGTGGCGCGGCCACGCACCAGCCGCCACGCCAACGGCGGCGCCGATCCCACGACGGCGCTGCCCGCACAGCAGCCGCAGGATCCCGACGCGACGGAGAAGCTGACCGCACAGCAGGCCGAGGAAGAGAACCGCCGCCGCGGAGCCGTCGGTGGCCTCAGCGCCGCCGACCTGCTGCGCCGCGAGGGCCGCGGGCGCTGACTGCCGAGCGGGGCTAGTCGTTTCTAGTCGTCGTTCCTAGTCGTCGTTCCTAGTGGTCGTGGCGTCTTCGGCTCTGCCCACGTCGTCGGGTTCGGCCTCGATGACCTTGCCGCCGTCCTCGGCTTCCTGAGCCTCGATCTCGGCCTCCGGTTCGCTGGCGAGCAGCACCCGGATCGCGCTGTTGAGGAAAGCCACGATCGGCACCGCCAGCAGCGCCCCGACGATTCCGGCCAACACGCTGCCCGCCGCGATGGCCAGCACCACCGCAAGCGGATGCACCGACACCGCACGGCCCATCACAAGCGGTTGCAGCACATGGCCTTCCAGCTGCTGCACGGCGATGATGAGCGCCAAGGTGATCAACGCGTAGACGAAGCCCTTCGCGAACAGGGCGACCACGACGGCCAGGAAGCCTGCGACGACCGCACCGACCAGCGGGATGAACGCGCCGAGGAACACCAGCGAGGCCAGCGGCAGCGCGAGCGGCACGCCCATGATCGCCAGCCCGGTGCCGATGCCGACGGCGTCGACCAGCGCGACGAGGAACGTCGCGCGCACATAGCCGATCAGCGAATTGAATCCCGCGCGGCCTGCGTTGCGCACACGCTCCTGGACGGTGGCGGGGAAGATCCTCGTGACGAACTGCCAGATGTTGCGGCCGCCGTGCAGGAAGAAGATCACCGTGAACAGGGTCAGCAGTGCGCCGGTGACGATCTCGGTCACGGTCGCCGCCGTCGACAGCGCTCCGCTGGTCACCTTCTCCTGGTTGTTGCGGATCGCTTCGATCGCCGAGTTGCCCGCGTTGTTGATCTGATCCTTGCTCAGATGCAGCGGGCCCTCGATCAGCCAGGCGCGCGCGCTGTCGATCGAGTGCGTGACCTGCTCGACCAGGCCGGGCACCCCGACCACGAACTGGCTGACGACGAACGTCAGCATGCCGCCGACGAGCGCCATGCCGGTCAGCAGCACCAGCGCGACCGCACCGCCGCGGGGTGCGCCGCGGCGGTCGAGGAAGTCGACCGCGGGAATCATCAGCGCGGTGACCATCAGCGCGAGCGCGACCGGGACGACGATGACCTCGAGACGCCGGATCACCCACAGCACCGCCACCGCGAGCGCGATGATCGCCAGCAGGCGCCACGACCAGGCCGCCGCTTTGCGGATCAGGGGAGGAACCGCATCGCCGTGATCGGAACCGACTGCGGCCATGCCGGTAGCGTAACGGCCTGTCAGAAGGCTCCACCGCTACCCTGTATGGCGTGTCCCACGACGCGCGGGCAAATGATGCCGGCCCAGCGGGCACCACTCGCGGCAAATACTGGTGGCTGCGGTGGGTGATCATCGCCGTCGCCGTCGTCGTGCTCACGGTGGAGGTCGCGCTCGTGCGCGACCAGCTGACCAAGGCCTTCCACAGCCTCTACGCCGCCAAGTGGCTGTGGGTGCTCGCCGCGGTGATTGCGGCGATGGCGTCGATGCACAGCTTCGCCCAGATCCAGCGCACGCTGCTGCGGTCGGCGGGCGTCGAGGTGCATCAGTGGCGATCGGAGGCCGCGTTCTACGCGGGCAACGCGCTGTCGACGACGATGCCGGGCGGGCCGGTCCTCTCGGCCACCTTCATGTACCGCCAGCAGCGCATCTGGGGTGCGTCGCCGGTTGTCGCGTCGTGGCAGCTGGTGATGTCGGGTGTCCTGCAGGCGGTGGGCCTCGCGCTGTTGGGGTTGGGCGGGGCCTTCATGATCGGCGCCTCGAAGAACCCGCTGTCGCTCATCTTCACGCTCGGCGGCTTCGCCGCGCTGCTGTTGCTGGCCCAGGCCGTCGCATCGCGTCCCGACCTCATCGACGGCATCGGCGTCAAGGTGCTGGCGTGGTTCAACTCGCTGCGCGGCAAGCCGGCCACCACCGGCGTGGACACCTGGCGCGAGCATCTGCACCAGTTGGAGTCGGTCAGCCTGGGCCGCCGCGACCTCACCATCGCGTTCAGTTGGTCGCTGTTCAACTGGATCGCCGACGTGGCGTGCCTGGCGTTCGCCGCCTACGCCGCGGGCGGCAGGCCGTCGCTGGCCGGGCTGACCGTGGCCTATGCGGCGGCCCGCGCGGTGGGATCCCTCCCGCTGATGCCCGGCGGGCTGCTCGTCGTCGAGGCCGTGCTGGTTCCCGGTCTGGTCTCCAGCGGCATGACCCTCGCCGCGTCGATTTCGGCGATGCTGATCTACCGACTGGTGAGCTGGATCTTCATCGCGGCGATCGGTTGGATAGTGTTCTTCTTCATGTTCCGCACCGAGAAGGACGTCGATCCCGACGCCCCACTCGGCGAAACCAAACCCGACCGCTAGGAGCCCGCATGCCGTCCAGAACCCGCACTGTCGTCGCTGTTCTGGGGATGCTCGCATTGACGCTGGTCTCCTGTGCGGACAAGAAGCAACCGGCCACTACGACGCAATCCCCCTCCCCTGCAGCCGATTCCACGCCTGAAGTGCCGATGACTGCCACCCCCGTCATCGCCCAGGTCGTCAGCCCGCCGGTCCCGGCGCCCGCAACCGACGGCAAGACGCACCTGGCCTACGAACTTCAGTTGACAAACGTGTTGACCCAGGACGTCACCATCACGTCGGTGGACGTGATGGCAGGCGACCAGAAGCTGCTGACGTTGACCGGCGACCAGGTCGCCGATTGGTTGCGCGTCATCGGAACACAGACGCCGACAACCACATTGGCACCCGCCCAGCTCGGGATCCTCTGGCTCGACGTCGCAGTGGACGATGCCGCCGCGGTGCCGAGCGACCTCGTCCACACGATCGGCGTTTCGGTTCCGAAGCCGATACCGCCGCTGATGCCGGCGACGATGACCGAGAAGGTCGCCCCGGTGACCGTGCAGACGCGCAAGCCCGTGGTGATCGCGCCGCCGCTGCGCGGCCCGAACTGGCTCGACGCGGACAGCTGCTGCGGACTCGACGCACACCGCGGCGCGCTCAACGCGCTCGGCGGAAGCCTCTGGGCCGCACAGCGATACGCCATCGACTATGTCCAGCTCCAGTCGGACGGAACGATTGCCAACGGCGACGTCACCGACGTCGACAGCTACCCCTACTTCGGCGCCGACGTCCACGCCGTCGCCGACGGGCCGGTCGTCGGGATGCTCGACGGGCTTCCCGAGCAGATCCCGACGAAGAGGCCGACCGGTCTTCGGCTCGAGGAGTACGGCGGCAACCACATCGTCCAGGACATCGGTGACGGCAACTACGCGTTCTACGCGCACCTCAAGACCGGCAGCCCGAAGGTCAAGGTCGGCGACACACTCACCACCGGCCAGGTCATCGGTTCGGTCGGCAACACCGGCAACTCCGATGCGCCCCATCTGCATTTCCATGTGATGAGCACACCCGATCCGTTGGGCTCGGACGGCCTCCCGTTCCTGTTCGAATCATTCCGGCTGGACAACCGCGTCGCATCGAACGAGGGTGTCGAAGCGCTGCTGCAGGGCAAGACAGCGCCGATGCAGGCCGGCTTCACCGCACGCGACGAATCCGACGTCAGCCCGCTGTCGTTGGACGTCATGACCTATGAAGCGCAGTAGCGCCGTCTCCGCGGTCGCCGACGTCGTCGGCGTGCTCGTGTTCTGCGCCGTCGGACGCCGAAGCCATGCAGAAGGCCTCACGGCGACAGGCCTCGCCGCCACCGCGTGGCCGTTCCTCGTCGGCACCCTGGTCGGCTGGCTGGTGAGCCGAGCGTGGCGGCGACCCACCGCGGTCGCACCGACGGGCGTGGTCGTGTGGCTGTGCACGGTCGTGGTCGGAATGCTGTTGCGCAAAGCGACATCCGCCGGTGTCGCGGTGAGCTTCGTCATCGTGGCGTCCGCAGCGACGGCCGTGCTGCTGCTCGGATGGCGGGCGCTGGCGTCGGCGGCGCGACGGCGCACACCCGATCAGTCCTGACCGCTGCGGTGGGGCGGTTCGCCCGTCGACAGCGTCAGCGTCGCGCGCAGTCCGCCGAGCGGGCTGTCGGACAGTGCGATGCTGCCGCCGTGCAGTGCGGCCTGCTGCGTCACCAGCGCCAGCCCCAGCCCGGATCCGCCGGGGGCGGCGGTGCTTCCACGGGTGAAGCGGCCGAGGACGTTGGTGTGTTCCTCCGCCGGTATTCCGCGCCCGTCGTCGTCGACGGTGATGGTGATGGAATGATCGATCCGGCGGGCGGACAACACGATCCGTGTCGCAGGGCCGTGCGCGACGGCGTTGCGGACCAGGTTGTCGACAGCCAGCCGGAGGCCGTCGGGCCACCCCCAGATGGACCCGACGTCGTCGTCGGCCTCCACCAGGACCTCGACCGGCCCCTCGGGACGCATGTTCTCCCGCGCCACCCTGTCGAGAAGGTCTGTGACGTCGATGATTTCGCGGTCCTCCGCCTGCGCGAGCTCTCCTGAGGCGAGCTGACCGAGCGCGGTGATGATCGCCTCGACGCGGCGCTGTGCCCGCGAAAGGTCGTTGACCACCTCGGCGAACTCGTCGGCAGGCAGGTCGTGGATGCGCAGCGTGTCGAGGTCCGCCCGCATGGCGGTCAAGGGTGTGCGCAGTTCGTGGGCGGCGTTGGCCGCGAAATCCTGTGCGGCCTGAAGCGAACTCTGCGTCGACTGCTGTGCGGCGGCCAGCCTGCTCAACATCCCCGTCATCGCCTCGGAGAGCTGCTCCGCCTCGCGGACGCCGCGCACCTTCGGCATCTCCTCGGTGCCCTTGCCCAGCCTGCGCGTGTGCTCGGTGAGGCGCCGCAACGGCTTGATCGCCGGACCGGACAGCAGCCAACCCATGCCCGCGGCGATCAGCACCGTCACCAGGCCGACCGCCACGTAGAACGGAATTCGGGCGCGGCTCAACAGGATGCTGTCGGCGCGGATGCCGATCGACATCAACACCCCGCCCTGCTGCTCGACGGGAATGGTGCGCACCCGGTAGTCGACGCCGTTCACCACGACGTCGGCGGTGCCCGGCTGCAGCGGCGGTAGTTGGAGCCCGCGCTGGAAGACGACCTGCCCGGTCGACTCCATCCGCCCCGTCGTCAACACTCCCTGCCGGGGATCGGACAACTGCTCGGGGTACATGCTTGCCTCGACGATGGAGTCCAGCCGCCGATCCAGCTGCGCGGCATCGTTGTTCGCCAAGACCACCGACGTCAGGATCGTGAACACCGCCACGACGGCGGCTGCCGCGGTGGCGGCGGCAAGCGCGACCCTGGTGCGAAGCGAGGGCGAGCGGATCCGGCGCACCCGCTACGCTTCGTCTCGGTTTGACATGCTCGAGCTCCGCTACGCTTCGTCTCGCAACACGTAACCGATCCCACGCACCGTGTGGATCACTCGCGGCAGCCCGTCGCGTTCGAGCTTGCGCCGCAGGTAACTGATGAAGACGTCGGCCACGTTGGTGTCGACGTCGAAGTCGTAGCCCCACACCAGTTCGAGAAGCCGCTGGCGGCTCAGCACCACGCCCGCGTTCTCGGCGAGCACCGCGAGCAGGTCGAACTCGCGCTTGGTCAGGTCCACCCGCTCCCCGGCGACGAACACCAACCGCCTCGCGGTGTCGATCGTCAGCGGGCCGATCGACATGGTGTCCGAGGATTGACCGCCGTGGCTGCTGGTCCGGCGCAGCAGGGCGTGCAGACGCGCGACGAGCTCGCCGAGATCAAACGGCTTGGTCAGATAGTCGTCGGCGCCCGCCTCCAGCCCGGCGATTCGGTCGTTGACGGTGTCGCGGGCGGACAGCACACAGATCGGGATGTCGTTACCGAGCGCGCGCAGCGCGGTGACCACCGCGACGCCGTCGAGTTCGGGCATCTGTACGTCCAGAACCAGGGCGTCGTGCTTCTCGTTGGACAGGAGCCGAAGTGCCTCTTTGCCGGTCGCGGCGACCCGCACGTCGAATCCGGAGTGCCGCAGTCCGCGGGCAACCGACGTTCTGACGTCCGGGTCGTCGTCGACCATGAGCACCATTCGACCGGTGCTCTCCTGCGTGGCCGGCTCTCCCCCGACCCGCACGCCGGTTACGGGGTGTCTGCGATGCCGTCGCCGTTGGTGTCGCCGCAACGGTTCTTGAGATCCACCAACGGCTGCCGAATGGCGGTCAGCTCGCCCTTCTGAATCGGGTTGGCGTTCAGGTACTTGTCCACCTCGGTGCGCACCTCGTCGCGGTTCTTGCCCTCGAGGCTGGTGAAGAAGTAGTTGACGTCCGGGTGGCTGAACAAGTAGTCAGACGTCGCCTTGGAGACGCCTGCGGCTGTGAAGGCCAGGTCGGCAGCGGTGCAGTTGGGGGGCTCGTCGGCCATCGCCGAAGGAAGAGCGCCGAACAGCATCGCGCCGGCGAGCGCGCCGGCTCCGATCGCGCCGGCTACCGCACGCCGCGCCGTACGGGCAGAGAGCAACATCTACAGGCTCCTTCATCGATGAGTTGTGGAGTAACCGTTGCGGTCACAGACATTACAAAGCTAATCAGAATCGGCGCCGAGTTTCCTGGCTTGCGCGGAAACGGATACTAGAAAAGTCAAAAACCCCAGCTCAGGATCGCCGCCATTCATGCTGGGTGGCACCGGTCAGCTACCGCGGGGCGGCCGTCGCAGGACCGGGAAGGGGTCCGCTGCCCTGCACGATCGCCGATGCCGGCGACGACTGGGCCGGCAAAGCCGAGCCGGGCACACCGACGGTCTGCGCGCCCGGTGACGTCGCTGGCAAACCGCCGGGCAGGCCGCCACCCTGTTGCGCGTTCTGCATCAGCCCCAGCACCTGCGGGATGGTGATCGGCAGCTTGCACTGGCCGGCGAGATCGGTGAGCGGCCGCTGCAGCGTCTGCATGTCCTTGGCGACCTGCGGGTTGGCATCCAGGTAGCTCTTCAACGAGACCAGCGACTGCGGCCCGCCCTGCTGCTGGGAGATCGTGGTGAACGCCTGGTTCGTCTGCGGATGCGCATCCAGGTACGCGCCCATCGAGGTGGCCACCGACCCGATGGTCTTGGCGACCTGGCTGGCTGCGCACGGATCCGGCGCGGCGCCTGCGGACGGCCCCGCGGTGGCCGCGATCGCGGCGGCCCCTGCGGCGCACGCGGTGAACGCGGCGAGCAGGCCGCGGCGAGCGGTGGCGCGGGTCGGGTTCATCAGACAACTCCTTCAGCCCAAGGTGACATAATGCCATCGCCGACGGGACCGAACCAATTCAGCAACGAGGCCGGGCGACAGCGGGCAGCCGGCAGGCTCGGCGATATTCCCAAGGAGCTGGTTAGAGCACGTTAAGGCGTTGGTCAGGCGGCGTCGTGCCTACGCACGCTGAGATATCCTCACGCTACGTAACGCGAGCCGGGGAGAAAGCGGGACAGAACCATCCAGCAGTTCATGATGCGCTTGAGCAGTGGCCTGCGCAGATTCCGCTGGGCGGTGTTCGTGGTGTGGCTCCTGCTCCTGGTGCCCTCCGTTTATCTGGCGATGACTCAGTCCGGTCACCTCACCGGCGGCGGTTTCGAGGTGGCCGGGTCGCAGTCGCTGTACGTCCAGCGCGAGCTCGAGGAACAGTTCCCCGACCAGGGCGCCTCCCCGCTTGCGCTGGTCGCGGCCCCGCGCGCCGATGCGTCGTTCGCGGACATGGACGCCGCCGTCGCGCATCTCGAGCGGCTGGCAGGCGAGGTGCCCAGCGTCAAGGTGGTGCCGAACCCGCAGCAGCCGCCGCCGCAGCCCGACCGGCCCTACGTCGTCACGCTGCAATTGGACTTCAACAACACCGGCGCCGTCGATGTCGCCAAGCAACTGCGCCAGAAGGTCGGCATCGACGGTGACCAGCCGGGCGAATTCGCCGACGGCAAGGTCAAGCTCTACGTCATCGGTCAGGGCGCGCTCGGCGCCGCTGCCACCGCGGCGACCAAGCACGACATCGCCCAGGCCGAACAGTGGAACCTTCCGATCGTCCTGATCGTGCTGCTCGCGGTGTTCGGCTCGCTCGCCGCGGCCGCGATGCCGCTCGTCCTCGGCATCTGCACGGTGGCAGTCACCATGGGACTGGTCTATCTGCTGTCGATGTACACGACGATGTCGGTCTTCGTCACATCGACGGTGTCGATGTTCGGCATCGCGCTGGCCATCGACTACTCGCTGTTCATCCTGATGCGGTTCAGGGAGGAACTGCGCGCGGGCCGGGAACCCGAGCAGGCCGCCGACGCCGCCATGGCCACCTCGGGCCTTGCCGTGGTGCTGTCCGGGCTGACGGTCATCGCGTCGGTCACCGGCATCTACCTCATCAACACCCCGGTGCTCGCGTCGATGGCGACCGGGGCGATCCTCGCCGTCGCGGTCGCGGTGCTGACGTCGACCACGCTGACCCCTGCGGTGTTGGCCACGTTCGGGCGGGCGGCCGCCAAGCGGTCGTGGCTGTTGCACTGGTCGCGCCGGCCCGAGACCACCCAGTCGCGGTTCTGGACCAGGTGGACCGGGGCGGTGATGCGAAGACCCTGGATGTCGGCGCTCGGCGCGACGATGCTGCTTCTCGCGTTGGCCGCACCGGCGTTCGCGATGGTGCTCGGCAACAGCATGCAGCGGCAGTTCGACCCGACCCACGAGATCCGCGGCGGGGTCAACGCCGCGGCTGACGCGCTCGGCCCCGGCGCGCTCGGCCCGGTGCGCGTGCTGGTGACGTTCCCCGACGGCAGCGCGGCGTCCGCGCCGACGAAAGAGCCGTTACTCCAAGAGGTGCAGCAGCGAATGTCGCAGGCGCCCAACGTCGTAACGGTGCAGCCTGCGGTGTTCGGCAACGACTACCGCAGTGCGCTCATCTCCGCGGTGCTCTCGGTGGACCCAGAGGACATGGCGGCGCGCGAGTCCGTCGACTGGATGCGCGCGGAGTTGCCTCCCGTCGTTGCAGACAAGGCCAGGGTGGATGTCGGCGGCCCGACCGCGCTGATCAAGGACTTCGACGACCGGGTGTCGGCGACGCAGCCCGCGGTGTTCGGCTTCGTCGCGCTGATCGCGTTCGTGATGCTCCTGGTGTCGATCCGCTCGGTGGTGCTGGCGCTCAAAGGCGTGCTGATGACCGTGTTGTCGGTCGCCGCCGCCTACGGCAGCCTCGTCGTCGTCTTCCAATGGGGATGGCTGGAAGAGCTCGGCTTCCGGCAGATCTCGTCGCTGGACTCCACGATCCCGCCGCTGGTGCTGGCGATGACGTTCGGTCTGTCGATGGACTACGAGATCTTCCTGCTGACCCGCATCCGTGAGCGGTTCCTGCAGACCAACAACACCCGCGACGCGGTCGCCTACGGCGTCAGCACAAGCGCGCGGACGATCACCAGCGCGGCGCTCATCATGATCGCGGTGTTCATCGGCTTCGCGTTCGCGGGCATGCCTCTGGTTGCCCAACTCGGTGTGGCGTGCGCGGTGGCCATCGCCGTCGACGCCACGGTCGTGCGACTGGTCCTGGTGCCCGCGCTGATGGCGATGTTCGACCAGTGGAACTGGTGGCTGCCGCGTTGGCTGGACCGCATCCTGCCGTCGGTGGACTTCGAGAAGCCACTGCCCAAGGCCGACATCGGCGATCTGGTGATCATCCCCGACGACATCTCCACGCTGGCGGCGTCGGGCATCGACATCCGCAACGTGGTGAAGTCGGCGGCCAAGCTGAAGAACATGGCGCCGCACACGATCTCCGTCGCCGATCCGCTGGCCTTCAGCGGGTGCCTGCCGTCCAATGGTTCGGACTGCGTCAACGCGCTCACCGGCCACACCAACGGCGCAGGCAATGGCGCTGGCAACGGCGCTGGCAACGGCAAGACGGTCAAGCTCAAGCGGGGGCCGCGGCCCGTCCATCCGGTCACGATGTGGCGCGGCAGGCTTTCGGTGGCGATCGACGCCCTGGAGACCGAGGCCGAAACCGAGCGCGCGCCCGTCGAGCGCAACAGCCCGGTGGAGACGACCAATGTCCAACTGCCCACCGGCGACCGGCTCTCGATCCCGACGGGCGCGGAGACGTTGCGCATGAAGGGCTACCTGATCATGTGCCGGAACAGCACGAAAGACTTCGCTGAGTTTGCCGATTTGGTCGAGTCGATGGAGACTCAGACCGCCGCTGTGGTTCTGGCCGGAATGGATCGGTACTACTGTGGAGACCCATCCAGGAAGCAATGGGTCGCCACGCAGCTAGTGCGCCGACTGGCCGATCCGCATCCGTCGGACGAGTTCGACATCCCGATGTCGGGCCCGGACGCGGAGGCTGAATGGGCCAAGGTCAGGGAGCGGTGCCTGGCGGTGGCGGTCGCGATGCTGGAGGAGGCGAGGTGACGGTGGCACCCGAGGTCCGGGCCGCGCGTTCCGACGCCGCGACCGCGCGGATACCGACCGGCGCAGCGAGGCGTCCGCGCAGGCCCGCCCCGGACGACAAGCCCGTGGAGTTCTGGCCGACGGCCGCCATCCGCGAGGCGCTGGAGACCGACGATCTGACGGTGTGGCAACGCATCGTCACCGCCATCAAGCGCGATCCGTACGGCAGGACCGCGCGCCAGGTCGAGGAGGTGTTGGAGTCGACACGGCCGTATGGGGTCTCCAAGGCGTTGTCCGAAGTGCTGACCCGCACCAGGGAGAACCTGGAAGCCAACGAGCGCGCCGAGGTCGCCAGGCAGATCCGCGTGCTGTTGGGCCGGTCCGGCCTCAAGCCGCAGGAGTTCGCGTCGCGCATCGGCGTGCCCGCTGAGGAACTCGCGAGCTACCTGGAAGGCACGCACACTCCGCCCGCATCGCTGATGGTCCGCATGAGCCGGGTGTCGGATCGCTTCGCGAAGATGAAGGCGCACCGCGCTGAGCGCTGACATCGGGGCAATCCTGCGCGACACCAGGACCGTCGCGATCGTCGGCGCGTCCGCCAATCGGGCCCGCGCCGTCTACGGGGTGTGGCGCTACCTCGAAGCCGCCGGCGACTACGACCTGTACCTCGTCAACCCGACGATCGATGCCGTCGAGGGCACCCCGACCTACCCCGATCTGGCGTCGCTTCCCGTGGTGCCGGACCTCGTCGACGTGTTCCGGCGCCGTGAGCATCTGCGCGAGGTGCTCGACGAGGCGATCGAGGTCGGCGCGAAGACGCTGTGGCTGCAGTCGGGGCTGTGGGACGAGCAGGTGGCCCGCGACGGCGAGGCCGCCGGTCTGCAGGTGGTGATGGACCGCTGCCTCAAGGTCGACCACGCCGCGCACGCGAGCAGCGACAAGGGTTGAGCTACCTCAGCGGGAGTTGATCGGCGAGACGTCGTCGACGAGCCAGCGGTCGCCGTTCTTGGACAGCGTGACCCGCAGCGCGAGCACCGCGACGTCGGGCGGCTTGCCCGGCACATTCTGCGTTCCGCGCATCATCACCGCGACGCTGGCGTTCTTCGGCCCGAGGGCCTCGACACCCGCCGAGATGGTGGTGGCGGAGGCGGTGACGTTCTTGCTCGTCAATTGCTTTGCCACGGTGGAGAATTCAGTTCTGTACTTCTCCGCCCGGTCCGGCGTCATGAGCGCGGTAGCCCTGTCGATCGCGACGGTCGGGCTCGAAGGGGTGAACGTCGCGCTGGCCTCGGCGACACTGCTGGCGATGCCGACCACTTCAGCGCTGTCATCGGCGAAGTTGCGGTCCTTGACCGTCCACTGCGTGTATCCGACCGCCACCGCGGCCACGAGTGCGACGGTCGCGACACCGGTGACCGCCAGCCGAAGCCCCGGCCCGTCGTCGTCGGTGCCGACCGTCACGCCGTCGCGCCGGGCCAGCACGACGTTGACGAGCACGCCCTCGACGATCAGCAGACCCAGCACCGACGCCAGCGACACCCACCACAGCGGCCACGCCAGCGCCATCCCGATGTAGACCAGCGCGGCGATCGCGGCCAGCGGTGCGGCGACGTCGAACGCCAGCACCCGAAGGTGGTTCCTCACTGAACCTGCTCCAGCCGGGAGATGAGCAGCTTGCCGTCGACGTCGGAGACGTCGAGCCGCAGCGTCCAGCGCAGGGTCTGCGGCTTCCCGCCGACGTTGTCGCTGATCGACGTCGCGACCACCATCACGGTGTCGGTGCGTCTGACCAGGTCGGCCAGCGCGGGCTCCGGCGTCGGGGCGGGCGCAGGCCTGCCGTCGGGCAGGGTCTGTGGACGGTGGTAGATCGATTCGATCGCGACCGAGTCGACCTGGCCCTTGGTCCGCGACTGCAGGGTCTCCACGACCTTCTTGTACGGCTCCAGCGCCGACTCGAACTCGTTGTTGAGTTCGCCGACCGTGCCGTCGTGCAGCTTCTGCAGGCTGGCGTCGATGTCGCCGGAGTTCATGTTGATCAGGACGGTGGTCCAGTCGGCGGCGGCGTTGAGCACGTCGGTCTGATAGACCCGCTCGGCGATGTCGCTCCGGTGGCCCGACCAGATGATCAGCGCGAGGACCACCGCCGCGACCGACAGCAGACCCAGCGCAGCCGAGGCCACCCCGAAGCCCGAGATGACGGGCCCGTCGTCGTCGGCGCGCTCGTCGGGCATGGCCGTGAGGGTACCGAACCGCGATTTCGGCGCGCGCAGTCACGCTGAGGGTGACCGAGCGCGCCCAAATCGCAACGTCTGGCAACCTGGTGGGGTGACAGCAGAAGCGATTCGCGACGGCGCGGCCGTTCGCTCGGGCATCGACCTGAGCCACGTCGACCCGCAGATCCGCCCGCAAGACGACCTGTTCGGCCACGTCAACGGCCGCTGGCTGACCGATTACGAGATCCCCGCCGACCGTGCGACCGACGGCGCCTTCCGCTCGTTGTACGACCGCGCCGAGGAGCAGATCCGCGAGTTGATCGACGAGGCCAGTCGACAGGCCGCGGACGCCGGCAAGGGCACCGACCAGCAGCGCATCGGCGACCTGTTCGCCAGCTTCGCCGACGAGGCCACGGTCGAGCGGATCGGGGTGGCGCCGCTGCTCGACGAATTGGCCGCCATCGACGACGCCGCGGACGCCGATGCGCTCGCCGCCGTGATCGGCGCGCTGCAGCGCGCGGGGGTGGGCGGCGCGACGGGCGCCTACATCGACACCGACTCCAAGGACTCCACGCGCTACCTGCTGCACCTGAGCCAGTCGGGCATCGGGCTGCCCGACGAGTCCTACTACCGCGACGAGCAGCACGCCGAGATCCTGGCCGCCTACCCCGGCCACATCGCGAGGATGTTCGCGCTGGTGTACGGCGCGGAGCCGCAGCCAGGAGAATGGCAGGCCACCGCCGAACGGATCGTGGCGCTGGAGGCGAAGCTGGCCGCCGCGCACTGGGACGTCGTCAAGCGCCGGGACGCCGATCTGGCCTACAACCTGCGCAATTTCACCGACCTGCTCGCCGAGGCGCCGGGCTTCGATTGGGCGGGCTGGATCACCGCGATGGGCGCCAGCCCGGAAACCGTGGCGGAACTCGTCGTGCGCCAGCCTGATTACCTGACCGCTTTCGCCGAGCTGTGGGCCGCCGAGGACCTCGAGGACTGGAAGCGGTGGGCCCGCTGGCGGCTCATCCACTCCCGCGCCTTCCTGTTGACCGACGACCTCGTCGCCGAGGATTTCGACTTCTACGGGCGCACGCTGAGCGGGACCGAGTCCATCCGCGAGCGCTGGAAGCGCGGCGTCTCGGTGGTGGAGAACCTGATGGGTGACGCGCTGGGCAAGCTCTACGTGGAGCGGTACTTCCCGCCGGATGCCAAGGCGCGCATGGACGAACTCGTGGCGAACCTGCGCGAGGCCTACCGGGTCAGCATCAGCCGACTGGAGTGGATGACGCCGGAGACCCGGCAGCGCGCGTTGGCCAAGCTGGACAAGTTCACCCAGAAGATCGGTTATCCGGCGAAGTGGCGTGACTACTCGGCGCTGGTCATCGAGCGCGACGACCTGTACGGCAACTACCGGCGGGGAGCCATCGTCAGCTCCGAGCGTGAGGTGGCCAAGCTCGGCGGTCCGGTGGACCGCGACGAGTGGTTCATGACGCCGCAGACGGTGAACGCCTACTACAACCCCGGCATGAACGAGATCGTCTTTCCCGCAGCGATTCTGCAGCCGCCGTTCTTCGACGCCGACGCCGACGACGCCGCCAACTACGGCGGTATCGGTGCGGTGATCGGCCACGAGATCGGCCACGGCTTCGACGACCAGGGCGCCAAATACGACGGCGACGGCAACCTCGTGGACTGGTGGACCGATGCCGACCGCACCGAGTTCGGCGCGCGCACCAAGAAGCTGATCGAGCAGTACGACGAGTTCGTCCCGCGCGGCCTGAGCGACAGCCACCACGTGAACGGTGCGTTCACGGTCGGCGAGAACATCGGCGACCTCGGCGGCCTGTCGATCGCGCTGCTCGCCTATCAGCTGTCACTCGAGGGTGAGCCCGCGCCGGTGATCGACGGGCTGACCGGTGTGCAGCGCGTCTTCTTCGGATGGGCGCAGGTGTGGCGCACGAAATCCCGTGAGGCCGAGGCTATCCGGCGGCTCGCCGTCGACCCGCACTCGCCGCCGGAGTTCCGCTGCAACGGCGTGATCCGCAACATGGACGCGTACTACGAGGCGTTCGACGTCGACGAGGACGACGCTCTCTACCTCGACCCGCAACGACGGGTCAGGATCTGGAACTGAGCTTCCCGCCGCGTTCGGCCGCCGTGTAGAACGGTCTGGTGGCGAGCACGTAGCTCCCGAACACGGCCAGCGGAGCCAGCAGCGGCAGCCACGGCAACTCGAACGGGAACGACGCCGCGACCACACCGACGAACGCGAAACAGAGGGCGGCGAGCATCGTGGTGGCCGAAGCCCCGATCAGCCTCGTCGAGTCGCGTTCGGTGTAGCGCAGCACCAGGTAGCAGGCCGCGGCCAACCCGGCGACGGCCGCAGGCATCGGCGGTGCCTGCGAGACCGCGACAGCCGAGGCGCTCGACAGGACGGCCGCGGTGGCGGCGCCGCGGTGGACGACGCCCGCCAACACGCCGAATGCGCCAACCGTCGCCAGAGCCAGTGCGGGGCCGTCGGTTTGGATGCCTGCCGCCGCGACCATCACCACACCGAACGCCGTGGACAGCAGGTGCGCTCTGCCGAGCAGTGTCGTCATCGCCGCCCCCGCACCGGCCGCCGCCGCTCTGGCACCAGTTTCATCGCCGCGTCGAGGGTGTTGGTCTCCTGCTGTCCCGCTCCACGCGTCCGCCCCGGCCATGCCACGATGTCGACGCCGACGGTGCCCATGTCCCGGTACATGAACGACCTCTGCATCGCCCACATCCTGGTGAACAGCGGGTCCCGGCCTGCACCGAAGGGAGCGCCATCGAGGACGTCCACGGCGACGACCGTGTGCCCGCGCCTGCGCAGGTCGATCAGCGACAATGCGAACTCGGTGTCGAGCAGCGTGGAGAACGCCACGACGATCGCGCCAGGCGGCAGCGCCGCGCGCGGCGCCAATGTGCCAGTGGTGGCTTCGAATTCGTCACCCGCGCCGAGCAGCGTGTCGAGGACGCGGTAGAACTGCCGCCTGCCGATATCGGCGCCCAGCCAGCG
>JAEZKH010000286.1 GCA_023415515.1 Actinomycetes bacterium
CCCGTCGCGGGTACGGCGGCGAGACCGTCGCCATCGGCGACGACGGCCAGCCGTTTGCCGTCGGCGAGGTCGAGCGCGTCGAGCGCGTCGAGCGGATCAAGCACGTCAGCCCCGATGTTTCACGCCGACGTCCTCGATGACGTCGGCGCCGACGCGCAGCCCGTCACGCCCGCGGATCGCGTCCCCGATCGACGCCAGCCGCGCACGCAGGTCCGTGTCGGCCAGCAGTCGGTCCACCGCGCCCGTCAACTCCTCGTCGGAGAAACCGTAGGTGTCGAGCCGAATCCCGAAGCCGAGTTCGTCGATGCGCTGCGCGTTCTCGTATTGATCCCAGAACAGCGGCAGCACGATCAGTGGCTTGCCGAAGTGCAGTGTCTCGGTGACCGTGTTGTTGCCGCCGTGGGAGATGACGAGGTCCACCTGTGGGATCACCTTGGTCTGCGGCAGCATCTGGGCGCCGACCATGTTGTCGGCCAGGGTGATCCGGTCGGCCTGCGGGCCCTTGCTGACGATGAACCGATGCCTCGTGGTGCCGAGGACGTCGACCAGCCGCTGCATCAACTCGACATCTGCGCCACCGAGCGAGCCGAGCGAAAGATAAACCAGCGCACTGTCTTCCGGCCGGTCGACGATCTCGGCGGGCAACACGTACTCTTCGTCGGTCTCGCGAACGCTGGAATCCATCCGGGTCCAGGTGTCATCGAGGGGACGGACGTCGGTGTAGTCGGCCTCTGCGGGGTAGACGTAGAGGTTGGCCGCCGTTTGGTGCGGCATGAACTCCAGGTCCCGCAGCGGGGCGGCGCCCTGGTCCTGCACCCACTGGTTGAAGTCCGACCACATCTCGCGGTGCGTGCGGTCGAATTCCGCCCGGTAGGAAGCCCATTCGCTGCGATCTGCGCTGGGCAGACCCGAGAACGGCGGTGGCACGTCGGGACCGGTCACCTCCAGCGGGCTGCAGGACACGATCCGCACGAACGGCACACCGGCGGTGGTCAGGGCAGGGAACAGCACGACGTTGTCCTCGACGATGACGTCCGGTTGGTGTCGTGCGATGATCTCGCGCAGTCGCGGCTCGCAATACTTCGCGCCGTCGATGAGCGCCTGGTATGTCGGCTGGATGAAGGACGCCAACTGCTCGACGGTCGGCTTGCGGAATTCGGGAGCGGTCTCGGCGATGAACTGCGTCCAGAATGCGCCCGCATCCTCGTCAGTAGCGCCCTCGGCGGGCTCGGCGAGGTCGACGAGTTCCTCGATGAACCCGAAGGGACTGAGCCTGCCCGCCCACGAGCTCTCGGCGGCGAACACGATGCGGTGGCCGCGGTCACGCAGGATGGCGGCCAGGCCGATGCACTGGTTCGTCGGGCCGTAGGCCGACTCCGGCCAGAACATTATGGTCAAGGGCGCGGTAGGCATGATCGGACGATACTGCCTGTGGCTGCGGCCGCGTCACGGACGGAACGTCACTCCACCGTCGACGCTGATCGACTGGGCGGTGATGAAGCTGCCGTCGTCGGAGAGCAGCAGCGCCCCGAGCGCGGCGACGTCGTCGGGTCTGCCGAACCGCGACTTGATCATCTGCCGCGCCCGCGTCTGCTCGACGATGCCGTCGGGCATCGGGTTCTCGTCGAACTTGTAGTGCCAAATGAGCCCTGGCGCAATGGCATTGCAGCGGATGCCCTTCGGCCCGTACTTGCGGGCGATGTGGCGCATCAGCGCGAGCTCGGCGGCCTTGCTCATCTGGTAGGACACCCGCGTGCCCGCGCCGTTGTACGCGTCGATCGACGCCGTGAACACGATCGAGCCGCCGCCCCCGTCGATCATCGGTGGGATCGCGTGCTTGGCGCAGATGACGAAGCCGCGGGTGTTGACACGCATGACTTCGTCGAACGCCGCCAGCGGAAGATCGACCACGCCGCCGGGCAGATACGCGTCGGAGGCATTGGTGAAGTTGACGTGAATGCCGTCCAGCCGGCCGAAGCTCTCGACCGCGAGCGCGACGATGCCCCGCACCGAGTCTTCGTCGGCGCCGTCGAGAGCCACCCCGCGCACACGCTCACCGGAGGGATCGATCTCGCGGGCCACGCGCGCCGCCAACTCGCCGTCGAGGTCCCCGATCACCAGCAGCGCACCGTCGTCGGCATACCGCCGCGCGAGACCGTTGCCGATGCCGCCGAGCCCCGCGACGATCACCACCTTGCTCTCGAGCTGTCTCGTCACGCGATGAGTATCCGGTGTCGGCCGGGTCTTATATACCGGAAGGGCATCGAGAGGAGATTCCGCATGGCCGCACCAGCCAAGCCCCCGGTTGTCGATCAGCAGACCTGGCGCAAGGAACTCGACGAGCTACGACGACGCGAGAAGGCCGCAACGCGTGAGCTCGACGCCATCGCCGCGCAGCGCCGCCGGCTGCCGATGGTCCAGATGGACGACTACACCCTCATCGGCGAGGACGGCCCCGTCCGCCTGGCCGAGATCTTCGAGGGCCGCTCGCAACTCATCGTCTACCACCACATGTGGGAGGACGGCGCCGAGTGGCAGTGCGGTGGCTGCACCGGCTTCACCTCACAATACACCCGGCTGGAGTTCCTCGATTCCTACGACGCGCGGTTCGTGATCGTCACCAACGGGCCGATCGAGGAGGCGCTGGCCTACCGCGCCAAGGTCGGCAACACGATGGATTGGTACTCCTCGTCGGAGAGCACGTTCGGCGCCGATGTGGACGCTCCGCCGGGCGGCGGCTTCGGCGTCAACGTGTTCCTGCGCGACGGCGACACGGTCTACCGCACCTGGCACACCAACGGCCGGGGCACCGAGCAGCTCAGTCACTCGTTCGCCCTGATCGACCTGCTGCCGTACGGACGTCAGGAGGTCTGGCAGGACTCGCCCGAGGGTTGGCCGCAGTCGCCGACCTACTCGAGGTGGCTCGACTCGCCCGACATCGCGAAGGCGTACGGACCGGGCGCCTAGCCAGACCTCTACTTCACGCAGATGTTGCCGGGCGTGCAATTGCCCCCGTCCGCAGGCGGTGCCGGGTCGACCTTCTTCGGCGCGGGGCCCACCGGGTCGGGGACCTGGTTCGGGGCGGGCCCGACCGGATCGGGCACCTGTTGTGCCGGTGGGTCGGCAGGCGGTGCCTGTTTGGCAGGCGGCTCGGCGGGCGGAATCTGCTGCGCCGGGGGCTGGGCAGGCGGTGCCTGTTTCTGCGCGGGCAGCTGCGCAGGGTTCGGCGAGTAGGGAAGCCGCGGCAGAGGCAGCTGGGGAAGCTGGCCGATCGGGGGCATCAGCACCGGCGGTGGCGCGACCGGCGGAACCGGCGCAGGAGCAGGTGCCTGAGCCGGTGGCACCGCGGCAGGCGGCCGGGCAGCGGGCTGCGGCGTGGGAATGTTCGCCTGCGGCGTCGGAATCCTGGCTGCCGGCGTGGGCAACGGCGCATTCGGCTGTGCGGGCTTGGCGCTCGGAGCGACCGCAGGCCTCTGCGCCGACGGCAGCACCGCGGCGGGCGCGGGCGCGGGGACCGATGCGGTCGGGGTCGGCTGCGGTGCCGGTTGGACGATGCCGCTGGGCGACAGCGCGGTGCTCGGCAGGTAGAGCCACGCCAACGTTGCACCGAGTATCACGAGCGGAACACCGATCAGCAGGGCCATGAACGGCACCACACGGCGCTTCGACTCGTCCGTGGTCGGGGCGCCGACCAGTGCCGCGTCCTCGTCGTGGTGTTGCGGCTCCAGCGGTGGCTGGATCGCCGGCCTCGCTGCCGTTGCAGCGGCATGGAAGCCCGCGTCGGCCTGCGGGATCATCGTCGTCGCCGCGGCATTCGATGCGTTTCCCATGCCACGCGATGCCGACGTCAGCTCGAAGTCGCGCATGACGCTGTTCTTCAGCCATGCCGGCGCCGGGATGAACACCGGTGCACCGAGCAGGGCGGCCGGGTTCACCGACCGGCTGCGCAGATCCTCACATGCTGCGCACGACTCGATATGGCGCGCAATGCGTTTGCGCATGAGGATGTTGAACTTCCCGTCCCATCCGTGCAGAACCGATGCCAGGTCGGGGCAGCTGGCGGGGTTGGCCTGGATGCGACGCGCCACCAGCAGTGCGCCGAGCGAGCGCTCGATCGTGTCACGCAGCCGGCCGACCATCGTGTTGGCGTTCGTCTGGGTGACGCCGAGAGCCATGGCGAGTTCGGGACCGTCAAGGCCCTGGCGGTAGGCCAGTTCCAGCACCGCCTGGTCGCGGTCCGACAGGCCGCCCGCCGCCTCAGAGATCAGGTTGGCCAACTCGAGTCGATGCGCCATGGTGTCGGGGCCCGCGTCGTGCGACATCACGTCGGGCATCTCGTCGGACGGCCGCTCGCGCTTCAATTCGCGCAGTCGCTTGTGCGCTTCGTTGCGGACGATCGAGTAGAGCCACGGGCGCAGCTTGTCCGGCTCGCGGAGACCGCCGAGGCTAGTGGACACGATGCAGAACGCGTCCTGGACGCAGTCCGCGGCCGAGTCCCGGTCGCGGAGCATTCCGACGCAGAAGTCGTGAAGCTTGTCGGCGTAGCGGTCGTAGATCCCGGCGAAAGCGTTGCGGTCGCCTGCCGCGGCTGCGACGGCCAGTTCGGCGTCGCTGCTGCCCGGGCCTGTGCCACTCCAGTTGGATAGCGCGGCGGTCATGGGAAATAACTCCAAATTGATCGAGTGGCGTAGCTGTCAGCGTAATTGCTACAGCCTGTGTGGGCGGGGGATTCGAACGATGGATATCGCTCAGCCCAGGCCGCGTGACCTGGGCTGAGACCGTCGATGCGATCCAGGGGTACGGGTTAGCCACCGGCGACTTCATCGACGGCGCTGCCGGCGTTGGCGCCCGCCTCGATGACGTCGGCCAGCGTGTCCTTCGCCGTCCCATTGCCCGCGGGTGGGGTGGTGGTGCCGTTGTCTGCCGGTGGGGTGGTGGTGCCGTTGGTCTTGGGCGCCTCACCCGGGATCGAGACGACGACATCGCCGCCGTTCTGGCCGGGGACGCCGACCTCGACACCCGGGGTCTTGACGGACACGCCGCCATCTCCGGGGACACCCACCTGAGCGAAAGGTGTCTTGACCGCGACGCCGGGACCCTTCGGCGCCGGACCCGGAGCAGGAGCCGCAGCGGCGGCAGGTGCGGAGCCGGCGGACGGCTTGGCCGAGGTGACCGGCTTCTGTCCGGCGACGGGCTGCTCAGACACGATGGACCGCGGAGCGGAGACGGGACCGCTGACGCGAATCGGTGCGGGGTTGTTCACGATGACCGGGGCCGGGGCGTCCTGCTTCGGAGCCAATGCCGGGATGTCGACGACCGAGGGCAGGTTGATCTGCTCGGCGGGAGCGGCCGCCGGCGCGGCGCTCGTGGCGGCAGTGTTCTCCGGCGTGCTCGAGGTCATCAGATAGACACCACCGAAAGCGGCGGCGCCCACGACTGCGAGGCCCGCGACGAACAGCAGGGCCTTGCTCGACGACGAGGAAGACGGCTGCGGGACTGCAGCGGGTTGCTGCGGCATCGGAGCCTGGTTGCTGTAGTAGGTGCCGTATCCGTAGTCGGGCTCGGGCAGGCACTGCGAGTAGGCCTGCGAAGCGCTCGAGCGGACAGTCGGCTCCGAGCAGCGGATGAAATTGGTGGTGGCGTTGGCGTTCATGCTCTCTCCTCGGTCTGAAGCTGCCGTCGTGGCTGCTTTCACGGGTAGGAGCGACGGGCGCCGAGGAGTCGCACACTTTTTCCGAAATATTTTCGGCAAACGTGTCGACGTATACGTTTACGCAGGTCAACGTGGTATCGATAACCTCATCAGCATCGATCGGCGCCCTTAGATATCGGCTGTGTCTGTTCGAGGTCACCGTTGAGAAACGGTGTGGCGCGCCCCCTCGCGCGTGTCGCGCAGTGCCGCTAACAATTGACGCCGTCGCTTAAATCCCAAGCGTGTAAGTCGTACGGAGTTGAAGGAGTCGGCGCCGATGGCGATCATCGATCGGTTCTACATCAGAGCCCTTGCTGCTGCAGCGGGGTTGTGTGCGGCCGCCATTGCGTCGAGCTCAGACGTTGCGGCCGCCCCACTCACCCCGGCGTGCGCCCCCGGCGCTCTGCCGGGCAAAGAGTGCGTCGCGCCCAGCGCTGCGTACGCCAACATGGCCGGCGTCCCGCTTGCCCTGCCCGGGCCCGTGCCCGCTCCCGCGGCGCCCGTGGTCCCCGCAGTCCCCGCA
>JAEZKH010000294.1 GCA_023415515.1 Actinomycetes bacterium
GTCGCGCATCAGCTCGAGCTCGAATTCCTTCCAGCCGTAAATCGATTCCTCGATCAGCACGTTGGCCGACGGCGATGCGGCGAGCCCGTCGCCTGCCATCCGGTCGACGTCTTCGGCGGAGTACGCCATCCCCGACCCGAGACCGCCCATCGTGAACGACGGCCGCACCACGACGGGAAGGCCGAGTTCGCCGACCGTTTCGCGAACCTCGTCCATCGTGAAACACACACGCGAGCGGGCGGATTCGCCGCCGACCTTGGTGACGATGTCCTTGAACCGCTGCCGGTCCTCGCCACGCTGGATCGCTTCGAAGTCCGCACCGATGAGTTCGACGGAGTAACGGTCGAGCACCCCGTTCTCGTACAGCGCGACAGCGGTGTTCAGGGCGGTCTGCCCGCCGAGGGTGGCCAACAGGGCGTCGATCTTGTTGCCGCGCTCGGCCTGTTGCGCGATGACCCGCTCGACGAATTCAGGGGTGATGGGCTCGATATAGGTGTGGTCGGCGTACTCCGGGTCGGTCATGATCGTCGCCGGGTTCGAGTTGATCAGCGTGACCTGCAGACCTTCGGCGCGCAGCACCCGACACGCCTGGGTGCCCGAGTAGTCGAACTCGGCGGCCTGCCCGATGAGTATCGGGCCGGAGCCGATGACCAGGATGTGGTTGAGATCGGTGCGCTTCGGCATCTACTTACCGTCCCCCGCCATCAGGTCCACGAACTGGTCGAAGAGGTAGTTGGCGGCGTGCGGGCCCGCCGCCGCCTCGGGGTGGTACTGAACCGAGAAGGCGCGCCCGTTGGTGAGCCTGATGCCCTCGACCACGCCGTCGTTGGCGCAGGTGTGGCTGACCTCCGCCGTGCCGAACGGAGTGTCGAAGCGCTCACCGGCTTCGCCTTCCAGCGCGAACCCGTGATTCTGCGCGGTGATGGCGACCCGGCCGGTGGCGTGCTCGATGACGGGCACGTTGATACCGCGGTGGCCGAACACCATCTTGTATGTCGAGCGGCCGAGCGCCCGACCGAGGATCTGGTTGCCGAAACAAATGCCGAACAGCGGGATTCCGGCGCCGAGGACCTCGCGGGTGACGCCGACGATGTGGTCGGCGGTGGCGGGGTCGCCGGGGCCGTTCGACAGGAAGACACCGTCAGGTTTGAGTTCGGCAATCTGGTCGAACGTCGCCGACGACGGCAGCACGTGGCTTCGGATTCCGCGCTGGGCGAAGTTGCGGGGCGTGTTGGTCTTGATGCCGAGGTCGATCGCGGCAACCGTGAACCGCGGTGCCGCATCGGGTTCGACGACATATAGGTCGTCGGTGCTGACTTGGCCCGCCAGGTCGGCACCGAGCATCGAGGCCTGGCCCCTGACCCGGTCCAGTAGCTCGTCGGGTTCGGCAAGCGCGGCTCCGGAGAAGATGCCTGCCTTCATCGATCCGAAGCTTCGTAGGTGGCGCACGACGGCGCGGGTGTCGATACCGGCGATGCCGACGATGCCCTGCCGCTCGAGTTCGTCCTCGAGCGTTCCCGTCGCCCGCCAGTTCGAGGCGCGCGGCGACGGATCACGGACCGCATAGCCGGCCACCCAGATCTTGTCGCCACGGCTCTCCGCGTCCTCGTGGTTCCAGCCGGTGTTGCCGATCTGCGGGGCGGTGGCGACGACGATCTGCCGGTGGTAGCTGGGGTCGGTCAACGTCTCCTGGTAACCCGACATGCCGGTGGAGAACACCGCCTCGCCGAGTGTCTGCCCGACGGCTCCGAACGGCGTGCCGGCGAAGACCCGGCCGTCGTCGAGAACCAGTAGCGCCTTCGAACTCAAGCTGCTTCCTCCCCCAGCCACTGGGCATACGCGGCGCGGTCATTGCCGCGGAAACCGGTGTCGATCTCCGTGCCCGACGGTAGCCGCCACCTGATGGCGAGGATGCCGGCATGGGTCATGGCCTTGCCTGCGATCCCGCGTTCGGTGCGGATCGCGGTGATCGACTCGTCGGGAATCCAGATCGGCCGCGCACCGCTTCGCTGCAGCATGATTCCTTCGGGGTAGCGGGTCAGCACGGCCTTTGTGCGATAGCCGAGGTCACCGACCGCGATGCGATCCTGCCAGCTCGGTGCCAGCGTGCTGCCGACATAAAGCCCCGTGGTAGCGGGCACGATGGCCGGTCCGACGGTGTCGGGCATCGACGGGAGCGTTCCGATCAACTCGGCCTGGCGCATGGCGCGATGACGCCACCCCCGCAGCATCGCCTGAATCGCCAGGCTCAGCGCCACCGCGAGCACCGCCGCGACGATCAGCGACCCGACGAGCGTTCCGGTGTTCATGCTGGCGATTTTCCGTCCCGCGCGGTGACCGTGCCACGCAAAAGGGTCAAGCTCACAGCGCCGGGCAGGGTCATCGATTCATACGGGGTGTTGTCGGACTTGCTGACGAGTGCGGAGCCGGTCACCGTCCACGTCGCATCCGGGTCGACGACCGTGAGGTTCGCCGGCTCACCGACCTCCAACGGTCTGCCCTGATCGGGCAGCCCGACGATGCGGGCGGGGTTCTCACTCATCACCCGGGCGACGTCGCGCCAGGTGAACAGCCCGGGCCGGACCATGGTCTCCACGACCACCGACAGCGCGGTCTGCAGTCCGAGCATGCCCGGCCTGGCGTTGGCGAACTCGCACATCTTCTCGTGCTCGGCATGCGGGGCGTGGTCGGTCGCGACGCAATCGATGACGCCGTCGACGAGCGCCTGCCGCAATGCCTGCGCGTCGGTCGCCTCCCGCAGCGGCGGGTTGACGCGGTTGCGGCCGTCGTAGGCGGCGAGCCGGTTGTCGTCGAGCAGCAGATGATGGGGGGTCACCTCGGCGGTGATCGAAATACCCTGTTCCTTGGCCCACCTGATGATCTCGACCGTGCCGGCGGTCGAGGCGTGGCAGATGTGGACCCGGGCGCCCGCGTCGCGGGCGAGCAGCGCGTCACGCGCGACGATCGATTCCTCGGCGGCGCGCGGCCAGCCGGACAGGCCGAGGCGCGCGGCGTTCGGCCCCTCGTGCGCGACGGCGCCGACGGTCGGTCGCGGCTCTTCGGCGTGTTGGGCGATCAGCACCCCGAGGCCGGTGGCGTACTCGAGAGCCCGGCGCATCACCAGCGGATCGTGTACGCAGATGCCGTCGTCGGAGAACATGCGCACCTGAGCCGCGCCTGCGGCCATCATCCCCATCTCGGTCAGCTGAGTTCCGGCCAGGCCCATCGTCACCGCGCCCACCGGGTGGACGTCGACCAGTCCGACCTGCTGGCCGCGGTGCCACACATGATCGGTGACCACCGGGCTGTCGGCCACAGGGTTGGTATTGGCCATCGCGAAAACGGCGGTGTAGCCGCCCAGAGCGGCTGCCGCCGAGCCGGTTTCGATGTCCTCGGCGTATTCGCGTCCCGGTTCGCGCAAATGGGTGTGCAGGTCGACGAACCCTGGCAGCAGGACCTGGCCGGTGGCGTCGACGACGTCGGCATCGTCGGGAATGGACAAGCCCACGCCGATGTCGACGATCTGACCGTCCTCGACGAGCACGTCGACGCGCTCGCCTTCGCCGTAGAGCCGCACCCCGCGAATCAGAACCGCGCTCATGCGCTTACCCCCTCCTCAGCGCCGACCAGGAGGTGGAAGAGCACCGCCATCCGGATATGCACGCCATTGGAAACCTGTTGCAGCACAGCCGATTGCGTCGAGTCCGCGACCGAAGATGAGATCTCCATGCCGCGCAGCATCGGCCCGGGATGCAGCACGACCGCATCAGCGGGCAGCAGTGCCTGCCGCCTCTCCGATAGCCCGTAGCGCACCGAATACTCGCGCGCCGACGGGAAGAATCCGCCGGTCATCCGTTCGGCTTGGACCCGCAGCATCAGCACCGCGTCGGCGACCGGCAGCTCGGCGTCCAGATCGTGCGACACGGTCACCGGCCAGCCGGACACCCCGACGGGCAGCAGCGTCGGCGGCGCCACCAGGATTACCTCGGCGCCGAGCGTGTGCAGCAGCAGAACGTTGGATCGGGCCACCCGGCTGTGCAGGACGTCGCCGACGATCACGACCCGTTTGCCTTCGATGCCGCCAAGGCGCTGGCGAATGGTCAACGCGTCGAGCAGGGCCTGGGTGGGATGTTCGTGGGTGCCGTCACCTGCGTTGATCACCGAGGGGCCGCCGCCGTCCTCGGTGGCCGTCCACTCGGCCAACTGTTGGGCGGCCCCCGACGCGGAGTGGCGGATGATCAGCGCGTCGGCGCCCGCTGCCCGCAGCGTCAGCGCCGTGTCGCGCAGGGATTCGCCCTTGGCGACCGATGAGCCCGACGCGCTGACGTTGATCACGTCGCCGCTCATCCACTTGCCCGCCACCTCGAACGACACCCGGGTGCGGGTGGAGTTCTCGTAGAACATCGTGATGATCGTGCGACCCCGCAAGGTCGGCAGCTTCTTGACCTCGCGGCCGAGCAGCGACTCGCTGAACCGGTCGGCGTCGTCGAGGATCGCGGTCGCCTCTTCGCGGGTGAGGTCCGCCGCGGAGAGCAGATGGCGTGGACTCATCGGTATCGTCTTCTCTTCGCGCAAGCGCTCATCGGTATCGTCTTCTCTCCGCGCAAGCGCTCATCGGGCCGGACCTCCGTGCGATGCGATCGCCACACCGTCGTAGCCGTCGGGCTCGGTCAGGCGGACCTTGATGTTGTCGCTGCGCGAGGTCGGCACGTTCTTGCCGACGTAGTCGGCGCGCAACGGGAACTCGCGATGGCCGCGGTCGACGAACACCGCAAGCTGCACCGCGCGCGGGCGCCCGATGTCGCGCAGCGCGTCGAGCGCGGCCCGCACGGTTCGACCCGAATACAGCACATCGTCGACGAGGACCACGACCGCGCCGTCGATGCCCTCGTCGGGGATCGACGTCTCTTCGAGCGGCCGCGGCGGCTTGATGTTGAGGTCGTCGCGGTAGAGCGTGATGTCGAGCGCGCCGTGCGGGACGTCGACGCCTGCGAACTCCTTGATCTTGGCTGCGATCCGGGCGGCCAGCGCGACACCGCGGGTGGGGATGCCGAGGAGGATGACGCGGGGCGCGTCGGAACCGTCGAGCGCGGTCTTCTCGATGATCTCGTGGGAGATGCGGGAAATGGTCCGACCGACGTCCGCCGCCGTCATCAATTCCCGGTCGGTGTCGGAAGAGTCGGTGGTGCCCAAGGGCCCTGACCTCCTTCTCCGCCTCTCTGGACGGATCGTTAAAGGA
>JAEZKH010000349.1 GCA_023415515.1 Actinomycetes bacterium
CCCCAGGGATCGACACTGGCCCTTCCCTGTCGCTCAGGAATCCGCCGCCCATGAGTTGTGGGACGACAAGGTGCTCCAGCAGATCGCCAGTGAGACCGTCCGGCGCGCTCGTGAGTCAGGTGCGCTCGCCGCATTGCCTCAGGCGCTGTCCTATCGCGCGGGCGTCCATTTCTACATGGCCGAATTCACCGCTGCTGCACAGCTTCTCGAGGAAGTCGACGCCATCACCGCATCGATCGGGTACGCGCCGCGAAAGTACCACTCACTGAACCTGGCCGCATGGCAGGGGGATGCGGCCGCCGCGCTCGACCTCATCGCCGCCGCCGCAGCCGAGGGTGCCGCAAAGGGAGAAGGCCGCCTCGTCGGCCTGACCATGATGCTGTCGGCGACCCTGAACAACGGTCTCGGTCGCTACGACGAGGCCTTTGCGGCCGCGAGGGATGGCACAGCATATGAGGATCTCGGGTTCTACAGCTGGTGTCTCTACGAACTGATCGAAGCCGCTGTGCACCTGGGCGACAACGAGTCCGCGGCTTCGGCCCTTCGAAAACTCGAACCGCGGGCAGCGGCAAGCGGTACCGAATGGGGACTCGGCATGCTCGCGGCCGCCAAGGCGATGCTCGCCGCCGACGAATCAGTCGAGTCGTATTTCGCCGAAGCCGTCGAGCGTCTCGAGCGGGCCGATGTCGCCCTTCACGGCGCCCGTGTGCGGCTCTCCTACGGTGAGTGGCTGAGACGCGTGAACCGGAGAAACGACGCCCGCGGTGTACTGAACACCGCCTACGACCTGTTCTCCAAGATCGGCGTGCAGGGGTTCGCCGAGCGCGCGCGACGCGAGCTGGCGGCCACCGGGGAGAAGGTGCGCAGACAAGCCGTCCGGTCCGGCGAGGAGCTGACGGCCCAGGAGGCGCAGATCGCCCGGATGGCAGGCGACGGCTTGACCAATCAGGAGATCGGCGCCCAGTTGTTCATCAGCACCCACACCGTCGAATGGCACCTGCGGAAGGTCTTCGTCAAACTCGGTATCACCTCGCGAAGGCAGCTCCGCGCCGTTTCCTTCACCGGCTGACCCTCTCGGCATCGCTTCTGACCTGGCGTCATCCGGTCGACTACGGACCGTGCGCCGCGGACTACGGGTTTTCAAGGGTCCGCTTCGGTGTCGCGGCCACCAGAGTCATGACCACGAAGCAACCGCGAAAACCTGGAGTGTTGATCATGGCGATTACGGCAGTGCCCCCCACGTCCACGTCCGACCCGAACCTCGCAGCGCGTTTCGCCCGGGAGGCCGAGCCACTCTTCGACGTCCTGTCCAGAGGAGCGCGGCGGCTGACCCCCTGCGACTGCGATGCCGACGACCTGCTTCAGGACACGCTGCTGCACGCGTACACGGGCTTCCACACCTTCAAGGAGGGCACCAACCTCAAGGCATGGCTGTTCCGGATCCTCTACAACCGCTGGGTCAGCACGTACCGGAGCAGACAGCGCAGGCCTGCCGAGGTCTTCGTGGACGACGTCGGAGAACACACGCTGGCTGAGGGGGCCGCGCGCGGTCCCATGAGGGTGCGTTCCGCTGAGGCCGAGGTGCTCGACGGTCTGCCCAACGGTGACATCAAGGCGGCGCTGGCGGCGCTGCCCGCCGGGTTCGCCGTCGCGGTGTACTACGCAGACGTCGTCGGCCACACCTACGCCGAGACCGCGGCGATCCTGGACATCCCGCTGGGCACCGTCATGTCGCGGGTGTCGCGCGGCAGACAACGGCTGCGCATCGCATTGGCCCACCTCGACGTCAACCCAGCCCGCGAGGCCGGAAGCCTCGTGCCGCGCGTCGCGTAAGGGACACACCTGCAATGGAATTGGCAGACAAGAACGCCTTGATCACCGGCGGCACGGCCGGCATCGGCCTGGCGTGCGCACAGCTGATGGCCCGCGAGGGCGCATCGATCATCGTCACCGGCAGGGACGCAGAGCGCGGTGAGAAGGCAGCCGCCACCATCGACGGAAGCGTGCGATTCGTCGAGGCCGACATGGCGGACATCGAATCCGTCCGATCGCTCGTCGAACAGGCGGGCGCCGTCGACGTCCTGGTCAACAACGCGGCCAGCTTTCCCTCGGCGCTGACGCTCGACCAGGGGCTCGCGGCGTTCGAGACCACGTTCGACACCAACGTTCGCGGCACGTACTTCCTGACCGCGGGCCTGGTGGCCGGAATGCTGCACCGCGGACACGGCAGCGTCATCAACGTCACCACGATGGTCGCCAACAAGGGAGTGCCCGGCGCGGGTGCCTACAGCGCATCCAAAGCCGCTGTCGAGTCCCTCACCCGCACATGGGCCGCCGAGTTCGGTGCACGCGGGATACGCGTCAACAGCGTTGCACCGGGACCAACCAAAACCGAAGGCGTCGAGGCGGAATGGGGTGACACCAACGAAGAACTGGGACGCACCCTGCCGTTGGGACGCACCGCCAGACCCGAGGAGATCGCGCAGGCCGTGCTCTTCCTCGCCTCCCCGCGCTCCACCTTCGTCACCGGCTCGGTACTGCACGTCGACGGCGGCGGAACCGCCGTCTAGAAATCACGATCAGAGGAGATGCCATGTCGAAGAACTACGACACCTCGTGGGAAGACGCTTTGACCGTCGTCCAGGAAGCCCAGCCGCCGTTCATCCCCGACGGCGCGCATGCGATGACGGTTGTCATCGAATACCCGCCCGGCAGCGCGGGTGCGCCGCCGCACCGGCATCCTGGCGGTCCCGCATTCGGCTATGTGCTGGAAGGTGAAGTGCTCTTCGAGCTCGAAGGCGAGCCACCCCGCGTCATTCGTGCGGGCGAGGCGTTCTGGGAGCCGGGCGGTGACGTCATCCACTACTCCGACGGCAACAACCGCGAGGACGTCGGGTGCCGATTCGTCGTCACCATGCTCTGCACTCCCGGTCAGCCCATGCTCGTGCTGGTCGACGAGAAGGAGCTGGAAGAACGCAAACACCTTCGGGTGCCCGCCGAGGCCACGAACTCGACCGAGAACGGGTGAGTCCGATGTCGAGGATCCTTCTGCAGACCACGATCCCCGAGTCGCCGGACGACTGGGACATCGCCCGTTTCTCGCTCCTCGCCGAGGAGCTGCGTGCCGCGGGGCACGACGTGACCGCACGCAACCGCGACAGCCGCCAGGGCGACGATACCGTTCTGAGCAGGCTCGACACGTCGGAATTCGACCAGGTGTGGTTGCGCGCCGTCGACGTCGGCGACGGGCTCAGTTCCGCCGACGTCGACGCGATCACCCGCTTCCGCGAGACCGGCGGCGGAGTCCTCACCGCCCGCGCCCACGAGGACCTGGGCAGCTGCCTGGTCACGCTCGGGTCCCTCGGCACGGTCAACCAGTTCCACGA
>JAEZKH010000352.1 GCA_023415515.1 Actinomycetes bacterium
GCGATGGGCTCCAAGATCGAGGCCAAGAAGATGATGGCCGCCGCAGGTGTGCCGGTGCTCGACCAACTCGACCCCGACTCGGTGACCGCCGACGAACTGCCGGTGCTGATCAAGGCATCGGCGGGCGGCGGCGGGCGCGGCATGCGGGTGGTTCGCGAACTGTCCGAACTGCCTGAACAAGTCGAGGCGGCACAGCGCGAGGCGCAGTCGGCGTTCGGCGATCCGACCGTATTCTGCGAGCGCTACCTCGCCACCGGTCACCACGTCGAGGTGCAGGTGCTCGCCGACCGACACGGCACCGTGTGGGCCGTCGGCGAACGCGAATGCTCGATCCAGCGGCGCCATCAGAAGATCATCGAAGAGGCGCCGTCACCCCTGGTCGACCGGACGCCGGGGATGCGCGACAAGCTGTTCGACGCGGCGCGCCTCGCGGCCACCGCGATCGGATACACCGGCGCGGGAACCGTCGAGTTCATGGCCTCCGGCTCTGACGAGGGAGCCGGCGAGTTCTTCTTCCTGGAGATGAACACCCGCCTGCAGGTCGAACACCCGGTCACCGAGGCCACCACGGGACTGGATCTCGTCGCGCTGCAACTGCACGTCGCCGACGGCGGCCGTCTCGACCCCGAACCGCCGCCCGCCCGCGGCCACTCGATCGAGGCCCGGCTGTATGCCGAGGACCCCGCCAACAACTGGCAGCCGCAGGCCGGCCCGGTGCATCGGTTCGAGGTGCCCAATGCCACAACCGAATTCGACGACCTCGACGGTTCGGGTGTGCGCGTCGACACCGGCATCGTCGACGGGTCCGAAGTGTCGGTGTTCTACGACCCGATGCTGGCGAAGGTCATCTCCTATGCTCCGATGCGTCGCCAGGCGGCGGGCCTGCTGGCCGACGCGCTCGCGCGGACCCGCATCCACGGTGTGCGCACGAACCGCGATCTGCTGGTCAACGTGTTGCGCCACCCGGCGTTTCTCGACGGCGCGACCGATACGGCGTTCTTCGACACCCACGGCTTGCCCGAGTTGGCTCGCCCGCTTGCCGACACCCGCACGATCGAGTTGTCGGTAGTGGCCGCCGCGCTGGCCGATGCCGCCGAGAACCGGCGTCGCGCCAGGGTGTTCGCCGCGGCACCCAGTGGCTGGCGCAACCTGGCATCAGGGTTCCAGATCAAGCGCTTCGACTGCGCGGGCGACACGCATGAGGTCCGCTATCGGCTGACTCGCGCTGGGCTGGAACTACCCGAGGACCCCGGGGTACGCCTCGTAGCGGCGGCACCCGATCGGGTGGTGTTGACGGTCGACGGGGTTGACCGCCCGTTCGACGTTGCGAGGTACGGCGAGCAGGTGTTCGTCGATTCGCCGCTCGGCCCGGTCCACCTGACCGCGCTGCCGCGCTTTCCCGATCCGGCCGCCGCGCTTGCGCACGGTTCGCTGCTCGCACCGATGCCGGGTTCGATCCTGCGCGTCGGTGCCGCGGTGGGCGACGCCGTCACCGCGGGCCAGCCACTGATCTGGATGGAGGCCATGAAGATGGAGCACACCGTGGCGGCGCCCGGCGACGGCGTGCTCGTCGAACTCAACGTCGAACCCGGCCAGCAGGTGGAAGTGGGCTTGACGATGGCCCGAGTACTGGCCCGCGTCGACAACACGCAAGGAGAGTCATGACCGAAAACGGTTTCACCGAAAGCGAAGAGCGCCAGGCGCTGCGTGAGTCGGTGGCCGCGATGGCCGCCAACTACGGCCAGGATTACTACCTGGAGAAGGCCCGCGCCGACCGGCACACCACCGAATTGTGGGATGAGGCAGGCAAACTCGGCTTCATCGGCGTCAACCTGCCGGAGGCCTACGGCGGCGGGGGCGCGGGCATGTACGAGCTGTCCATCGTGATGGAGGAGATGTCGGCCGCCGGCTGCCCACTGCTGCTCATGGTCGTCTCCCCCGCGATCAACGGCACGATCATCGCCAAGTTCGGCACCGAAGAGCAGAAGAAGCGGTGGCTGCCCGGCATCGCCGACGGCTCGATCACGATGGCGTTCGCGATCACCGAACCGGACGCGGGGTCGAACTCGCACCGGATCACCACCACCGCGCGCCGCGACGGCAGCGACTGGATTCTCAACGGGCAGAAGGTCTACATCTCCGGCGTCGACCAGGCGCAGGCGGTGCTCGTCGTGGGCCGCACAGAGGACCATAAAACCGGGAACCTCAAGCCCGCGCTGTTCATCGTGCCCACCGACACCCCCGGCTTCACCTGGACCAGGATCGACATGGAGATCGTCAGCCCGGAGAACCAGTTCCAGGTCTTCCTCGACGACGTCCGGCTCCCGTCCGACGCGCTTGTGGGCTCGGAGGACGCCGCGATCGCGCAGTTGTTCGCGGGGCTGAACCCCGAGCGGATCATGGGGGCTGCCAGCGCCGTGGGCATGGGCCGCTTCGCGATCAACAAGGCCGTCGACTACGTCAAGACGCGCCAGGTGTGGAAGACACCCATCGGCGCGCACCAGGGCCTGTCACATCCGTTGGCGCAGAACCACATCGAGGTCGAGCTCGCGAAGCTCATGATGCAGAAGGCCGCAACACTGTACGACAGCGGCGACGACGTCGGTGCCGCCGAGGCCGCGAACATGGCGAAATACGCCGCAGGCGAGGCGTCGGTGCGCGCGGTCGACCAAGCCGTCCAGTCGCTCGGCGGCAACGGGCTGACCAAGGAGTACGGCATCGCCGCGGCGGTGACGGCGTCGAAGTTGGCGCGCATCGCGCCGGTCAGCCGGGAGATGGTGCTCAACTTCGTCGCGCAGACGTCGTTGGGTCTGCCACGCTCTTACTGATGAAGACTGTCGTTCACTACACGGTCGAAGGACCCGTCGCGCGGTTGACGCTGGATTCGCCGCACAACCGGAACGCGTTGTCGACCGCGCTGGTCAACCAACTCCGGCAGGGATTCTGCGATGCGTCCGACGATCCGTCGGTGCGGGCGGTCGTGCTGAGCCACACCGGTGGCACGTTCTGCGCGGGCGCCGACCTGGCTGAGTCGTCAGCGGCCGGTGGCGCCGACCCCGCCGAGAGAATCACCGACAACGCACGCCAACTGGTGTCGGTATTGCGGTCGATTCTGGAGATGCCCGAACCGGTCATCGGCGCCATCGACGGCCACGTCCGGGCCGGCGGTCTCGGGCTCGTCGGGGCGTGCGACATCGTGGTGGCCGGCCGAGGCAGCACCTTCGCTCTGACCGAGGCGCGGATCGGGGTGGCGCCGTCGATCATCTCGCTGACCCTGCTGCCGAAGATGTCCGCGCGCGCCGCCGGACGCTATTTCGTGACCGGCGAGAAGTTCGGCGCCGAGGCGGCCGCCGAAATGGGCTTGGTGACGCTCGCCGCCGACGATGTCGACGCCGCCGTGTCCGCGTTGACGGCCGAGATCGCCAAGGGCTCGCCGCAGGGCCTCGCCGCATCGAAAGCCCTGACCACAGCCCAGATCCTGGACGCTTTCGACGACCGCGCCGAAGCCTTGACCAGGCAGTCCGCGGAGCTTTTCAGCTCCGACGAAGCCCGCGAAGGAATGCTGTCGTTCCTGCAGAAGCGTCCGCCGAACTGGGTCATCTGACTCACGCCTGGGAACCCGCATCGGGCCCCGAGAGCAAACATAGTTTGCTGGCTTCGCTGTGCCACAAGCTGAGAGAAGTGACGTAGCGGACTACGCGTCTCCCAGACACGCCGCTGCGGTATTGAAAGCCGCATCAAGATCAACTGATCATGGCCCGGTCGCCGGCGACGCCGCGACCACCTCGCGCAAGTCCCGTTTTACCTGCAGCTTTGTCATGATTTCGCGGTCGGATTCCGCCAGCAAACAAAGTTTGCTGAATCGTTCAAGCACCCGACCGGGTAGGCAGAAGTTACTGACGTCGTAGATAATAAGAAAGCACTTGCACAAACCGGCCGCTGGTGGTTTATAGTGTGTTAACTGAGCGGCGAGCAACGGCAGACCGGTCACAAACTTCGAACCAAGGAGAGCCATGAAGATCAAGTCAATCGCCGCCGTTGGCGCCATGAGCGCCGGGCTGGGCATCGCCAGCTTCCTCGGCGGTACCGGCACCGCCTCGGCCGACTGCGGTGAGGCCACGACCCCGATCTTGGAGCGAGCCAACTGCCTCGTGAGCCAAGACCTCGCTGGTTTCGCGAATAGCACCGACCCGTTCGTCGCCGCAGACCAGCTCCTTAACGGGGATCCCTCGGACACCCCCTACGGCAGCCTGGGCCTGAACCACCAGCTGGACACCTTCAAGAACAGCATCGTCGGCACAGAGGACACCGCTGGTTTCCTCGGCGGACCGATCTCGTCTCTGGATCCCAAGGCACCCTGATCCAACAAGTCAACGGGCATCTGCTGAGCGCAGGTGCCCGTTTTCTTTTGCGCGTAAGGTCATCAACCGATGGCTCGCGACGTTCTCATCACTGGCGCAACCGGCACGCTCGGACACCGAGTGGTGTGCGAGGCCACCGATGCCGGCCACAAAGTCCGCGCGCTGAGCCGCAAGCCCCGTGTCGGCTACACCGGCGTCCACTGGGCGCAGGGCGACCTGCTCAGCGGGGCGGGGATCGATGAGGCGCTGGACGGCATCGACACCGTCATCCACTGCGCGACGCAGGGCAGTCGCGGCAAGGACGTCGTCTCGGCCACCAACCTCATCTCCGCCGCGCGGCGGGCCGAGACCGACAACATCATCTACGTGTCGATCGCGGGCATCGACCGCATACCGCTCCCCTACTACAAGACCAAGCTGCGGGTCGAGGAGGCGCTCGCCGCGTCGGGTCTCGGCCACACGATCATTCGCGTCACGCAATTCCACGACCTGATCGAGACGACCTTCTCGGCCCAGCGGTTTTCGCCCGCACTGTTCACGATCAAAGACGTGCGGTTCCAACCCATCGACACCCGCGACGTCGCCGCCCACCTGGTACCGATGATCGACGACGGGCCTGCGGGTCGCGTCGACGACATCGGGGGGCCCGCGGTGTTCGGCCACGACAAACTCGGCCGCATGTACCTGACCTCGCGGGGCAGCAGGCGACGCGTCGTCTCGCTGCCAGTGCCCGGTGGCATCGTCGCCGCGTTCAAGACCGGCGCCAACCTCGTACCGGCCAATCCCGTCGGGACCATCGGCTTCGCCCAGTATCTGGCGCGCTCTGCATGATCTTCCTGTGCGACTCCAGACCTTCGACGTAGGCTCGACACTGATGAGCACCCCAGCGTCGCGGAACAGATCGGAGCCCGCAGAGGACACCGATCGGATGCAGGCTGCGCAGCTCCTCGCCGATGCCGCCGCGGCGGGCCGTCTGCCGATGACCGAGTACGAGGCACGGCTGACCAAGGCGTACGCGGCAAAGACGTACGAGGAACTGGACCGGCTGAGCGCCGATCTGCCCGGCGCGATAACCGCGGCTCGCCGGGGCGCCCCACTGCATCCCGCGCCATCGACGCTGCTGCTGGCGATCATGAGCGGATTCGAGCGCCGCGGCCGCTGGAACGTGCCCAAGAAGTTGACGACGTTCGCGCTTTGGGGCGGCGGAGTGATCGATCTGCGCTACGCCGACTTCACCTCACCCGAGGTCGAGATTCACACCTATTCGATCATGGGCGGCCAGACGATCCTGGTGCCGCCGGAGGTGAACGTCGAACTGCAGGGCCACGGCGTGATGGGCACGTTCGACCACCTCTCCTACGAGCAGGGCCTGCCCGGAGCGCCGCGAATCAAGGTCCGCGGCTTCTCGCTGTGGGGCAAGGTCTCCGTCAAGCGCAAGAAGCGCAAGGCCGGCTGACGCCGACCCTGCGCCCTTGAACACGCCGTGGGATCCGGTCCCCAGCGGCGAGTCGTCGAGTGTCTTGTTGATTCCCGGAGTCTGGCTGAACACCGAGTCGCCGAACTGCTGAGCGGCGTGCAGTCCCGGAGCAGGGTTCGGCAAACCGTCTGCGCTCGGTTCATCCACAGTCGCAACTTCATCCACAGATCTCCTTAAACGGTGGTTTTCGAACATATGTGCGAATACCCTGGAGGCGTGAAGACGCAGCAGCAAGCTGAGATCGGCGCCGCACTCGATGCGGTCGACGCCGGTTACGCCATGCTGCGCACGGCCTGCTCCGATTCGGTCGGAAACGCCTACCGTCTGCACATCGCCGAGCGCCTCGAGCGTCAGCACCGCCTCAACCGCGGCCAGATGTACCGATTCGTCGGCGAACTCGTCGATCCGCCCGACGGACCCGACGACCCAGACCTTCCCCGCGGCACCGTCATCTCCAAGGCGCTGTGGCAGCGGCTGCGCATCACCGGCGGCGAAGTGCAGCGACGGATCAAGCTGGCCGCCCGAATCCGGCCGCGTCGCAGCCTCACCGGGCCCGAACTTCCCTCCGAACTCCCCGAGGTCGCCGCAGCGGTCACCAACGGCGACATCGACGACAGTCACATCTCGGCGGTCTGCGATGCGCTCGAGACGCTGCCGTCGTCCGTACCGGCCAACAGGAAAGAGCTCGCAGAACAGATCCTGGTGCGCCACGCGAAGGAGCAGGACGCCAAGTTCGTCGAGAACGTCGGAAAGGGCATCACCGCTTACCTGAACCCTGACGGCACGCTCGACGAGAAGGACCGCGAAAAGCACTGCGAGATCACGTTGGGCCCGCAACGACCCGACGGCTTGAGCCGCATCTCGGGATGGGCCGACCCGGAGATGCGCGGCTATCTCGAAGTCATCAGAGCCGTCTCGCGACGCCGTCGATCGAGCCAGAAGAACGGCAGCGGTGAGCAACTCGAGATGCCGATCAACGACGAAGAGCCGAACGCAGACGCCAACGACGCCAACACGAGCACCGATACCATCGGCACCGACACCGACGTGAGCACCGCCCCTGTCTCCGAGGCCGAGCCCGCTGGCGTGACCGACGCCCCAACCGACGGCGAAACCGAGCTGCCGTCCGATGGAGTCGTTGAGGACTCCGACGCGGGCTCCGGCCTGGTGGACGAGGAGCCTGACAACCGCACACCGGCGCAACGCCTTCACGAAGCCCTGAAACTCGCCCTGCGCGAGGCTTTCTCGGCGGGCACGTTCGGGCAGCACCGCGGACTGCCGGTCACCGTCATCGCCACCACGACGCTGGGCGAGCTGAATCAGGCCGCTCAGGCGGTCAACGATCCGAGCATCCCGATGCCGCCTCCCGCCCGCACCGGCGGCGGCTCGATGCTCCCGATGCGCGATCTGATTCGCATGGCGGCCAACTCGATTCACTACCTGGCAGTGTTCGACGACCACAGCAATCGACCGCTGTACCTCGGGCGCACCAAACGTATCGCCACCGCCGACCAACGCATCATCTGCCACGCTCGTGACCGCGGGTGCACCCGGCCTGGCTGCACGGCGTGCGGCTACGACTGCGAGGTGAACCATGAGCCGCCGTGGATACCGGACGGCCTGACGGATGCCGACAGCCTCTTCTTCGACTGCGGGCCGGATCACGCGATGATCACCAAGGGCCTGCTGCAGGTCAAAGTCACTGACGAAGGCCGCCTCGCCTACACCGACGGCACCGGACCACCCGAGGTCAACCTGGCCCACCATCCCGAGGAACTGCTGCGGGAACTCTACGAAGCCGACCGGCGTGACGCGCAAGGGCCTGAGCGGGACGACCCCTGACCTGTCGGCGCCACGACACCTTTTGGGCTACCCGTACTTCTTAGCCAGTGCTGCGCGCGCTGCCATCTTGTTGTGCGATTCTCAGTACCTAAAAGAACAGTCGGTGCAGCTCACACCCCTTATGACGGTTACGCGTGCAGCTGGCCTCGGCTCAGCAGGCCCCCATCGCGGAGGGACCGCACACCTTCTACTGGAGCGACGACCCCGGGTGGTATTTCGACCACAGACGGGCGCACGTTCGTGAACAAGAACGGCGTGCCTGCCACCGTGGTCTGACGCCACACGCGCTATCGGCGGCGGCGCGACCTCAAGTAGTCACCCACGACGGCGGCTCCCAAACCGTCGAGGTCGGGCACCACAACCCGGCCTTCGACGCGTCGCGCGACCTGGTCGATGAACCGGGCCAGGCCGGGGTCATCGCCGAGGCGGAAGATGGTGATCTGCGCGCCGAGCCGTGCCATGTCGTCGAAACCCTTGACGGTGTGCGCGATCGTGCGCGGATGCGGCGGGTAATCAAAAAACACCGTAGAACGCCCGGATTCGCCGTCACCCCAATTCTCGAGGTGCGCGGTCGGCTCACCGTCCGTGACGACCAGCACGACCGGCTGCGCGTTCGGATGGCGCCGCAGGTGCCTGCCCGCCAGCGCCAACGCATGATGCAGGTTCGTGCCCTGCTCGTACACGCCCTCCAAGCCGGTCAGCTCGGCAGGCGAGACCGTCCTCGCGTAGCGCCCGAAAGCGATGATCTGCAATGCATCCGACCGGAACCGCGTGCTGACCAGATGGCTCAGCGCCAACGCCGTCCGCTTCATCGGCAGCCAGCGGTTCTCCATCACCATCGAGAACGACGTGTCCACCAGCAGCGCCACCGCGGCCTGCTGACGCGTCTCGGTCTCCGACACCTCGACATCCTCGACGGTGATCCGGATCGGCTTCTCTGTCACGCCGGTACCGGCCTGTCGCAGCACCGCATTGGTCAGCGTCCGCGTGACGTTCCACGGCTCGGTGTCACCGAACTGCCACGCGCGTGTTGCGCCGGTCATCTCGCCCGCAGCGCCCGCACGCCGCGTCTCGCGCTCACCGTGACGGCCCGAAAGCTGTTGCGCCACATCACGCAAAGCCGTCTGGCCGAGCTGGCGCATCGCCTTCGGCGACAGTCGCCACTGCCCGTCCGACCCGCGGTCGAGGAACCCCTGCTCCATCAGAGCCTTCTCCAGCTCGGACAGCGTGCGAGCATCGACGGCCGCGTCGTCACCGAGCTGGCGGGCCAGCATCTCGAGGTCGATGTCCTCCATCGTCGCGCCCGCATAGCTCTGCGACAACGCCTCGGCAAGCTGTTCGAGTTCCGCGATGTCCTGCATCGCCTGCGTCCCCTCGCCCATGCCCATCGGGTTGTCGCCGGAGAACCGAGACGATCCGGTCCAGTCCTCCCCCGGCCGCGCAGCTTGCAGATGTGAATCGAGCCGGTTCAGCGCATTCATCAGCGACGGAGACCCGAAAGCCTGCTGCGCCAACGCATCCAACTCGGCTCGTTGATCCGGTGACAGGCTGTTGCGGAACCGCTGCGCAGCCGCCGCGCGCTGCGCCAGTGAGTCCAGCAACTCGTCGACGTTGCGCGGGTTCTCCGGAAAGAACTCGCCGTGCTTTTCCATGAAGTCATCGAAGTCCTGCTGGGTGTCCTCGCCGCGAGCGTGCTTGTCCAGCAGATCGTTCAGATCGTCGAGCATGTCGTTGACGCGCTGACGGTCCTCGTCGGTGGCGTTCTCCAACGCCTGCTTCATGCCCGCGAAGCGCTGGTCGAGCATCTCGCGGCCCAGCAGATCCTTGATCTGGTCGTACTTTTCGCGGGCCTCCTGGCTGCGCCAGTCGTAGTCCGACAGCTCCTGCACGGCCTTGGCGGGCGACGGCGGCAGCGACTCGATCCGCATCTCGTTGAACCGCGCGTCGTCGTCGAGCGCCCGCGCCAGTTCCTTGCGCTCGGCCAGCACCGCCTCGTCGAGCAGCTTCTTGATCTCCTGCAGTGTTCCGTCGAGGTTGTTGCGCTGCAACAACTCCCGACGGCGCCGATTCGCCTCGGCGGCCAGCTTGTCGGCCCCGCGCATGTTCTGCGTGCCCCGCCGCAGCAGCTCCTGCAGCGCGCGACGCGGCGACGCGCCCTCCATCACGTCCTGCCCGATCGCCTCGAGCGCCTCGCGCAGGTCCACCGGAGGCGCCAACGGGTCCGGCCCGCCGGTGTAACTCGAATAGCGGGCCGAGCGCCCGTGACCCCTAGCCATGGTCAGCCATAGACTGTTTCGCCCTCGCCGGACACCTTGTCGATGCGCTTGGCCAAATACAGTGCCTCCAACGCCAACTCGACCGCAGCGGCGCGCTGGCCATCCGACGTCGCGCCCAACCGCTCCTGCACCTTCGCGATCGCGGGCACCTCGGGCACCGCGCCGAGGACATCGCGGGCCGACACCCGTTCACCCGTCGTCACCGCGG
>JAEZKH010000354.1 GCA_023415515.1 Actinomycetes bacterium
CGCGGGCGGTGCGGTGTCTGATCACGGCCGCCGTCGCGGCACGCGACGGTGCCGCTCAGATCGGTTCCGCGCGTGCCGATCTGGTCGGTGTTCTCACGATCGCCCGGGCGGCCGGGTTCAGCGTCGCCGACGACGGCGCCGTCACAGGACGCGGGACATCGTCCGCACCGTTGATCCCGTTGACCGGTGGCGGAGTGCAGGTGACCACCGAGGTGCTCACCGCCCGTGTCGGCGCCGCCCTCGACGCATTGGCCGCCGCCGACGCTGATGCCGCGCACGACATAACCGAAGGGCTCGACCCGGTGCGGGCCCCGAAAACACAGACGGCGACCGCCGGGGCGTGGCCGGTGCCGCTTGCCGACATCGTGGCGGGCTGGTCGGCCATCGGCCAGGACCGCATCGCACAACAGATCGACGCGATGGCGCCAGAACAGCGCCAGCGGCTGATCGACGAATTCCCCAAGCAGGTCGGCAACACCGACGGCATCCCGTGGGACATGCGGATCGCGGCGAACCGGGTCAACATCGCGCAGGCGATCGCCGACGAACGGCAGGCCGGCGGTGCCGGTTCGCAGGGCCGCATCGCCTTCTACCAGGGTCTGCTCGCCGAGGTCGAGGACCCGACCCGCAGCGGCCGCCGGGTGGATCGCCAGATCCTCGCCTTCGATCCGAAGCGTGCGTCGCTGATCGAACTCAACGGCAACCTCGCCGCCGCCAAGAGCGTCGCGGTGATGGTCCCCGGAATGAACACCACCATCGAGTCGTCAGCCGCGAACACCGCGACGGCGAGGCGGTTCGTGTCGGCCACCCGCGGCGAGGTCGCGGCCATCACCTACCTCGGCGGTCCCTTCCCTCGCGGGGACAACCTCGCCGCAGGTGTCGCCGACGCGGCCGATCCTAGCTACGCACTGGACATGGCGCCGCGGTTGGTCGCGTTCAGCGAGGACGTCGCCCGCACGGTCGACGCGACCGGCCGCGACATCCCCGTCACCTACATCGGTCACTCGTACGGCGGTTCGATCATGGGCACCGCGGAGGTTTTCGGCCTCACGGCGGACCGGACGCTGTACCTGGCGGCCGCGGGGGCGGGCGTCGGCGTCGACGACCCGTCGGACTGGCACAACCGCAACCCGGACGTGCTGCGGTTCTCGATGACCGCCCCCGGCGACCTCATCGAGGTCGTACAGGGCAACCCGGCCAGCCCGCATGGCGCCGATCCCGACGAGATGCCGGGGGTAATCCGTTTGTCTGCAGGCGATTACGACGACGGACGGCCGATGGCAGGTCCGAGCGCGCACACCGACATCGTGAATGCGCCGTCGGATTCGTGGCGCACCATCCTGGCGGTCATCACCGGCGATTCGCGAACTCTGCACAAAGCGGGGTGACGGTTGGCACAATCGGGACCGATGTCGTCCCGTAGCAGCCCGGTCGACGGGTTCCGGCTCGCGTTCGACCGGCACGGCACGGTCGGCGCGCCGCCGGTGGTGCTGCTGCACGGCTGGCCGGGCAACCGCCACGACTACCGCCGCGTCGTCCCGTTGCTCGCCGACGCCGCCGATGTGGTGGTGCCCGATCTGCGCGGCTTCGGCGGCTCGGACAAACACGCCGTCGACGTCAGGCACTTCTACAGCGCAAGCGCCCAGGCGGCCAGCGTGGTGGGCCTCATCAACCAACTGGGTCTGACCGGCGTGGTGCTCGTCGGCTACGACATCGGCAGCCGCGTCGCACAGAGTGTGGCGCGGATGTACCCGGATCTGGCCAGCGCGCTGGTGCTGTCGCCGCCGCTGCCCGGGGTCGGCAACCGGGTGGTCAGCCCGCAGGCGCAGAACGAATACTGGTATCAGGCGTTTCATCAACTGCCGCTCGCCGACCGTCTGCTCGACGGCAACCTCGATTTGGTGCGGGAATACCTGCGTCACTTCTGGAATCACTACTGCGGCCCGGACTTCGTGCTGCCCGAGGACGATCTGGAGAAGCTCGCGTCCGACTACGCGCTGCCCGGAGCGTTCACCGCGTCGATCGCGTGGTACCGGGCGGGCGGAGGCACGGTCGCGCAGTCGCTCGTCGAGCCGCCGCCCGACCGCGCCATCAAGATACAGGCCCCCACGGATATCCTTCTGCCGCAATATGATCCGATGTTTCCACGGGAGTGGGCCGATCGATGCGACGGCTATTTCGTCGATGTACGGACGCACCGGGTCGACGGCGTCGGGCACTTCACCCCGCTCGAATGCCCGCAGGAGTTGGCCGAGCTCATCCTCGGTCGCGTGCGAACCTAGCCCGGCGGAATTCCGACGTTGCGGACCCGCCGCTGCACGCCGACGATCTCGCGTAGGCCGTCATTGAGCAGGCTGCGGTTCAACGGTGACAACTCCGACATGGTGATCACGTCGCCGGGGGTGTGGCCCGCGGCGAGCTGGCTGACCTGGTGCCCGATACGCAGCCGTTGCAACATGACGAACACGTCGCACAGGGTCTCGGCGTCGTGGCCGCTGATCGCACCGGCCTGCGCGGCGGCGGTCAGTCGGGCCGGCGTCGACGCCGATCCGACGTCCGCGCTCAGCCCGCCCCAGCGCGCCAGGTTCACGATCGGCGTGATCGCGTGCTGCTTGAGGTCGAACGTGCCCCCGCGCCGCGACAGCACGTCGCGCAGTGAGCGGGTCCTGACCCGCGAGGACAGCGCGTCGAGCCGCTGCAACCGCAGCGCATCCGGGTGGTCCCTGCGCATCGACCGGTATGCGGCCGGAACGGTGTGCAGCGCCGCGTCGCCCCACACCACCCGTCCGTCGATCATCAGAGACGACATCATCAGGCCCTGACCGTGCAACGGGTCGTCGAGCCACCGCTGGGCCGCAGCGGACCAATCCGATCGGGAACGTGAGAACAGCGGCTCGTAGGCGACCGCCCCGTTGCGGTCCGACGGAAGGCCGCAACCGTCCAGAATCTCGTGTGTGCGCCGCGCGATCGCACGCATCTGCTCACTCGCAGAGGACATGTCGTCGCGCCAGGCCAACGCGCTGTCCACATCGGAGGACGGCACCGCCTCGCGCCGCGCGATGCTGCCGAGGGTCAGCCACACGAATCCGCTCTGATCTCCCGAACCCTCGGCCAACGCCAGTTCGAGCGCGCGGCGCACCAGGCTGTCGATGACCACCGACAGGATCGCGCTCGTGGCAGATGCTTTTGTACCGTTGCGGAAAAGGTCAGCGGCGACTCCGGTGACCCGTTGCCCGACTCCCTGCAATTCGACTGCGGTGCTTGCCAATCCAATGGACCGGCGCAAGCTGAAGCTCTGCCTCGCCGACGCGGCGAGCAGGTCGGCGTCTTCGATCACTCCGACGACCTCGCCACGCGCGGTCACGACCGGCATATGCTTCATGCCGGATTCCAGCATGTCCATCAGCACCGTCTCGGCTGTCAGATCGGCGGTGACACGGCGGGCCGGGGCGCTCATCACCTGGGTTATCGGGGCGTCGATCGGGACCCCCGCTGCCACCACCCTCGTCCTGAGGTCGCGGTCGGTGAAGATGCCGAGATCGCCACCAGGCAACCGGATCAGCGCGTACGACACGTGGTGTCGGGTCATCCGGCAGACGGCGTCGCGCACCGACGCGTCCGGAGCGATGACCAGGACGTCGCCGTGAACGAGTTCGCCGACCGGCCTGCTGTCGGTCGCCGGTGCGATCGTGGGACGGTCGGTCCGACTGCTCATGTGCCACGCGGTGGAGGCGAGGAAGGCCAGACCCGCCGGTTTGGCGAACTGTGACCGGACCAGCGCGCCCGGGAGGCGTATCAGGGTGCTGGGCAACGTCGTCCGCGCGACGAATTCGATGCCGCCACCGATGAGCATCGGGGTGTAGCCGAAGATGCCGCCGTGCTCGACGGTGTCGATCGTGGTGCCGTCTGCGCTCGCCTGCAACGTCACTTGTCCGCTGCGGACCATCCACACGTCGTCGGGCACGTGTGTTGCGTAGTCGGCGACGAGGGCGCCCGCGGGGAAGTCGACCAGTTCCGATGCGGCCGCCAGCTCGGCCAGTTCGTCGCCGGTCATCGCCTGGAACGGCGTGTGCTCGCCCAGGAAGCTCGCTAACCCGTCAGGCGTGTCGAATGAGGTCGGCACACTTCTCCGCCATCGTCATCACCGTGATGTTGGGGTTGACCGACGGCAGTTTCGGCATCGCCGACGCGTCCACCACGCGCAACCGGTGGGTGCCCTTGACCCGCAGCTGCGGGTCGAGAACCGCCATCGGGTCGGCTGCCGAACCCATTCGCGCCGTGGCGGCCGGGTGGTACACGGTGTTATGGCATTGATGGATGTAGTCGAGCAGCTCGTCGTCGGTCGTCGCGTCGGGTCCGGGTGCCAACTCCCTGCCCACCCACGGCGCCAGCGGCGACTGCTCGGCGATCGTGCGGGCCAGCTTGACCCCGGTCAGCATGATCCGGTCGTCGTAGCCGTCGGGATCGGTGAAATAGCGCGGGTCGACGCGGGGGCGGTCGCGGAAATCGCGGCTGCGTAGCCGCACGGTGCCCCTGGACCGCCCCTGAGTCACGTTGGGCGTCAGGCAGAATCCGTTTTCGGTGGTCGGATATCCGCGCCGGAGGGTGTTCATGTCGAACGGCACGCTGCCGTAGTGCATCATCAGATCCGGTTGTGTGCACCCGTCGTCGACGGTGGTGAACAGCCCGATCTCCCACCACTGCGTCGATGTGGTGACCATCGGTTGCGATGCCTCCCAGAACACCAGGCCCTCGACGTGGTCGTCAAGATTCGAACCGACTCCTGGAGAGTCGACGCGCACGTCGATGCCCATCTCGCGCAGGTGCACGCTGGGCCCGATGCCGGACAGCATCAGCAACTTCGGAGTGTCGATGGCGCCTGCGGTGACGATGACCTCGCGTCGCGCCGAAACGGAGTCATACCCGGTGAGGTCGGGCCGCTGGTAACGGACGCCTGTCGCGGAATTGTCGTTGCCGAACAGGATCTCGGCCACCCAGCAGCCGGTGCGCACCTCCAGGTTGCGCCTGGACCCCAGGATCGGATGCAGATAGGCATGCGAGCTGGACATCCTGATGCCGTCCTCGGCGGCGTTGATCTGGAACCAGCCCGCCCCATTTCGGACCGTCTCGCCGCGGTTGAACGCCACGGTCGGCATCCCGACCTCGGCCGCCGCCTCGAGCACCGCCCTGCCGCAGGGATCATCCGGGGGTACGTCGCGCAACAGCACGGTCTGCCTGAGTCGATCGGTCAGCGGCAGGACCTCGGCGGCGCTCCAACCATCGGCGCCCATCGTCACCCACTCGTCGAGACATTCCGCGGGCGGCAGGAACGCGATGCACGAGTTGTGCGATGAGCAGCCGCCCAGAACCTTGCCTCGCGCGTGGCGCATGAACGAATTGCCGCGCTCCTGCGGTTCCACCGGATAGTCCCAGTCGTACCCGGAGTCGAGCAGGTGCATCCATTCGGACAACACCAGGATGTTGTCGTCGCCGACGTCGGATGGCCCGGCCTCCAGCAGACATACCGTGATGTCGGGATCTTCCGAAAGCCGCGCCGCCAGTGCGCATCCGGCGGTGCCGCCCCCGGCGATCACATAATCGAACGTGCCGGCGTCCCCCATCTCATGCCTGCTCGAGCGGCTTCTCGGCCTCGGCCAAGGTCTCCGCGGCGTGTGACTTCAACGTGCCGATGTGATGGCGACCCTTGACGAAATACCACAACAGGCCTGCGCCCAGGATCACGCCGATGTACACGAACGCACCCCAGGTGTTGTACCAGGGTGTGCCGTAGACGTCCGGGCGCGGCCATGCCAGGTTCAATGCCATCAGCGCGCCCCACAGCACGGCGAAGATGTTGACCGGCAATCCCCACTTACCCATCGTGAAGTAGCCGCCCTCGGCGAGATCTTTTGGCGGCCACTGTCCTTGGAGGCGCTTCTTGAGCATCGGGCCGGTCACCATCAGGTACGCGAGGTAGATCATGATGATGGCGATCGAGGTCAGCACCGTGAAGATCTGGGTGTTCGCGATGTTGATCACCAGGATGATCGCGGAGATGAGGCCGATCGTCACCGCGGGCACGATGGGCGTCTGGGTCTTCGGGTTGACCGTCGCCAGCTTCTCCCCGAACGGCAGCGCGTTGTCGCGGGCCATGGCGAACGACAGCCGAATGGCCGCGGTGTGGACGGCCAGCGTGCACACGGTCACCGCGATGACGATGCACACCAGGAATATCTTGCCGAGCGGCCCCCACATCACCTGCTCGACGATGTACTGCAGGCCGCCGCTGCTCTCGCCGATCTGAGGATCCTGCAGGTTCGGCGCGGACATCACCGCGAAGACCAGGATGGCACCGCCGATGACGAAGGATGCCAGGATGGCGCGGGCGATGGCCTTCGGCGCGGTGCGGCGCGGTTCGACCGTCTCCTCCCCCAATGAGCTCGCGGTGTCGAAGCCGTACATCACGTACAACGACGCCAGCGAGGCGACCAGGAACGCGCCGAGATAGCCGTAGCTCTCCCCGGCGCCGTATCCCTGCGTGGAGAAGAAGATGTCAGGGCCGCGTTTGATGTTGAGCGCCAGGATGATCGCGATCAGCACTGCGGCGATCAACTCGATGAACACGCCCGCACTGTTGATTCTCGCCATCAGCTTCACGCCGAGCGCATTCACCAACGTGGTGAAGGCGATCAGCACGCTGCCGAGCACCACGGCGTTGGCGGCGAAGTCGTATTCCCCTGTGCCGTCGCCGACGATCTGGAAGCCGCTCCAGATCCGCGGCAGGTTCAGCTGATAGGCCAGCACGACAGCCGAGATCGTGACGATCGACGCGGTCAGCATCAACCACCCCGACGACCAGCCGACCAGCCGACTCGCCAGTTTCTTGCTCCAGTTGTAGACCGAGCCCGCGACGGGGTACTTCGCGGCGAGTTCCATGAAGCACAGCGCTACCGCCATCTGACCGACGAAAACCATCGGCCACGACCAGAGGTATGCGGGCCCTGCGGTGCCGAAGCCGAAATAGAACAGCTGAAATGTGCCGGTGAGGATGGATATGTAGCTGACACCGGCGGCGAAGCTGGCGAACTTGCCGATGCTGCGATCAAGCGACTGGCGATATCCGAAGTCCTCCATGCCGCTGTCGGCGTGCGGATCTTTGATGACCATGCGATTCCCCTAACCCTTGAACCACCCGGCCGGCGTTGGCGCGGTGTTGTGCCAGATATGTTTGATCTCTTGGTATTCCGCGAGACCCGTCGGGCCGAGTTCGCGGCCGTTGCCGGACTGTCCGAATCCGCCCCACTCCGCAGACGCGGTGTAGTAGCCGAAGTCGTTGAGCCACACCGTGCCGTGCCGTAGTGCCCGCACCACACGTTCGCCGCGGGCCCGGTCGGCGGTTCGCACCCCTGCCGCGAGACCGTAGCGGGTGTCATTGCCGAGTTCGATCGCCTCGGCCTCGGTGGTGAACCGCTCGACGGTGAGAATCGGTCCGAACGTCTCCTCGGAGACGATGCGCATCGACCGGTCACACCGGTCGAAGATCGTCGGCAGATAGAAGTAGCCGGCGGCCAGAGCCGGGTCGGCGGGTCTCGCTCCGCCGGTGACCAGTTTGGCGCCCTCGGAAATGCCCTGCTGCACATGCGCTTCGACCTTGGCCCGGTGTTGCTCGGACACCAACGGTCCAGTTTCGCTTGCCGGGTCCATGCCGTTGCCCATCCGGATCTTCTCGGCACGCTCGGCGAGCGCGGCCACGAAGTCGTCGGCGATGGACTCCTCCACGATCACGCGGGTGCCCGCGGAGCAGACCTGGCCGGAGTGCAGGAAGACCCCGGTGAGCACCTGATCGACCGAACTGTCCCAGTCGGCGTCGGCGAACACGATGTGCGGATTCTTGCCACCCAGTTCCACCGCGACCTTGGTGACGTGTTCCGCGGCGACCTTCGAGATGATCTTTCCGGTCGCCAGTCCCCCGGTGAACGAGATGAAGTCGACGTCTGGGGTGTCGGTGAGCGCGGCACCGAGCGTCGCGCCGCTGCCTTGGACGAGATTGACCACCGACGCGGGAACTCCCGCCTCGGTGAGCAGATGAACGAACGCGATCGTGCTCAGCGGGGTGACCTCGCTTGGCTTGGCGACCATGGTGCAGCCTGCCGCGATGGCGGGCGCCACCTTCCACGACATCTGCAGCAGCGGATAGTTCCACGGCGCGATCAGCACACACACCCCGATCGGCTCACGCACCACGCGGCTCACGACGGCGGGGTCGCCGACGTCGACCAGACGGTCGGATTGGGTGGCGGCCAACCGGGAGTAGTACCGGAAAACCGATGTCACGTCGTCGATGTCGATGCGGCTTTCGACGAGCGTCTTGCCGGTGTCGCGGGTCTCCAACTCGGCGAGCGACTCTTTGTCCCGGACCAGCAGATCGGCGATGCGGCCAAGAAGCGCCGCCCGTTCCTCGACGGGTGTGGCGGGCCATTCACCGTCGTCGAACGCCCTGCGGGCGGCAGCGACCGCTTCGCGTGCATCGTCCGGGGTGGCCTCGTCGACGACCGCGACCACGCTTCCGTCGGCGGGATTGATGACGTCGCGAGTTCCACCGTCCGACGCGTGTCGCCACACTCCGCCGATCAGGAGATCGGGTTCACCGTTCATATCCGCTCACCGCTCATCTCGTAGCGCCGAGATGGGACACTACCCCCACTCGAGGGCGCCGAACGGCGTGTTGTCGGAGCGGCTTATTCTCCTGAGTCCGCCGGCTCCGCTTCCCCGGCGGGCAGCAACGACTCGAGCGCAGACCCGGTGATGCGTCGGAAGGCCCGCCGCGGCCGGCCGGCGTCCAGGATGGCCACCTCGAGGGTGTCGGGGCCGAGGCTGCGGGCTTCGTTGCCGTTGCCGCCCGCAGTGAGCGCTTCGACGGCGATCTTCACCGCGTCGGAGAGGTTCGCGTTCTCGGCGTAGGAGTCGTTGAGCCTCTCGATGATCGGCTCCGTCGTACCGCCCATCACCACGAAATGCGGTTCGTCGGCGATGGACCCGTCGTAGGTGATGCGGTAGAGCTCGGGTGCCTTGGTCTCGCCGAAATGAGCGACCTCGGCCACACACAGCTCGACCTCATACGGTTTGGCCTGCTCGGTGAAGATCGTGCCGAGGGTCTGGGCATACACGTTCGCCAGCTGGCGGCCGGTGACGTCGCGCCTGTCGTAGGCGTAGCCGCGCGTGTCGGCGTACTGGATCCCGCCGCGGCGCAGGTTGTCGAACTCGTTGAAACGGCCGACGGCGGCGAACCCCACCCTGTCGTACAGCTCGCTGACCTTCTGCAGTGAGCGCGACGGGTTTTCGGCGACGAACAGCACACCCGATTCGTAGGCGAGCACCACCACGCTGCGGCCCCGTGCGATGCCTTTGCGCGCAAGCTCCGACCGCTCGCGCATCGCCTGCTCGGGGGAGATGAAGTACGGGAAGCTCACGCTTCACCCCTGGCGTCGGTCGAAGGGCCCGTGCTGTGCCGGAATGTGTCTTCGCCGGAACGACTTTCGATGACCTCGCGGGCCAGCGCCGCGATCCGTTCCTCGGGCACCTCCTCAGCGCCGTCGGCTCCGAGGATGACCGCCGTCGGATAGATGCCGCGGACCAGATCTGGCCCGCCGGTGGCGGAGTCGTCGTCGGCGGCGTCGTACAGGCCCTCGATCGCCACCCGCAACGCCGACTGCGCATCGGTGACTTGCGAATACAGCTTCTTCACAGACGACTTGGCGAAGATCGATCCCGAGCCGACCGACTGGTAGCCCTCTTCCTCGAAGTTCCAGCCGCCCGCCGCGTCGAAGGACACGATGCGGCCCGCGGTCTCGGGATTCGGGTCGTCGAGGTCGTAGCCGGCCAGCAACGGCAACGCGACGAAGCCCTGCAGCGCGGCGCCGAGGTTGCCACGCACCATGGTCGCCAGCCGATTCACCTTGCCTGGGAACGTCAGTGGGACGCCCTCGACCTTCTCGTAGTGTTCGAGTTCGACGGCGTAGAGGCGGGCGAATTCGACGGCGATTGCTGCGGTGCCCGCGATACCCGTGGCGGTGTAGTCGTCGGTGATGTACACCTTCTTCACGTCGCGGCTGGCGATCATGTTGCCCTGGGTGGCGCGGCGATCGCCGGCCATCACCACGCCGCCGGGAAACGTCAGCGCGACGATCGTGGTGCCGTGCGGCAGCGCATCACCCGCACCGCCACCGTGGTGGCCGGTTCTGTTCACCGGAAGGAGTTCGGGCGCCTGGCGGCGCAGAAGTTCCGAGAAGGACGAGAGGTCCACGCGGACGTGAGGAGCAAAAGGGTCCACGCGGACGTGAGGAGCAAAATTATGATCGCGCACGTGAGGAGCATAATTATGATCGCGCACGTGAGGAGCATAGAAACCTGGAGTTACAGAAGGCGCTCCGGGTAGGGAGGACGGAAAAGGCAGCTGATCGCGGTGCGGCCAGCTCACTGGCCACCCTTCTGGACGTATGCGCGGACGAAGTCCTCCGCATTCTCCTCGAGCACGTCGTCGATCTCGTCGAGCAGATCGTCGGTCTCCTCGGTCAGCTTCTCGCGACGCTCCTGCCCGGCGGCCGTGCTGCCGGTGAGGTCGTCGTCCTCGCCGCCACCACCGCCACGCTTGGTCTGCTCCTGAGCCATCGCTGCCTCCGCCCATCGTCTAAGCCAGTCGCCGGTGGGCCGTCGAGCCGCCCGCCGTCACTCCACCCTACCGGTCGGCGCCCGGATTGCCTGGCATAGGACGTGCTAGTTGGTGAGCTGTTCTACCAGTTCCACGGCGCTGTCCACAGAGTCCAGCAGCGCTCCGACGTGCGCTTTGCTGCCGCGCAGCGGTTCGAGAGTGGGGATCCGGACGAGCGAATCGCCGCCGAGGTCGAAGATCACGGAGTCCCAGCTCGCGGCGGCGATGTCGGCACCGAACCGGCGCAGACATTCGCCCCGGAAGTAGGCGCGGGTGTCGGTCGGCGGGTTGTCCACGGCATCGCGTACCTGCTGTTCGGTGACCAGACGCTTCATGGACCCGCGGGCGACCAGCCGGTTGTAGAGCCCCTTGTCGAGGCGGACATCGGAGTACTGCAGGTCGACGAGGTGCAGACGCGGCGCCGACCAGTTCAGGTTCTCCCGGTTGCGGAACCCCTCGAGCAACCGCAGTTTCGCCGGCCAGTCCAGGATCTCGGCGCATTCCATCGGGTCGCGCTCCAGCAGGTCGAGGACTTCGGCCCAGGTTTGCACGATGTCGGCGGCGCGCGGGTCGGGATCGCGGCTGTCCACGAGCTTGGCCACCCGGTCCAGGTAGATCCGTTGCAACGCAAGGCCGGTCAACTCGCGACCGTCGGCCAGTGCGACAGTCGCGCGCAGCGACGGGTCGCGGCTGATGACGTGAACCGCGTGCACCGGCCTGGCCAGGGCGAGGTCGCTGAGGTCCATCCCCTCTTCGATCAGGTCGAGCACAAGGGAGGTGGCACCCAGCTTGAGGTATGTCGACGTCTCCGCGAGGTTCGCGTCGCCGATGATGACGTGCAACCTGCGGTACTTGTCGGCGTCGGCGTGCGGTTCGTCGCGTGTGTTGATGATGCCGCGTTTGAGCGTCGTCTCGAGACCGACCTCGACCTCGATGTAGTCCGACCGCTGCGACAGCTGGAAGCCGGGCTCGTCCCCCGACGGGCCGATACCGACGCGTCCGGAGCCGGTGATCACCTGGCGGGACACCAGGAACGGGGTGAGACCCGCGATCACGGCCGAGAACGGCGTCTGCCGCGACATCAGGTAGTTCTCGTGCGAGCCGTAGGACGCGCCCTTGCCATCGACGTTGTTCTTGTAGAGCTGCAGCTTCGCCGCGCCGGGCACGCTGGCCACATGGCGGGCGGCGGCCTCCATCACACGCTCGCCTGCCTTGTCCCAGATGACGGCGTCCAGCGGGTCGGTGCACTCGGGCGCGGAATACTCGGGGTGGGCGTGGTCGACGTACAACCGCGCGCCGTTGGTCAGGATCATGTTGGCCGCACCGACCTCGTCGGCGTCGACGATGGGCGGCGGTCCCGCTGAGCGGCTGAGGTCGAACCCCCGCGCGTCGCGCAGCGGCGACTCCACCTCGTAGTCCCACCTGGTGCGCTTGGCCCGCTGGATGCCCGCTGCCGCCGCGTAGGCGAGCACCGCCTGGGTCGACGTCAGGATCGGATTTGCGGTGGGGTCGGACGGCGACGAGATGCCGTACTCGACCTCCGTCCCGATGATCCGTTGCATATCTCCAAGCGTAGGTGACGGCCCGAAGTAGCCTGCCACCGTGCCGGGCTCCTGTTTGTGGCGGGCGGCGACACAGCGCGGCGATTCGCCGCGGAGGGCATCGCACGACTGACGACAGGAGAACGACCCGATGGCTCCCTCTGACGCACGACGGGCCGCCGACTACTGGTTCCTGGTGCGCGGATTGCCCACTGTCCTTCGCCCCGGCGCGCTTGTGCGTCGGCTGTGGTCGCGGGCGGCGCCCGCGCTGGCCGCCTTCGCGGTGTTCATGGCCAACTCTGTGCTCACC
>JAEZKH010000365.1 GCA_023415515.1 Actinomycetes bacterium
CATGTGATGTGCGGTGATCACGAAACGCCATCGCTGCCCGCCCAACTCGGCCAGCAGGAACCGGATCAGCGGTCCGCGTTCGAGATCGAACGGCCTGGTGCGTTCCTCGTTCTCGATCGCCGACAGATCGGCCGGGGCACAGTGGACATGGCGCCACGGCGGATCGACGCGGGACGGTACGACCTGCACCGGGTGCGGCAGGTCGTGGTGGACGAAGCTGACGCGCAGGTTGGGGTGGCGCACCAGAATCGCGTCGACGCACTCGTGAAGCATTGCGACGTCGAGCGGGCCTGCGATGTCGGCGGCCATCGTGATGAGGTACGGATCAACGCCTTCGGCGTCGCCGAGCAGCCCACGAGACAGCAAGCCCGCTTGTAACGGACTGAGCGCCATCACGTCTTCGATCGTGACGTCCATCTCGCGCACCGTCATGGTGTTCCGGACACCGCCCACGACGCCTGCAGCGATGAAAGCTGTTCTGCAGACAGGCCGGACACGCTCATCGGCTCGTGGCGGATGTCGCGCGTCGCTTCGCCTTCACCCGCGTCGATCGCCGCCGCCAGTCGCTCCAGCGTCGGATGCTCGAACACCATCCGCGGGTTCAGCGCCAACCCGGCCGCGCGTGCCCGCGCCGCGAGTTGCACGGAGAGGATGCTGTCACCGCCCATCATGAAGAAGTCATCCACGCGTCCGACATCCGTCACGTCGAGCAACTCCGCGATGAGGTCGGCCAACTCCCGCTCGGTTTCCGTCTGCGGCGGGTGCGACGCCCCACTGGTGCCCGCGGGCGTCACGGGGTGCCCGTCCACCGACCCCGCGGGCCGCTCGATCAGTTCGAGCAGGCCGTCGGTGGTCCAGCGGGCGCGGTCGCCGCTGCAGTACATCCGGCGCCCCGGGTCTGCGTGCGGGTTGGCGACCAGTCGCGACGCGGTCAGACCTGCGCCACGGCAGTACCCCCGCATCGCCTGCTCGCCGCCGTAGTACAGGTCGCCGACCACACCGGCCGGCACCGGTTGGAGCGCCTCGTCGAGCACGTAGACCTGGCCGCGGCCCCAGTCGTCGAGCACCTGCGTCCGCTCAGTCGCCCCGAGGATGCTCACCTCGGCCAGCGGTGAGTCGGGCGCGTTGGCGAATGCGTCGAGCACCCGACCGAGCCAATATGCCAGCCGGGCAATGGTTTCCGGCTTGTACAACTGCGTGCGGTAGACGATGCTACCGGCGTAGGCGTCATCGGTGGCGAAGAAGTTGAAGCTGAGATCCGCGTGCGCCATGTCGAACGTGGGTGGCAGAAGCGTGAATGTCGCATCGCCGGTTTCGACGGCGCGCACCGACGCCCAGTGTTCGCGGACGTGCACCACCACCGAGAACAGCGGGTTCCGCGCCAGCGACCGTGTCGGCCGCAGTGCATCGACCACGCGGTCGAACGGCAGATCCTGATTCGCGTATGCGCCGAGAGCGGTGTCGCGTGCGCGCGAAAGCACCTCGCGCAAAGTGGGGTTGCCTGCCAGGTCGTTTCGCATCACCACGATGTTGATGAAGAAGCCGACGAGCTGATCGAGCGCGGATTCCGACCGGCCCGCAATCGGCGCGCCGATCGGGATGTCGTGCCCTGCGCCTGCCTTGTACAGTACGACGGCGACAGCCGCTTGCAGGAGCATGAACTCGGTGACACCGAGTTCACGGCTCAGTTCGGCGAGTTTCGATGTGGTGGTCGGATCGATGTCGAAGTCGATCGCGTCCGCAGCGCCGTCCAGGGCCGCGGGCCGGTCGAAGTCGGGCTGCAGCCCGATGTCCTCGGGAAGTGCAGCGAGCCGGCTCGTCCAATAGTCGGTCTGACTGGTGACGACGTCGCCGTCGGGTGCGAGCAGTTCGGCCTGCCAAGCCGCGTAGTCGCGATATTGCAGCGGCAGCGGTACCCACCCAGGCGAGTGACCGTCGACGCGCGCGCGGTAGGCGGTGAGCAGATCGGTCAGCAGGACACCTGCCGACCAGTGATCGGCGGCGATGTGATGCACCACCAACGACAGCACGTGGCGGCCGCCGCAGGCGGTGGGTGTCGAGAGGATGCACGCGCGAAGCGGAAGTTCGGTCTCCAGGACGAAGCCGTGGTGGCGTTCGTCCTCGAGCCGCTGCGCCACCCAGTCCGCGCCGTCCCCGACTGCGTGACGAACCTCGATGCCATCGGTGGCATTGACGACTTGATAAGGGAAACCGTCTATTTCGCAGTATGTGGTGCGCAGGATCTCGTGTCGCCCGACGACGTCTCCCACCGCGGCCCGCAACGCGGCGATATCGCACTCACCGGTCAGCTCGGCGGCGAATGGAATGTTGTTGACCGGGTTCGGCCCCTCGATGCGGTAGGCGAACCAACTGCGCAGCTGCGAGGCCGACAGCGGCGCCGGACCATCCGCGGACACCGCAGTCAGCGCCGGTCGCGGTGTGACGTCCTCGCCACGCACACGACGATCGACGATATCGGCGAGCCCTGCGACGGTGCCGGTTTCGAAGACCTCCCGAACATTGACCTCCACGTCGAAACGTGATCGGATCGCGGCGGTGAGGCGGGTCGCCACCAACGAATGGCCACCGAGGGCGAAGAACGAGTCGTCCGCGCCGACCCGGCTGTGCTCGAGAAGGCGCTCGAAGAGTCCGGCGATCACCCGTTCGGTCTCGGATGTCGGCTGCCGGTACTCCGCCGTCACGACGATGTGCGGATCCGGCAACGCGGCCCGATCGACCTTGCCATTGGCCGTGATCGGGATCTCGTCGACGACCACGTAGGCCGCGGGCATCATGTAATCCGGCAGTGCCGCCGCGACGCGCGATGTGATCCGGTCTGTATCGACCACCTCGCCCGCGGCCGCGGTGACGTAGGCGATCAGGCTCTTACCGACCGATGGCAGCTCTTTGGCCAGCACGATCGCCTGCCCGACACTTGGATCGACCGAGATCGCCGCGGCCACCTCGCCGAGTTCGATCCGGAAGCCGCGGCTCGTCACCTGTTCGTCGGCGCGGCCGATGAACTCGATGTCGCCGTCGCCGTTGAGCCGCGCGAGATCACCCGTGCGGTACAGCCGACCGCCGGGGCGGAACGGGTCAGCGACGAACCGCTCGGCGGTCAGGGCAGGGCGGTCGTGATAACCGTGCGCCAGATGCGTTCCACCGATGTAGATCTCACCGATGACGCCGCAAGGAACCGGCTGCAGACAGGCGTCCAGCAGGTGCACGGTGGTGTTGATCTTCGGTCGGCCGATCGGGACCGTGCGGCTGCCCTGACGCCCTTCCACCGGATAGCGGGTGGCGTTCACGACTGTCTCGGTCGGCCCGTAGAAGTTGTGCAGCAGCGCGTCGAACGTCGCGTGGAACTTGTCGGCAAGCTCCCCGGGAAGCGCCTCTCCGCCGATGGGAACCCGGCGCAGCGTGCGCCACTGCCCGACTCCGGGCAGTGAAAGGAACAAGCCAAGCAGTGACGGCACGAAATGCATCGACGTGATGCCTTCGCGTTGCAGGAGGTCCGTCAGATAGCCGATGTCACGGAGTCCGTCGGGGCGTGGAATCACCAGCCGGGCACCGCAGATCAGAGTGCCGAAGATCTCGCCGATCGACACGTCGAAGCCCGGCGAGGCCACCTGCAGAAGCCGGTCCTCGCTGCCGACCCGGTATTCATCACCGAACCATCGGAAGTACTCGGCCGCGGGTGCATGCGGAACCGCGACACCTTTCGGTAGACCGGTAGAGCCTGAGGTGTAGATGAGATAGGCCGTGTTGGAGGGTCGCACCGTCACGGGCGGGCGGTCGGCCGGGTGATTGTCGAGCCCGATGATCGGCTGGCGCAGGACGAGCGCCGCGTCGCAGTCGGAGAGGATGTAGGAGATCCGGTCCGCCGGGTATGTCGGATCGACCGGGGTGTAGACGGCACCGGCCCGCAGGATTCCGAGCGCGGTGATGACCAGCTCCGGTGACTTGTCCAGCAGCACGGCGACCCGGTCCTCGAGGCCGATGCCCTGACGGGTCAACCAGTGCGCAACGCGGTTCGCGGCGGTGTCGACGTCGCGGTAGGTGTAGTGCCGACCCTCGTAGACGACCGCGACGTGGTCGGGTGTCCGCGCGGCCTGTTCGGCGACGAGGTCGCCGAGGGTCGCAGGAGGCACCTCGAAGGTCTCACCCGTGGTGACGTCGCGCACCCACGCCGCCTCGTCCGGCGCCAGGATCGTCAGCCGAGACAACGGCTTGTCCGGGTCGGCGAGCACATCGCCCACCAGTACCGAGAAGCTCTCCAGCATCTGCGTCACCAGCGCCGGATCGAGGACCTCGGTGAGGTATTCGGCTTCCACCTCCGCGCCTGCGGCCGGATCGTGGGCGTCCATCTCGACCATGAGGGACAGCGGCAGTTGGGCGAGCGGACCGCGCAGCCCGGCACGTTCGCATTCGATGCCGGCCGGGTTGAACCCGGGTCCGTCGGGTCCGCGGAATCCGAAGCCGACCCGGGCCATGCGATCGATGCCGTGACGGCGGTCGGGGTTGATCTCGGCGACCACTCGGTCCATCGAGATGTGCTGGTGGCTGAACGCGCCCATCGCGGTGTCGCGCGCGTGAAACATCAGGTCGCGGAAGCTCTGCCGAGGCTGGGGCCGCATCCGCAGCGCGATGGTGTTCCCGAAGTATCCGATCGCGCCCTCGGCGTCGGCACCGCGATTGATCACGGGTGCGGCGACGAGAAAGTCATCGGAATGGGTGTAGCGGTGCAGCAGCGCCGAGAATGCCGCAAGCAGCACGGTGTAGGGGGTGCCACCGATCTCTCGGGCCGTCGCGGCGATGCGCTCGACCGTCGGACCGCTCAACCGGACCGCGCGCCGCTGGGCGCGCCAGGTCGCCGGCACCGCGGATCCGCAGGGGCCGGGTAGTTCCAGCGGCTCAGGCACGTCTGCCAACACTTCACGCCAGTAGGCGAGATCTGCCTCGTGGTCGGTCGTTTCAGTGCCGGGCACGGCCCGCAGCGGCGACCCGTCCCGGGTCGGCCCGTCCTGGTATGCGCGGGTGAGGTCGGCGAAGAACACGTCCCACGACGCGTCGTCCCATGCGATGTGATGGGCCACCAACAGCAGGATGTGCTCGTCAGAGGCCGTGCGCACCAGGGCGATTCGCAAAGGAGAATCGGCCTCGAGGTCGAACTGGACGCTGAATTCGCGTTGGGCGATGACTTCGAGGCGGAGGCGTCGGGCCTGTTCACCGAACTCGGTGAGGTCGTGCTCGCTCCATGCCGGCGCCAGATCGGCGTGGACGACGGACTGCGGCGCACCGTCGTCATCGGTGCGATAGGTCGTGCGCAGGATCGGGTGTCTGGCGGCGACGCTCTGCACGGCGGCCCGCAATCGGACGGCGTCGAGAGATCCGGTCAGCCGATACGACACACAGATGTTCATCAGTGCGCCGGTCGGATCGACACTGTGCACGAACCACATCCGACGCTGAGCATCGGTCATCGCCGCTTCAACGGTGTCGGCGCCGTTCTGCTGGGACAACAGGCCCCGCTCGGCGAGCCTGCGGCGCAGCAGCCGCAGGCGCCGGTCGTCGAGGTCGTTGACGAGCGTCTGGTCGACCGATTCAGTCACGAGCGGACTCAACTCCTTGCATCTGTTCGAGGATGGCGACCAACTCCGCGCCGGAGATACCGCCGAGAAGCTTGGCCAACGGAACGGACCGGCCGGTCGCGATGCGCAACCGCTTACGCAGGTCCAACGCGAGAAGTGAGTCCATCCCGACGTCGATGAGCGCCGCACCGAGATCGATCTGGGTCTCGCGCAGGCGCAGGGCCGCCGCAACTTCGGTGCGCACGATGTCGTTCGCGGTCCGCCGCGTCTGCGCGGCTGCGGTGTCTCGCTCCCCCGCTTCGGGGAGATCTGTTGCTATCGACTGGCTTTCGAGGAACCTACGGAGCCGGTCCAGGTCCGCGCCGAAGACAAGCGGGTCGGTGCCCTGCGCGCCGAGCACCGCTGCGGCGGCTGCTTGCGGTGACATCTGGGTGAGCCCAGAGCGCAGGGCGCGTTCGATCTCGGTGGCGGCGAGGATTCCGGCCCCCTGCCACAGTCCGGACCGCACGGAGACCGCGTCCCTGCCGTCACTGCGCAACCGTTGCGCGATCGCGTCGACGATCCGGTTGGATGCCGAGTACGCGGCGTTGCCATGCCCTCCCCACACAGCCGCCGTCGACGAGCACAGCACGATTCGGCAGTGAGACCGCAACGGCCAGCCTGCGAGAAAAGTCTCTGCACCGGCGACTTTGGCGGCGCACGTGGTTCGGAAGTCCTCGGCGGTCAGCTGTCCCGACGTCCCGAGGACGGCCGACCCTGCGGCGTGAATCACCATGGAAGCGCCGCCGTCGGCGTATGCCGCCGCCGCTTCCGAGATTGCGGCCGGGTCGGTGATGTCACACCGCGCCGCCAAAACGGTGGTGCCCGTTGCGCGCACCGTGTCGAGTGCTTCCTGCGCGATCTCGCGTCGGGCGAGAAGCAGGATGCGGCGTGCCCCCTGCGCGGCGCAGTGCCGCGCCAACTCCAGGCCCACGGCCCCGCCGCCGGTGATCACGATGTTGTCGAGGGCACGCTGCGGCGGGGGTTCGGCGGTCGACGGTCCGAACGTGAGTGTCCGCTGGTAGCACTGCACCTGATGCCGAGCGACCTCGCGCAGAGCCACCTCGGCGGGGTCGCCGAGAACGACGTCGACGACACGATCGACGAGTTCCTCGGCGACGTTCCAGTCGGGGAGGTCGAGATGGGCGAAACCGGTCTCCGGATGCTCGAATCCGAGGCAGCGGTGCATCGCGGCCACTGCGGCCTGCAGGGGCGCCGCGGGCGCATCTGCGGGGTGCGCCCGTTCCGCGGCGGCGGTGATCAACCACTGCGTCTGAGCGCGAGTCTCGGCTGCGTAGTCGAGCAACCCCTCATCGACGAGCGCGCACAACTCACTCGCGGCTTTCGCGGCGTCGGTCTCCGCATTCGCCGGCGCAATGACGGCGACGATCTCGGCGTCGGCCGGTGTGCCGGTCCACGCGCGCGGATGACGCGCGATCGCCGCGCGAACCCTGTCCGCGACCGCCTCGTCTGCCCCGACCGCGGCCACGACGGCGACGCTGCGGGGCGGCGCTTCGGCCACATCCCGGCGCGGCCGCCAGATTTCGCGGGCGGTGTGCGGTGCAGGGTCGGGTTCGGGCTGCAGGCGGTGCGGGCGCTGCGGCCGGACCCAGAAGTGTGTGGTCCGCATCGGCGCGTTCGGGAACCCGCGTGCGGGCGGGCCGACGGGCGCAGGCGCCAGGTCCATCCATCGATATGCGGGGTCGGCGACGGCAGCGGTGATGATCGCCGCGGAGAGGTGGTCGACCATGGGCTCGTCACGGCGCGAGGACGCCACCAGGACGGCCGGCTCGCCACCGACGCGGGCGCCGTCCGCCAGCTCGGCCAGCGGCATCAACAACGCGGGGTGCGCGGAGAGCTCCACGAATATGCCCGCACCGCGGCTCGTCGCCGCCGCCACCGCGCGGTCGAATCGCACTGTGTTACGCAGGTTCTCATACCAGTACCGACGGAAATCCGAATCGGCGGATACGACGCTGCCGTGCGCCGCGCCGACGAACTCGATCGCCGCGGCGCGGAACGACCCGTCGGGCAGCAAGGTCATCAGCTCGTCTCGCACCGACTCCAACGCAGTGGTGTGCGCTGGGAAGTCCACCCCGATCTGGCGAGCGAATACCCCGCGGCCCTCCATCAGACGGACGATCTCGGCGACGCTCTCCGCGTCGCCGGACAGCACGGTCGAGGCGTCGGAATTGACCACCGACACTTCGAGCCAGCCGGGAATCGTCGCCGCCAAAGACGTTGCGGTGTCGACGTCGACGGCGAGCACTGCCATCCCGTAGCTGCCAGGCAACCGGTCGACGACGGCCGCCCGTGCGGTGACGACGCCGACCGCATCGCGCAGGGTGACCGCCTCGGCGACATAAGCCGCCGCGACCTCGCCCAGACTGTGCCCGACCGTGATGTCACACAGCAGCCCGCAGGACTGCCACACCCGGGCGAGGGCCACGGCATGGGTGAACTGTGCGGCCTGCACCTGCACCCGTGGCCAGTCGCCGTCGGCGGACCCGGTCAGGTACGACACCGGTGACGTGGCGCCTGCGGCGACGAACGCCTCGGCGCACTTGTCGGCTTCCAGCCGGTAGGCGTCCAGCCCGCGATAGGACTCCGCGCCCATGCCCGGCCACTGGTTCCCCTGCCCCGGGAAGACGAACGCCATCCGCCGGGTGATGCCGACCGATGAGCGCGCGACCAGGGGATGCTGCTCCCCCGCCGCTACCGCGTTGAGGCCCGACAGCAGCTCGTCGGTGTCTGCGACGCGAATCACCGCCCGGTGGCGGCGAATTCGCCTTGTGCGCAGCAGATCCGCCGCTATCGAACTCACATCGGGTCCGGTCTCTGCGTAGCGCAGGAGGGCGGCCGCATCGTCGGCGATCAGGTCCTCGTCGTGCGCAGACAGCACGACGGGGATGCGTCGGTCCGGGAGCGGTCCGGTCGGCATCATGCGACCTCGTTGTAGGAGATCACGGCGTGCGCGTTGGTACCGCTCATCCCGAACGCCGAGACGGCGGCGATCCTGCGCCCATCGGTCACCGGCCACGGGGTCGTGTCGCGAGCGAGCCGCAGGCCTTGGCTGTCCCAATCGATCTCGGGACTGGCTTCTTCGACGTGAAGGCTCGGCGGAACCGCGCCACGCTGCGCCGCCAGCACGACTTTGGCGAGACCGAGCGCGCCCGCGGCGGCCTGGGCGTGGCCGATATTCGACTTCACCGAGCCCAGCAACGCCCCGGTGGAACCGGACGTGTCGCCGTAGGTCTTGGCGAGCGACTGCAGCTCGGTGCGGTCGCCCAGCCGGGTGCCGGTGCCGTGGCCCTCGATCATCCCGACCCGCTCGGGTCGCACACCGGCGGTGCGCAGCGCGTTGCGAAACAGCGCCGCCTGAGCGGCGCCGCTCGGGGCGGTCAGGCCGGTGCTGCGGCCGTCCTGATTGACCTTGGTGGCCAACACTTCTGCCCAGATGCGGTGGCCGTCGCGCACCGCGGCGGACCTGCGCTGCAGCACGAACATCGCCGCGCCCTCCGCCCAGACCGTTCCGGTGGCCTGCGCGCTGTAGGGCCTGCAGTGTCCGTCGTCGGACAGCGCGTGCTGGCGGGAGAACTCCACGAAGAAGCCCGGTGATCCCATGACGCAGACTCCGCCCGCGATGGCCAGTGCGCAGTCCTCCGAGCGGACGGCCTGCACGGCGACATGGAAAGCGGCCAGGGCCGATGCGCAGGACGCGTCGATCGTCAGCGCGGGTCCGGTCAGCCCCAACGTGTAGGCGATGCGCCCGGAGATCACCCCGAGCGCAGTTCCCGTGATCAGGTGCCCGGTGAGCTCGGTGAAATCCGCCAGGTCCGGTGCGTATCCGGTGTCGGATGCCCCGACATAGCAGCCGACGTCGTGCCCGCCGAGATCGTCGGGATTGATCCCGCTGTTCTCCAGCGCACGCCACGCAACGCGCAGTGCGACCCGCTGCTGGGGGTCCATCGCCACCGCTTCGCGTGGCGAGATGCCGAAGAACGCCGGATCGAAAGCCGCGGCGTCGCAGAGGAATCCGCCGAGATCATGGATCGGCTTGTACCCGTCGCGACGTGATCCCGCGATCAACTCGGCGACCGGCCAGCCGCGGTCGCCGGGAAACGGCGACAGCGCTTCCCTGGCGTCGGACAGCAGGTCCCAGTACGCCTGCGGGGTGTCGACACCACCCGGCGCCTCGATCGCCATGCCGACGATGACCACCGGGTCGTGTTCTCCATCGTTGTCAGACATCGGAACTCATGATCTTGACGACGTCATCGAGGTTCTCGAACAGAAAGAAGTGACCACCGTCGAGGAGGTGCATGCCGAAGCGGCGGGCGGTGTGGTCCTCCCATCGCTTCAGCGCATCGAGTTCGACCCGGTCGTCGCGCTCGGCTCCGATGACAGAGATGTCGACGTCGATGGCGTCGCCGGGCGCAGACGTATATTGGTTAAGCGCTTGGTAATCGGCCCGGATGGCGGGCACCAGCAGTTCGACGAACTCCGGGTCGTCGAGCAGCAGCGGATCGGTGCCGCCCAGTGTCCTGAGATCTGCGATGATCTCGGCATCGGCGGTCGGTAACGGCAGCAGATCGGCCATCGCCGAGGGCGCGGCGCCGCCGGAGACCCACAGCCGAGAGACGGCGACATCGTGATCCGATGCGATCTTGGCGAACTCGAACGCCACCAGGGAGCCCATGCAGTGCCCGAAAAGCTGCAGCGGCGCAACGCTCTGCCATGGCCCTGCCGCGAACAGATCCGCCGCGAGAGCGGCGACCGTCGGTGCCGCTGGGTCGGCCAGTCGGCCCGGGTGCTGGGGATACTGCACCACGAAGACCTCGCGACCGTGTGCGGCGATGGCCGCCGCGACGGGTTGATATGCCGCTGCGGCGCTGCCTGCGTGCGGAAACACCACGATCGCACCGGTTGTCCGACCCGGAAAGCGCCTGACCCATGACGCGAATTCGGCCTCACTGGACTCCATCGCGGTGACCTCGAGGAACACCTCCGCGACGTGATCGATGCGTCCGTCGCGATACCGCAGCAGTGCGGCGAGCTCCGCGACCGTGCCCGCCTCGAGGACGTCGGCGGTCGTCACGGACGGGACTTGCAGCCAGGACTGGATGCGCACAGCCGCCGCCGCGGCTCGTTCCGCATCGTTGGCGAGCGTGAGCCCGCCGCAGATCTGCACCAATACGCGTTCGAGCGGTCTCGTCGGCTCGCGCCCTGAACCGCTCACGCCGCCCCTTCCGATCGGTGACACCCAGCAACGGTCGTTTAGGGTAGCCTATCCTTTACGCTCCGTGTAACGTGCGGCGACATGGATCCCTCGGCGACGGTCGTCAGCGACGAGCTACTGGACATATTGCGCGACGACCTGCAGGTCGACATCAACCGAATCACGCGGGAATCCCGTCTCATCGACGACGTGGGCCTCGATTCGGTGGCGTTCGCCGTCGGAATGGTCGCCATCGAGGAGAAGCTGAACGTCGCCCTGACCGAGCAAGACCTACTCACGTGTGACACGGTCGGCGACCTCGAGGCGGCGATCGCCGCCAAGCTCGGCAGATGAGCGAACTCGCATCGGCGCTCACTCGGTCGATGACCGCTTCGTCGAATGACTTGATGATCTTCGACCGGGAATCCTCGGCATGGCAGCGGCATCCGTGGCAGGAGGTGCACTGCCTTGCCGAGCGGGTTGCGACGTACATCCTCGATGACGACCGCACCGGAGCGGTCGGTCTCGTCGGAGAGCCTACGGTCGAGTTCGTCGCCGCCATCCAAGGTGCGTGGCTCGCGGGAGCGCCGGTGTCGATCCTGGCCGGCCCCGTGCGGGGCGCCGACGGTCGGCACTGGGCCGATACGACGCTGTCGCGTTTCGAAAGCCTCGATGTCACAACCGTGTTCAGCAACGGCCGTCATCTCGGACTGCTGCGGGACCGGCAACACCCCGGCGTTCGTGTCGTCGATGACGTCGTCGCGTGCCGCACAACTGCGCCTACCGTCTTCACGCCGGCGCACACCGGCGCGCCCGCGGTCCTGCAGGGCACGGCGGGGTCGACCGGCACACCGCGCACCGCGATTCTGAGTCCCGCCGCGATTCTGGCCAACGTTCGCGGTCTTCTCGAGCGCGCCCGGGTCGTCGCGTCAGACGATGTCGGTTTCTCGTGGCTGCCCCTCTACCACGACATGGGATTGATATTCCTGCTCGCCGGCGCCCTGTCGGCCGCACCGATGTGGTTGGCACCGACCTCGGCCTTCACCGCGTCGCCTTTTCGCTGGCTCACCTGGCTTTCCGACAGCCGCGCGACGCTGACGGTGGCACCGAACTTCGCCTACAACCTCATCGGCACCTACGCCCGCCGGGTCTCCGACGTCGACCTCGGCGCACTGCGGTACGCGATCAACGGTGGCGAGCCCGTCGACTGCGACGGCTTCGCGCGTTTCGCTGTGGAGATGTCGAGATTCGGCTTCGATTCCCGCGCGGCCGCGCCGTCCTACGGACTGGCCGAATCCACGTGCGCCGTAACCGCTCCGGCTCCTGGCACCGGATTGCAGTTCGACGAAGTCGCCACCGACGCGGAAGGTGGGCAGCGGCACGCAGTACTCGGAGAGCCGATCCCCGGCACCGAGGTGCGCATCTGCGAACGCGCCGACTTGATCGGACCGGCGCACCGCGACGTCGGGGAGATCGAGATCCGAGGTGCGTCCATGATGGACGGCTACCTCGACGGCCAAGCCATCAGACCTCGAGCGTGGTTCCGCACCGGCGACATCGGCTACCTCACCGAGGGGGGCGGCCTCGTGGTCTGCGGGAGAGCCAAGGAACTGATCTCGATCGCCGGTCGCAACATCTTTCCCACCGAGGTCGAACGCGTGGTCACCCAGGTGCCCGGCATGCGCGACGGCGCCGTCGTCGCCGTCGCCGCGGGCCCGACATCCCTTCGGCCGAGCCTCGTCATCGCCGCCGAGTTCCGTGGTCGCGACGAGCACGGCACACGCGACGAAGTGATCCGCAGGGTCGCCTCTGAGTGCGGTGTCGTGCCCTCCGCGGTGGTCTTCATGGCACCCGGGTCGCTTCCTCGCACCTCCTCGGGCAAGCTCCGCCGTCTCGATGTCCGACGCTGGCTGCAGGAAGCGGGTGTCGGATGACCGCGGCACCCGACTGCGACGTCGATGCGTATCGTGCCCTGCTGGCCGAAGCCTTCGATGACAACGTCGTCGCGTGGACAATCGAAGCCGAAGAGGCGGGACTCTTTCCACGCGAGCTGATCGAACACCTCGGCGCACGGGGGGTGTTTCGTGACAAGTGGTCCACCGGCGCACAACCCGATGTCGCCAAGCTGATCGAATTGTCTTCCGCGCTGGGCCGCCTCGCGTCGGCTGGTATCGGCGTAGGGGTCAGCCTCCACGACTCAGCCATCGCGATACTTCGCCGGTTCGGACGGTCGGACCATCTCGCCGGCATCTGCGCCGATGCGATCGCGGGTACGTCGGTGTTGTGCATCGGCGCCTCGGAGGAGTCGGGCGGATCGGATCTGCAGATCGTCGAGACCGAAATCTGCTCGCGCGACGGTGGATTTCACGTCCGGGGGGTGAAGAAGTTCGTGTCGCTCTCCTCCGTTGCCGACCACATCCTCGTGGTGGCCCGAAGCGTCGACCACGACCCGGCGAGCAGGCACGGCAACGTCGCGGTGATCGCCGTGCCGACCGCTCAGGTCACCGTGGCAGCGCCTTTCGACAAGGTGGGGGCGGGCCCGCTGGTCACGGCCGCGGTCGAGATCGACACCTGGGTGCCGGCCGACGCGCTCATCGCCCGCCCGGGCACCGGTCTGGCGGCGATCAGTTGGGGTCTTGCGCACGAACGGATGTCGATCGCCGGCCAGGTGGCGTCGTCGTGCCAACGGGCACTGGCCATCACCCTGGCACGCATGATGCGCAGGCGCCAGTTCGGTAGCACGCTCTTCGAACACCAGGCACTCCGAATGCGGATCGCCGATCTGCAGTCTCGGGTCGACATGCTCTGCCATGCGCTTCGCGGTATCGCCGCCGGCGGTCGCCTCGATCTGCGCGAGGCCGCGGCAATGAAGGTCAGCGCGGCCCGACTCGGTGAAGAAGTCATCTCGGAATGTATGCACATCTTCGGCGGCGCAGGTTATCTCGTCGACGAAACACCCCTGGGCCGATGGTGGCGCGATATGAAATTGGCCCGTATCGGGGGCGGCACCGACGAAGTGCTGTGGGAACTCGTCGCGGCCGCGATGAAACCCGACTATGACGGTTACGACTCGATGATCGGACGGGGCAGCGCGTAGAGCGCCATCCGACGGTTCGCCATGTCGTGCTCGCCGAGGAACGTGCACCCGACGAACTCGCACAGCCGTCGAGCGGCGCTGTTGCGGTGATCGGGGTCGAACATCACCCGCAGACACCGCGGATCGGCGCGGAAAACGCTCGCCACGATCCGCGGCAGAAGCAACGGCCCGAATCCGCGGTTGACCACCGACACGTCGGCGATGGCAGCGTGCAGGCCCAGATCGAAGGGATCGCAGTCGTAGCGCGGGGCGATGGAATCCTTTGCGGCCCGGTACAACTCGAGATATCCGGCGTCGACGCCGTGCCTGCCGGCGATCATCGGCAGCGAGTATTCGCCCGCCAGCTGCGCCTCGATGTGGCGCTGCCAGCGTTCCACCGGCCAGTCGTACTCCCACGCCTGCGCCAAGTGAGGTCGATTCATCCACTCAGCGACCATCGGGGCATCGGCTGCGTCCGCGACGCGCAACGAGTACGGGGCGTCGAGCGTCGGAGTCGCGGGGCGCGGGACGGCTCGGACCTCGGCGGTCAGGTCGGTGAGCTCACGGGCGAGCCGGTACCCGGTGTCGGTCATCGTGGTGTGACCTTACCGGAGCGAAAGGAGAAGCCGCCCCGGCTCCTTTCGGGCCGGGGCGGTTTCGACATCCACGGAGAACCCATGGCCTCTACTAGCTGGTGGACGAATCCTCCGACGTGGGGGCGTCCTTCTTCTCGTTGTCCGTCCCGGTGTCGCCGCTGTTCTTCGTGGGCTTCTTGTCGATGCCCAACCGCGACACCAGGTCTCGGACCGTGACGCGATCCTGGCCGCCGGTGGCCGACTCGGCGTCGGCAGCGTGCTTGCCGCCGGTGGCCGCACCCGTCGCCTTGGCGATGTTGCCCTGGACCCTGTCGGCGATCCGCGAGACGACATTCGTCTGACGGTCGCTGCTGGCGCCCTTTTTGGTGGTGCGTGTCGTGTCCTTGTTCGTACCGTCGCCGGTAGGCAAGGTCACTGTGTTCCCGTCGCTCGGAAGAGCGGTCGACGACACCTTGCTCAGCGCGGTGTTCGCCGAGCTGGGGAGCTGGGTCGGCGGCGTCAAGGGTTCCGATGGAACCGTGGGCGTAGGTGCAGTCCCGGTCAGGATGCGGGTCACCGAGTTCGGGAAGTCCACCAGCAAGTACCTGACCAGACCGCCTTGCGATCCCGGATCAAGCTGGCTGGGCCACTCCAGGCTCCGTGGTGCACAGCCGTTGGCGTTCGTGCACAGGCTGAACTCAGGCGTGAACCCGTTGACGAACGCGTTTGCGAGCTTGACAGGCAGGTTGGCGAGTTCGCCGGCCACCGCCTCGTTGTCCCCGGACTCGACTGCCTCGTATACCGAGTCGAGGACGGCAGTGAACTGGAACGCCGTGGTCTGGAACGGCCCCAAAAGCGCCCTGGTGGCGCCGAACTCGGACAACGCGCCGAGCAACTCCGGCAGCTGAGACTCATCTCCACCGGGCAGGCTCGCCACGAACTGGCCGGCGAGATCGTTGATCGGGGTCAACGGTTGCAGAACACGCAGGAAGTACTCGACGAACCAGTAGTTGAGTTCGAAGAGAGGCTGGGTGAACACACCCGGCACCTCGTCGCCCTGGCGGGGTTGGTAGCCGGGGGTGGCGCCCTGCGTGGGCGTGTCGTACTTCAACATGTCCGGCAGGATGTTGGTGAAGAGATTCTCCAGCTCCGGTCCCAGGCGCGTGAAGACGCCTCCTTCGACCGCAGGCGTGGCCGGATCATCCGGGGCGAAGAGAGCGTTCTGGATGGCCGTGCTCTGCAGCGCCTGGAAGGCGACCAATGCTGCCAGCGTCGCTTCAGGGTCGCTCGCGCTGGCCGACAGGACGTCCCCGAGTTGACCCAGGATGTCTTGATCGACGAACGCAGCGCCGAGTGCCTCCGCCGCGTTTGTGGCGTTGATTTGCAGATATCCCGAATTGACCAGTGTTTCTGCGACGAACTTCTGCAGCACCTCGAGAGGATTCTCAGCGGCCGCCAGCGCCACTGCGCGCTCCTGGGCCGCTACCGCGCGCTCCTGAGCTTTCAGGTCGTCGATTACCGGCGATACCGAACTGGTAGCGACGGCGAACGCACCGACCGTTGCGATACCGGCCGCCAGCCACTTGTGCGCGGTTGAGGGCGACCGACCAGCGACGAAGTCGTTCTCCATTGAATTGGTACGGGGAACAGATTGCACGCTTTCTCCTGTGGCTCAAGTGCATGTTGAGTGTCTGAGTGACGCGTGAACATTAGCTTAACCTAACCTTAGAGACAATAGGTATGGCTGCCCTAACAAACAGCCCCGGTACCCCGCCGGGTACTACCCGAGTGCCTTCTGGAACCAGTGATCGGCGTACGGTTCGTCGTTGAACGGCGCCACTTCGCGGTATCCGGCCGAGGCGTACAGGCTGATCGCCTCGCGCAGGACGTCCTTGGTCTCCAACTGCACCGTGCGCACCCCTGCAGAGCGTGCCCGCTCCTCCAACTCGGCGAGCAGCCGTCGGCCGAGTCCGAGTCCACGGACGCTGCGCGCGACCCACATTCGTTTGATATAAGCCACTTTTCGGGGCAGCAACGTCATCGCGCCGCATCCGACCGGTTCGCCATGCAGGGTGGCCACCAACAGGAGACCCGCGGGTGGGGTCATGTCCTCGTTGCCGAACGGCTTCTTCGACGGGTCGAAGCCGCCGTCGAACCGTTCGGCGAGTTCGGCGAAGTAGGTGTCCAGGCACCACTGCGCCTGCGGTGCACGCGGATCGCACTCGCGGACTTCGACGGTGGACGCCGTGAGCAGGCGGTCGACCTCCGCCATCGCCGCCACCAACCGTTCGCGCTGACCGTCGTTGAGCGGAGCGAGGATTGCAGAAGCCGCCTCATCGGAGCGTCGGTCGAGCGTTTCGACCTCACGCAGTCCTGCTGCGGTCAGCCGAGCGATCCGGACGCGACCGTCGTCCCGACTCTGCTCGACCACCAACAACCCGTCACGTTCCAACGACCGCAGCAGCCTGCTGAGGTAACCCGAGTCCAGATCGAGTCGCGCGCGCAGCGACCGGATGTCGCATCCCTCGGCGCCGACCTCCCACAGCAGCCGGTTCTGACTCAGGGAGCGGTTGCTGGCCAGGAAGTTGTCGTTGAGCACACCGATGCGGTTCGTCACGGTGCGGTTGAACCGGCGAACCTGAGCCACCCTCTCGGCGGTCATTTCTCTGACCTTAGTCAGAGACCTTCGCCACGTCTACGGCGTGATCGGCGTTGGCCAGTATCCGGGCCTGGCGGTTGGGCCACCAGAACAGTTCGAATCCGAGCATGACCAGGTAGATCAACGACACGATCAGGTTGCCGCGGGATCCGTATACGGCGTCGTAGCCGGCCGAGAAGACCGAGGCGACGAGTACGGCCCCGATCACCCATCGCAGCGGCTTGGCATTCTCGGCGGCGACCTGCAGGCCGTTGCGGTAGTCAGTGAGCGCGGGCACCAGCTGCGGGTCGTCGATGCACAACCCACGTCGGGCGGCATCGGCGACGCGTTCGCGGTCTCTACCGCTCAACGACGCGGCGCTGGGCCAGCAGCGTGTCATCCGCCGTGCCATGAATCCGCCGTAGAAGATGAACAACGCCGCGAACGCGATCAGGCCGACGAACGGAAACCCGGAGTCGATCCAGGCCAGCACGCCCAGGACACCGCCGACGGCGACGCCGAGAATCACGCCCCGAAGCAGGGGCCCGTATCGCCACACGAAGGCCGGCACCGTCACCATGACCTGATTGTGGAGGTGATCAGAGGTCCAGCACGAGGGTTTCGCGCGGTTGGGCGACGCAGATCAGCACTGTGCCTTCGGCTGGGGGTTCGAGCGGAGCCGGGCCGTAGACCGCCTCACCCGCGATGACCGGTGTGACGCAGGTATGGCACACGCCGCTTCGGCAGGAGAACCGGGTGGGCACGTCGCAGGCTTCAGCGAACTCGAGGAGGCTGCTGTACTGTCCTGACCAATTGGCGGTTATCCCGCTGCGGGAGAACGACACCGGCGGCCCGTTTCCCGCTGGCCCATCGGGTTCGTGCGGTGCACGGCGCGGCGCATCGACGACGCCGGGGTTGATCGGCGGGAGCGCGCTGAACAGCTCGCTGTGGATACGGGCCGCGTCGATGCCTGCACTTTCAATTGCGCGCCGGACATCAGCCATGAATTCGTCTGGGCCGCAGAGGTATACGTGGGCATCCAGGGGAAGTTTCAGGGTGGCCATCGCCCGCCCGTCGGGGCGGCCGGTGTCGGCGGTGTAGAAGATTCTGCTGTCGGCGTGTGGCAACGACGCGATCAGCGCGCTCACCTCGGGTCCGAACGCCAGCGACCGTTCGTCGCGAGTGACGTGCAGCCAGTGGATTTCGCGCTCGCTGCGTTGACTGGCCAGCGCGTGCAGCATCGCGAGCACCGGCGTGACGCCGATGCCGGCCGAGACGAGGACGACTGGACCCGCGTCGTCACCGAGGTAGAAGTCACCCCGCGGTGCGGCGACCTCGACGACGGCGCCCGCTTCGGCGTTGCGGTGCAGCCATCGACTCACCACGCCGTGCTCCGCGCGCTTGACGCTGATGCGATAGCGGCCTGCCGCGATGTCACCCGACAGCGAATAGCTGCGCAGCGGAGTGGGATTCCCGGCATCAGGAATGCGCAGGGTGAGATACTGACCGGGGCGTGGTTGCGGTAGCGGCGCGCCGTCTTCGGACTCGAACTCGATCGACAGCACGTCAGTGCTCTCCCGGCGGGTGGCGACGACGCGCAGCCGGCGAAACCCGGCCCAGCCCGGCTGATTGTCGGCCGATTCTGTGGGTGCGGCGAGCATTTCGGCGAAGGACTGCCGCCAGCCCGGACTCAGCGCAGGAACGTCGACGGCCTTGCCCAACATGGCGGCGTCGTGCCCAGGCAGGTACAGCAGCGCATCGATGTCGGCGACGCTCAACTCATGCCTGCCGCGCCGCGTCCGCTCGATGACGTCGTTCGCCGACACCCGGCCCTCGGTGATCACCCGCAGGTAGAAGCCTGGGCGCCGATGGGCGACAAGCAGATTCGGCATATCGGGCTCGCCGAGGCGCATGCCAACGCGAAAGCAGGTGACCCGGGGTTGGGTGACTTCGAACTCGGCTTCGCCGATGCGGTAGCGGTCGCCGATACAGACCTCATCGTCGCCGAGACCGGTGATCGTGAAGTTCTCGCCGAACATCCCGGGTGTCAGGTCGTCGCGGTTGAGGTGGCGCTTCCAATGCTCGTAGGACTCGATTTGATAGACCATCACGGCGCGCTGTTCGCCGCCGTGGCCGTTGAGGTCGCCCTGGCCGTCGCCGTCCACGTTCAGCCTGCGAACCATGACCGGTCCGCTGACCGGGGTCTTGTAGATGCCCGTGTGGACGGTCCTGCCGCGCCACGGCACATCGGCGGGCATACCGACGTTCACCGACACCAGTCGCGCCGGCACGCTCATTCGTCACCCGCACGTGTGCGGAGGTAGTGCCGACGGGCTTTCATCCTGTTGCCGCAGATCGCCATCGAGCACCACCTTGCCGTGTTGGGTTTGCTTCGGTCTATCAAGAACAGTCGACATCCGCTGTTGGCGCAAGGCCGCAGGCGCCCCGGGCTCGAGATCCGCAGCGCATCCCACGCCAACACCGCCCGTGCCGCGGCCACCGGCGTGTCCCCGGTCTCGATACGCCAATCGATGCCGTCGGGCTTGACGACAGGCCGCAACTGGGCACCTGCGACAAACGGCCGCAGCGCGGCGGCGGACCGTTCACCACGCACCACGTCCTGCAGGACCGCCCTGACCTCGACGAGCGCGGTCGTCTCGGCGTTCGTCGCGGCGCCACCGTGGTCACGCACCCACTGCCGGGCCACCGCGGGATCGGCCAATTGGTCATAGACCAGTCCGTCGACGACCGGCGTCGTGTTCAACAGGTCGAGAAGGAATGCCTCGTCGTCGGCATCGGCCACCACCAATTCCATAACTAACCTCCAAACCGACATTGACAGGTTACACAAAGCGGCGTTCACTATTTATAACCAGTACACCACTTTAAGGGAGTTAGTCATGGGAATCGCCACACACTACCGCTACGCCACCGTCAGCGGCAGGCGGCTGTTCTATCGCGAAGCAGGCAACCCGAACTCCCCTACTGTCGTGCTGCTGCACGGGTTCCCCACCAGCTCGTTCATGTTCCGCGACCTCATTCCACGGCTGGCCGACACCTTCCATGTGATCGCACCCGACCATCTGGGCTTCGGTCTGTCCGACGCCCCCGGCGCCGACGAGTTCGACTACACCTTCGACGCGTTGACCGACCTCACCGAGGGCCTCCTCGACCAGCTCGGCGTGTCCAAGTACGCGATCTACGTGCAGGACTACGGCGCGCCGATCGGCTGGCGGCTCGCACTGCGCCATCCCGCCGCGATCACCGCGATCATCACCCAGAACGGCAATGGGTACGACGACGGCTTCGTCGAGAGCTTCTGGACCTCGGTGTGGGAGTACCAACGCGAGCAGACCCCGGTCACCGAGGCCGCCGTCCGCACCGCGCTGGGTCCCGAAGCAATCAGGTGGCAGTACGTGGCAGGCGTCTCCGATGAGACTCTCGTCAGCCCGGACACCTGGTTACACGACGCTGCGCTGATCGCGCGGCCGGGCAACGATCTGGTCCAGCTCAAACTGTTCCGCGACTACGCCACGAATCCGCCGATGTACCCGGCGCTTCACGAGTATCTGCGCACCAGCGGAGTGCCGGTACTCGCGGTGTGGGGCGAGAACGACCCGATCTTCGGACCCGACGGCGCCCGCGCGTTCAGCAAGGACGCCGTCGACGCCGAGATCCACCTCCTCGACGGCGGCCACTTCCTTCTGGAGACTGCAGTAGAGGAGGTGGCCGATCTGATGCGCGACTTCCTGACCGCGAGGAGCGCCTGACGTTGTCGTCGCCGCGTCCAGCGCCTTTTCAGGATACGAGAAGCAAAGCAGCAGAAAGCATTCGACGCTCGACGCGGGAGCAGCAGTTACCATCGGGACGTGTCTTCGGTCGACAGGCGCAGTGTGCTGGTGGCGATGGCGCTCGGCACCGCGGCCTTGGTCACCGGGGCACGCGTCCCGCCGCCGATCGGTGTGCTGACGCGGCTTCCCGGAGATGGCAACCAGCTGGCGCTGACCGTCGACGACGGCGCAAGCAGTTCGGTCGTCGCCGCCTTCGCGCAGTTCTGCCGGGACACCGGCATCCGGCTGACCTTCTTCGTCAACGGCGCCAACAGGTCCTGGACCGACAACGCGCCTGCGATACGCCCCATGGTCGACTCCGGTCAGATCCAGGTGGCCAATCACACGTGGTCACATCCCTATCTCAACAGGATCAGCCTCGATGCGGTCCGAGATCAGATCCAGCGCAACGCGGACTTTCTGCGCAACACCTACGGCACCGACGGCACGCCGTTCTTTCGCCCGCCGTACGGAGTGCACAATGGGGCGATCGACCGGGTAGCCGCCGGTCTCGGTTACACCACGGTGACGCTCTGGAGCGCAACGATCGGCGACTCGCTGCCCGAGACCGCCGCCAACCTCGTTTCCTGCGCCCAGGCATCGTTCACGCCGCAACAGATCGTGCTGGCTCACGCCAACCTGCCGACGATCACCGGGGTTTACGGCCAATTGGCGAGCCTGATCAGCAGCCGTAATCTCCAGACCGTGACCCTCAACGACGTCTTCACCTGATCACGCGCGTTTCGCAGAGTTCGCCCACACACGACGACGAGGGGCGGGACACTACAGCCATGTCAGCGGTGAAGCATTCGACCACCATGATCGTCAAGCAGGGCCGCACCGGCCGGATGTCGCCGTTCGACATGTCGGGTGTGGTTCGTACCGGCGACGGTGTGCTGCGCTACTCGGGACTGGCGAGATCCCTGATCGACATGTTCCTGGCATCGGTCGAGCGTGCCCCCGACGCCGAGTGCGTCGTCGTCCTCGGCGGCGAGCGGGTGACGTACCGGCAGTTGTGGGAGCGCTCGGCGCGCGTTGCCGGCGGACTACGAGCGACGGGTGTGCGGCCAGGCGATCGCGTCGCGAACCGCTACGGCAATGGCCTCGACTGGTGCCTTGCATTCTGGGGCACGCTGATGGCCGGTGCGGTCGTCGTCCCGGTCAACACCCGCTTCTCTGCCGACGAGGTGTCCTATGTCGTCACCGACGCCGGCGCCGAGGTGGTGCTCGGTTCCGACTCTCCGCTGCCCGACGGCGAGATGTTCGTGACGGACGCCGCCGAGCACAGCACGCTGGCGGCGCTGATGTACACCAGCGGGACGACGGGGTTTCCGAAGGGTGCGATGGTGACCCACGAGAACTTCCTGTCCAACATCGAGACGGGCATGCGTGCGCTGCAGATTCCCGCGGGGGTGGCGATCCGCAACTTGATCTCGGTGCCGCTGTTCCACGCCACCGGCTGCAACAGCCAGTTACTGCCGACGATCCACCTGGGCGGTACCGCGGTGATCATGCCTACGTTCGACGTGCAGGCGTTTCTGCGGTCGGTCGCCGACGACAACATCAACGTGCTCACGTCGGTGCCGGCGATCTATTGGCTCGCGATGCACCAGCCGAACTTCGCCGACTTCGACTACAGCGGCGTCGGTTGGGTCACCTACGGCGGCGCGCCGACACCGCCGGACGTCGTCGCGCGACTGCGGACCTCATTCCCGAATGCCCGTCTGGCCAACGGTTTCGGGCTCACCGAGACGTCCTCGGTGTCCACTGTGCTGCCCGACGAGTTCGCCGAGTCGCGGCCGGAGACGGTCGGACTCGCGGCTCCGCCCGTCGAACTCGATCTCCTCGATCCGGACGCGGCGACCGGCGTCGGCGAACTGTTGATCCGGGGCCAGAACGTGGTCGCCGGCTACTGGAACAACCCGGAGAAGACGGCCGAGACCTTCGTCGACGGCTGGCTGCACACAGGTGATCTGGCGCGCATCGACGACGAGGGTTTCGTGCAGATCGTGGACCGCTTGAAGGACATGATCTGCCGCGGCGGCGAAAACGTGTACTGCGTTGAGGTGGAGAACGCGCTTGCGCAGCACCCGGGCATCTTCGAAGCCGCCGTGCTTGGTGTGCCCGACGAGATGATGGGCGAGAAGGTCGGCGCTGTCGTCGTCCCATTGCCGGGCGCCGAACTCGATGAGCGGGAGATCCACGCCTTCGTCAAGGACCGCATCGCGGACTACAACGCCCCGCAGTACGTGAGTTTCCGCGCCGAACCGTTGCCGCGCAATCCGGCGGGCAAGGTGCTCAAACCCGCGCTGCGCGAACAGATGCAGTGGGGAGAAGAAATCCGCTGACCGGAGCTCGAGCTAGACCGTGAAGCCGAGGGCGCGCAACTGCTCGCGGCCGTCCTCGGTGATCTTGTCGGGTCCCCACGGCGGGTTCCACACCCAGTTGATCTTGATCTCTTTGACCAGGCCGGCGCCGACGAGCGCCTGATGCGACTGATCCTCGATGACGTCGGTGAGCGGGCAGGCCGCCGACGTCAGTGTCATGTCGATCAGCGCGACCTTGCCGCCGTCGCCCTCCTCGACGTCCAATCCGTAGACCAGGCCGAGGTCCACGACGTTGATGCCGAGCTCGGGATCGACGACGTCACGCATCGCCTCCTCCAGATCGGCGATGAACTCCTGGTCAGGCACTGCGGTTTCGCTCATCGGACATCTCCTCACTGGCTTGCGCCACTGCGTCTTTGAAGGCCATCCAGCCCAGCAACGCGCACTTGATGCGTGCCGGATACTTGGCCACCCCGGCGAAGGCGATGCCGTCGCCGAGCACATCCTCGTCGCCCTCGACGTTGCCGCGGGACGAGATCATCTCGTTGAATGCCGCCACGGTTTGCAGCGCGTCACCGACGCCCGCACCGATCACCAGGTCGCTGAGGACCGATGTGGCGGCCTGACTGATCGAGCAGCCCTGCCCGTCATACGACACGTCCAGAACCCGCTCACCGTCGTCGGACAACGCGACGCGCAGCGTCACCTCGTCACCGCACGTCGGATTGACGTGATGCACCTCGGCGCCGAACGGCTCACGCAACCCGCGGTGATGCGGGTGCTTGTAGTGATCCAGGATCACCTCCTGGTACATCTGTTCGATCCGCACGGGCCGATACCTCAAGCCCTGCCGAAGAATTCGATGGCGCGCTTCACGCCTGCCACCAGCCGGTCGACCTCGTCGTGGGTGTTTTAAACGGCAAACGCGGCCCGTGCGGTCGCCGCAACGCCGAAGCGGCGATGCAGCGGCCCCGCCCAGTGATGACCC
>JAEZKH010000389.1 GCA_023415515.1 Actinomycetes bacterium
CCCCAGGCCCGGTCGTCGGACCCGCGCCGGGCCCGCCAGCCTGACCGAACCCCGGGCGGCGAACCCACCGAACCGTTCGGCCTAGACTCGGCGGTGATGTCAGAACACGCCACCGAGCTGGAATCCGCGATACGAGCCGGCCTCGCCAAGGTGATCGACCCCGAGTTGCGCAGGCCGATCACCGAGCTCGGCATGGTCAAGAGCGTCGAGGTCGACGCCGACGGCGGGGTGCACGTCGGGGTGTATTTGACCACCGAAGCCTGTCCGAAGAAGACCGAGATCTCCGAGCGGGTCGCGGCCGCGGTCGCCGACGTGCCGGGCACCGGCGCGGTCAGGGTCAGCCTCGATGTCATGAACGACGAGCAGCGCACCGAGTTGCGAAAGCAGTTGCGCGGCGATGCTCGCGAGCCCGTGATCCCCTTCGCCCAGCCGGGCTCGCTGACCCGGGTGTATGCGGTCGCGTCCGGCAAGGGCGGTGTCGGGAAGTCCAGCGTCACGGTGAACCTCGCCGCCGCGATGGCGACACGGGGATTGTCGGTCGGCGTACTCGACGCCGACATCTACGGACATTCGGTCCCGCGGATGATGGGCACCACCGACCGGCCGACCCAGGTGGAGTCGATGATCCTTCCGCCGATCGCGCACGACGTGCGGGTGATCTCGATAGCGCAGTTCACCCAGGGCAACACGCCGGTGGTGTGGCGAGGCCCGATGCTGCACCGGGCGCTTCAGCAGTTCCTCGCCGATGTGTACTGGGGCGATCTCGACGTGCTGCTGCTCGACCTGCCACCTGGCACGGGCGACGTCGCCATCTCGGTGGCGCAGCTCATCCCAGGCGCCGAAATCCTCGTGGTGACGACGCCACAACTCGCGGCGGCCGAAGTGGCCGAGCGTGCGGGCGCGATCGCGCTGCAGACCCGTCAGCGCATCGTCGGCGTGGTCGAGAACATGTCCGGGCTCGTACTGCCCGACGGCACGACGATGCAGGTGTTCGGCGAGGGCGGTGGGCGTCAAGTGGCCGAGCGACTGACGAGTGCCATCGGCGCGGACGTGCCGTTGCTAGGCCAGGTGCCGCTCGATCCCGCGCTGGTGTCGGCGGGCGACGCCGGGGTGCCGCTGGTGCTGAGTGCGCCGGACTCGGCGGCGGGCAAGGAGTTGCGCGGTATCGCCGACGCGCTGTCGTCGCGCAAGCGCGGGCTCGCGGGGATGTCGCTCGGCCTGGATCCCAGCGGCCGCTAGCGCGTCGCGCAAGGACCGGGCGCGCGGGTATCGCCTAGGTCGCGTCGCTGTCGAACGGGGTCACGCCCGGCTGGCGGGTTGTCGGAGTCGGCGGTGTCGGCTCCGCCGCGGGCGGCACGACGGGCTTGTCGTCGGGTTGGTCGAACTTGCCGGTGAAGATCGAATCATCGCCGTCGAGAAGGTGTTTGGTCAGTGCCGCGCGCGGGGTCATTCCGCGTAGCTTCTGCAGTTCGCTGAGCGGTTCCCGCAGATCGTCGAACTCGGGGCCGAGGTCGTCGCGCAGTTGTTTGGTCGCGCCGCTGACGTAATCGCGTGCCTGACGGACCGCACTCGACGTCCACCGGATAGCGCCTGGCAGCCGCTCCGGTCCGAGAATGACCAGTCCGGCGATCACCAGGAGCAACATCTCGCCCCACCCGACGTTGGCGAACATTACGTGCTGTTGTCGGATCCGGGGTTGACGGTAAGCGTGACATGCCTACCGTCGCGGACCACCTCGATGGGCGCGTCCTGACCGATCTTCAACTGACGAACCGCGACAACGAACTCATCGGCGTCGGCGACGGTGCGGTCACCGACCTTCACCACCACGTCGTTCTCCAGAATGCCCGCCTTCTCCGCAGGGCCACCGGCCTTGACGTTGGCCACCTGCGCACCGGAGGCGAGGTCGTTGCTCACCGAACGCGCGGTCAGCCCCAGCGTCGGATGCGCGATCTTGCCGTCCTTGATGAGCGCCTCGACGACGTTCTTCACCTCGTTGACGGGGATCGCGAAGCCCAGCCCGCTTGCACTGTCCGACAACGACTTTCCTGCCGTGTTGATGCCGATGACGTCGGAGTTCATGTTGATCAGCGGACCGCCGGAGTTGCCGTGGTTGATGGCGGCGTCGGTCTGCACACCGTCGATGACGGTGTCGGTGTCGGAGCCGTCCCCTGACAGCGGAACGGGCCGGTGCAGCGCGCTGATGATGCCCTGGGTGACGGTGCTGCGCAGTCCGAGCGGCGCGCCCGCCGCGATCACTTCGTCGCCGACGTGCAGCTTGTCGGAATCGCCCAGGCGCGCGACGGTGAGGTTGTCGACGTTGTCTACCTTCAGCACGGCCAGGTCGGTCTTCGGGTCGCGGCCCACGAGATTGGCAGGCACTTCTTTCCCGTCGTTGAACACCACCGACAGCTTGTACTGGCTGGGGTTGGTGGCGGCCTCGGAGATCACGTGGTTGTTGGTGACGACGTAGCCCCTCGGATCGATGACCACACCGGAGCCCTGCGCACCCTCGTTGTCACCGACAGCTTCGATGGTGACCACCGAATCGGCCACCGACGCCGCGACTTTCGCGAACCGGCCCTCTGGCTGTTCGGCGCGGTTGTCGGTGGAAAGAGTCACCTTCGACGTGGTGAACGCCTCCACGACCTCAGCCGTTTTGCGACCGACCCAACCCCCCGCGATCCCGATCACCAGCGCAGTGATCGCCAGAACCGCCAACGCGACATAGGAAACCCGGCCGCCGAACAGGACGTCGCGCACACCGAGCTTGCCCACGTTCGCCGGGGCGGGCGCCGGTGGGGGCGCGGGCACCGCGGGCGTACCGAGCGCAGCGGTGGCGCCCGGGTCACGCCACGGGTCGTCGGGCTCCTGCGGCTTCTCCCGGTCACGCTCGGCCTCCAGCGCGCCGATGTCGGCGGGATGGCGCTGCAACGAATCGCCCATGCCGTTGGGCCGCCCGAAGGCCTCGTGCAGCACCGGGTCGGGCGCCTGGTTGGTCGGCGTGAACTCACCCTGATCGGGGTGCTTGCCCGCGCTGACGAACGAACCGTTGACGCCCGCCGGCCTGCCGAAAGCTCGGGTGGTGGAGGGGTCGACAGGCGGCCGCGAGACAGGGCGCGGCGGGACGCGATTGCTCTCGGTCTGGTCCTGCTTGGTCACCGGTGGTTTCACTCTCTTTTTGTCGCCGTTGTTCTCCGGCGCACCCCTGTGCTGTGGTTGTCGTCCAGACTACCGGCGCTTGCGGCGGTGACGGATTGGCTCGTCAGCAAACTCGGTCTGCTCGTTTTCGTCGGCCTGGACCTGCGCGGTGTCCTGCGGGATCTGCGATAGCAGCCCAAGCAGCGAAGTCGGGATGGCGATGGGACGCGAGTCGCGCAATGCGGCGCGGGCCTGCCGTTGGGCGTCGACCTCGGCTGCGCACTCGGTGCACAGAGACAGATGGTGGGCCGCGCGCAGATGAGCGGTCATCCGCAGTTCACCGTCGACGAATGCGGCGATCGCCTCGATGGAGAGATGCTCTGTCGAGCCGAACTGCCGCGGGCCGACCGGTGCGTCACTCTGCGAGGCGAACTGGGAGGGCAGCCAGGAGAACGCGCGGCGAAACACATGCCCCGGGTCGGCCATCACCCCGCTCCTCTCGGCCCATCACCATCGCGACAGACGGTTATCACTTGAATGTAGCGCGGGACACGTCGCCCGACACCCGGGAACGGTCAGGCGGACCTGGCCGTGTCGGCCGAGTGTCGCGCCAGGTGGTCCCGCAATGCCTGTCGACCGCGGTGGATGCGGCTGCGCACCGTACCCAGCTTCACGCCCAGCGTCGCCCCGATCTCCTCATACGACAGCCCTTCGATGTCGCACAGCACGACTGCGGCGCGGAACTCCGGCGCGAGCGAATCCAGCGCGGCCTGCAGGTCGGGCCCGAGTCGCGAGTCGTGATAGATCTGCTCCGGGTTGGGCTCATCGGCGGGCACCCGGTCGTAGTCCTCGGGCAGTGCCTCCATCCGGATGCGCCCGCGCCTGCGGACCATGTCGAGGAACAGGTTTGTGGTGATGCGGTGCAGCCAGCCCTCGAAGGTGCCGGGCTGATAGTTCTGCACGGACCGGAAGACGCGGATGAAGGTCTCCTGCGTCAGGTCCTCGGCATCGTGCTGGTTGCCGGACAACCGGTAGGCCAGGCGATAGACCCGGTCGGCGTGCTGGCGCACCAACTCATCCCACGAAGGCATCGTGGACTGGTCGCCTGTGGCGTCGAATATCGCCGTGCCCTGCGGTTCATCGGAAGGCTCAACCCATTCCCCGTCGGTGTACTGCTCGAGATGCGACATCGAAACGGGAGCCAGATGGGGTGCCGTCTGTGTTGTGGTCGTCGGATCCTCCAGATCACAGCGTTTACCGCTTGTCGGTAACGCGACATCTGCGGCAACACGACGATCGACGTGGTTATTCCCAGAGCGCCAGCGTCCGCCGTGTTCCATGCCGCTTACCGTTCCCGACCGCGGTGTGGCTGCCATATGAGTCGACTGAACTTTCCCTGAGAAACCCGGTTTGTTACCGATGTCACCCATTTCCACCTGGGCAAACCGCGCCAAGGCGAACCGATTTGACCTCGGCCCGACGGGCGTGTCGCGGCGGTGGCCGAATCGGCGTCCCTCTACGCTGCGGGCATGGCCGATGACCCGGCGAGCCAGCCGTCCCCCAGCCGCGCCGAGTCGATCGTCAATCACGCGGAGAACTCGATTTCCGAGGACGCCATCGTGGCGGCGGCCCGCGACCGCGCCGTCGAGACCGGAGCGGGCGCCGTCAGCCCCGCGGTCGGCGCGCTGCTGAGTGTGTTGGCCAAGATCAGCGGCGCGAAAGCCGTCGTCGAGGTCGGCACGGGAGCCGGCGTCAGCGGCCTGTGGTTGCTCTCCGGAATGCGCGACGACGGCGTGCTCACCACCATCGACGTGGAACCCGAGCACCAGCGCCTCGCCAAACAGGCGTTCTCCGAAGCCGGTATCGGGCCCTCGCGCACCAGGTTGATCGGCGGTCGCGCGCAGGAGGTGCTGACCCGGCTGGCCGACGAGTCCTACGACCTGGT
>JAEZKH010000395.1 GCA_023415515.1 Actinomycetes bacterium
GTCCCCGCCCTCGCCGAGGTTCGCCTCCTCCTCGGCCTCGAACTCGTCCTCCGGTTCGCGGCCGGGGGTGCGCAGGTTCCATCTCGTGATCGCGAACCGGAACAGCAGGTAGTAGACGACGAAGAACACCACGCCCATGCCGATGAGCAGTGGAATGTTCTTCGCGGCGGGTGCGGTGCCGTACAGGAGCAGGTCGATGAGGCCCGCCGAGAACGAGAAGCCGAGGTGGATGTCGAGCAGGTAGGCGATCGCCAGCGACAGGCCCGTCAGCACCGCGTGGATGAGGTACAGCGGGAAGGCGACGAACATGAACGCGAACTCGAGGGGCTCGGTGACACCGGTCAGGAACGCGGTCAGCGCGGCCGCCGCAAGGATGCCGACGGCGACCTTGCGTTGCTTCTTGTTGGCCACGTGGATCATCGCCAGCGCCGCCGCCGGAAGGCCGAACATCAATATCGGGTAGAACCCCGAGGTCAGGATGCCCGCGGTGGGATCGCCCGCGGCGAACCGGGTCAACTCGCCGGTCACGGCCGCGCCGCCGGGCGGCTGGTAGTCGCCGTAGAGGAACCAGATGTAGGAGTTCGGGATGTGGTGCAGGCCGAGCGGGATCAGCATGCGGTTGGCGAAGCCGTACACGAATGCGCCGAGTGCACCTGCGCCGCCGATGAATTCGCCCAGCGCGGTGAGTCCGGCGTCGAAGATCGGATAGAAGTAGCTCATCGCGAATGCCAGGAACAGACACACAAGCGACACGATGATCGGGACGAACCGTCGGCCCCCGAAGAAGCCGAGATAGGACGGCAGCTTGATGGTGTGGTAACGGTCGAAGAGCCACGCCGTGACCAGGCCGACCACGATGCCTGCGAACACGCTGTAGTTGATCTGCGCCTGTTCACCCGCCTTGTCCACCTCGCCGGCGAGCACGATCGGCGACATGGTCTTGAACACCGCCTCGACGACCAGGTAACCGACGACGGCGGCCAACGCTGTGGATCCGTCGGCCTTCCTCGCGAAACCGATCGCGACGCCGACAGCGAAGAGCAACGGCAGGTTCGAGAACAACGCCTCGCCAGCCGCGCTCATCGCCTTGAAGAACGGCCCGATGACCGGCGCTTCGATCCTGCCGAGCAGGTCGGGCTGGCCAAGGCGCAGCAGGATGCCGGCGGCGGGCAACACTGCGATCGGCAGCATCAGGCTCTTGCCGAGCCGCTGCAATTGGGCAAATCCTGGGAAACGCATGCCCGACTTCCCTTGACCCGCCGTGGGTTTCGTCGCGTGGCTCATGGTCGGCCGCCCTCCTGTCACCGCATGTGTCCCTACCGCCGAGGCTGAGCGGAAGCTTAGACGAGAACATGCGAAGTTGAGACCCTCTTGTCGGCACGCTCGTATTGTTGGCAGGGTGAGCACAACGCTGGTCCACGCCCCCGTCAAAGGGCGCGCCGTTCGACTCGAGAACCTTCCCGATCCTGTGTTCTCGGCGGGCATGGTGGGCTACGGGGCGGCCGTCGACCCTGTTCGCGGAGTCGTCGAAGCGGTCGCCCCGGTCAGTGGCAAGCTGTTGAGGCTGATGCCGCATGCATACGTCGTCCTGACGTCCGACAACGTCGGCATCCTTGTGCACCTGGGGCTTGACACCGTCGCGCTCGAGGGGGAGGGATTCACCGCACACGCCACCCAAGGCGAAGACGTCAACGCAGGTCAACTCATCATCACCTATGACGTCCCTTCGGTCGAAGCCAAGGGTCTCAATCCGATAGTCCCCGTCGTGGTGATGGACGAGCGGGTGCCCGACAACGTCGTCACCTCGTCCGCCGTGACCAGTGAATCCGAAATCGACACCGGTGCAGACCTTTTCACTGTGAACAAGTAATGGAAGTCATCATCCTGGCCGATGCCGAGGAGATTGGCGGATTGGCGGCCGATGCGATCACAGCGTTGTTGTGCCGCAAACGTGATGCGGTGCTCGGGCTGGCGACAGGATCGTCACCGCTGGCCATCTATGACCAGCTGACAGCGCGGTATGAGGTGGGCCTCGTCTCGTTCACCCATGCCCGTGGATTCACGCTTGACGAATATGTCGGACTGCCTGCCGACCACCCGCAGCGCTATCGCAACGTCATCGACGAGGTGTTCGTCTCCAGGGTCGATTTCGCACCAGGAGCCGTCGACGGCCCCGACGGGCTGGCCGCCGACATCGCAGCCGCCTGCGCGGCGTACGAGAACGCAATACAGGCGGCGGGCGGCGTGGATCTGCAGATCCTGGGAATCGGCACCGACGGACACATCGGCTTCAATGAACCGGGTTCCTCGCTGGCATCGCGCACCCGGATCAAAACGTTGACCAGGCAGACCCGTATCGACAACGCCCGATTTTTCGACGGCGACGTGGATGCCGTGCCCACGCATTGCCTGACGCAGGGTCTCGGCACCATCATGGCGGCCCGACACATCATTCTCGTCGCCACCGGACGCAGTAAGGCCGAGGCCGTGCATCACCTCGTCGAGGGCCCGGTGAGCGCGATGTGGCCTGCGACGATTCTGCAGCACCATCCCCACGTCACCGTGCTGCTCGATGATGCGGCGGCCCGCAGGCTCCAGCTCGTCGACTACTACCGGGAGACCTATCGCTCCAAACCGGACTGGCAGGGCATCTGAGCGTCGTGCTGATCAGCGCAGACACTGTGATCACCGGCCGAGAACTGTTGCGGCCCGGATGGATTGACACCGAGGGCGGATGCATCGTTGCGGTTGGGGCCGGCAGGGCGCAGCGGACTGCCGAGCGTGATCTCGGTGCGGCGACGGTCGTGCCCGGATTCGTCGACATGCATCTGCATGGCGGGGGAGGCGCGAACTTCTCTTCGGCCGACCGCACCGAGAGGGTCACCGCCGCGACGTTTCATCGCGCGCACGGCACGACCACCATGGTCGCGTCGCTGGTCACCGCGGGACCCGAGGAGTTGCTGAGACAGGTCGCATCGTTGGCGGAGGACGTCCGTTCGGGCGTCATCGACGGCATCCACCTGGAGGGTCCGTGGTTGTCGACGCTACGGTGCGGCGCTCATCAGCCCACCCTGATGCGCGACCCGGACCGCGCCGAGGTCGACCGCGTGCTCGACGCAGGCGGCGGCGCCATCCGGATGATCACCGTCGCGCCCGAACGTGACGGTGCGCTCGCGGCGATCCAACAGATCGTCGACGCAGGCGTGGTCGCCGCGGTCGGTCACACCGAGGCGACCTACGGACAGACACGGTCGGCGATCGACGCGGGTGCGACGGTCGGCACGCATCTGTTCAACGCGATGCGGCCGATCAACACCCGCGAGCCGGGCCCGGTGATCGCGTTGCTCGAAGACCCAGGGGTGACAGTCGAGTTGATCACCGACGGAGTGCATGTGGATCCCGCGCTGTACCGGCATGTCGTTCGCAGCGCCGGGCCGGACCGGGTGTCGCTGGTGACCGACTCGATGGCGGCGGCGGGCATGTCCGACGGCCGCTACTGGTTGGGCCCGCTCGCCGTGGACGTCGTCGGCGGGGTGGCCCGCGTCGCTGACACCGACACGATCGCTGGCAGCACCGCGACGATGGATCACCAGTTCCGGTTCGCCGTCGCCAACAGCGGGCTACCCCGCGACGAGGCGCTGATCGATGCGGTGCGGATGGCGTCGGTCAGTCCGGCGCGCGCGCTTGGTTTCCCCTCGGCGGGGCTGGCGCCCGGCGCACCCGCGGATCTGGTTGTTCTGAGTGCGGACCTCGCCGTCACCGGTGTGATGCGACGTGGCCGATGGGTCGCCTAGGCGATGCGCGTACGCACCGCGGTGACACTTGCCGCCATCGTGGTCGCGTTGCAGGCTGTCCTGATCGGTGCGGTGGCTCGCCGCCGCTGCGAGCTCATCGACCGCTGCGGCGACGGAACCGGTTGGTACGTCGGTTCCGGTGTGGCCGCGGTGGTGCTAGTGGTGCTGCTCGTGGCCACGATCGCCGAGGCGCGCCGCGGCTAGCCGAATGCGATGACGCCCCGAATGTTCTTGCCGGCGCGCAGATCCTTCATCGCCTCGTTGATGTCGTCGAGCTTGTATTTCTGCGTGACGAGTTCGTCGAGCTTCAAGGTGCCCGCCTCATACATCGACAGCAGCTTGGGCATCGCGTCGCGCGGGTTCATCGCGCCGTAGAGCACGCCCTTGAGCGTCTTACAGGAACTGACCATGTCCGGCAGACTCATCGGCACCATCAAGTCCGACACCTTCGCCATGCCGGTCAAGACGCAGGTACCGCCCTTGCGGAGCATCATCATCGCGACGAGCACGAGATCCGGCGGCACGACACCGGGGGTGAGCACGACGCGATCCGCCATCACCCCCCAGGTGATCCCCTTGACCAGCTCAACTGCCGCGCCGGCATCGGGTGCGGTATGCGTGGCGCCGAATGTCGGCGCGATCTGACGCTTGAACTCGTTTGGGTCCACCGCGACGATGTGTTTGGCGCCGGCGATCTTGGCGCCCTGCACGGCGTTCATCCCGATACCGCCGACTCCGATCACCACAACCGTGTCACCGGGCTCGGTGCCAGCTGCCACCGACCCAGATCCGAAACCTGTTGTCACCCCGCATGAAACCAGCGATGCCGCCTCGAGCGGAATCCAGTCGTTGATCTTCACCAGCGACCGTTCGGATGCCACAACGTACTCCGAGAAGGTGCCCACCTGCATCATGGCCATCAGGTCTTCATCGCCGAGATGACGGCGTCGGGTTCCGTCGGTCGTCATGGCCTTGTCATAGATGTCGGCCCCGACGTCGCACAGATACGTGTGCCCGGTCACGCACCAGCGGCAGCTTCCACAGGCGGGAAAGAACGAAACCGCCACGTGATCACCGGGTTTCAGCGCATGTACTTCCGGACCTACCTCCTCGACGACGCCCGACCCTTCGTGGCCGCCGAGCATCGGGAACCATTCGGGCACCGGAACACCCGATGCCCGCATCAGGTCTTCCATGTCTTTGCTCGGCACGCTGTCGCCGGTGTAGAAGTGCTCGTCGGAGTGGCAGACACCGGCGAAGGCCATCTTGACAAGCACTTCGCCAGCCTGCGGCGGATCGAGTTCGACCTCGGTGACCTCCCAGTCGACGCCGACACCGCGCAAAACTGCTGCCTTCGACTTCATCGGTTCTCCTTGATGATCTCAGGACGCCGGCCAGCCGACGGTCTTGGTCTCGGTGAAGATCTCGAGTCCTTCGACACCGCACTGTCTGCCGACACCGGATTGCTTGTAACCGCCGAAGGGGGCGTCCGCGCCGTACCACAACCCCCCGTTGATCCCGAGCGTGCCAGTCCTGATCCGACCGGCGACAGACTTGGCGCGCTCCAGATCTCGGGCGAACACCACGCCGGAAAGGCCGTAGATCGATTCGTTGGCGATGCGCACCGCGTCGTCGTCGTCGTCGAAGCCGATGACCGACAGCACGGGACCGAAGATCTCCTCCTGGGCGATCGTCATGCGGTTGTCCACCTCGGCGAACACCGTGGGCTCCACGTAGAAGCCCTTGTCGAGGTGTTTGGGGATGCCGCCGCCGGTCACCAGGCGGGCGCCCTCGGCCTTGCCCTTCTCGATGTAACCCAAGACCCTGTCCTGCTGCCGCTTGGAGACCTGCGGCCCCTGCAGCACCGACGGGTCGGTGGGATCGCCGTATTTGTTCTTCTCCATGGCGACCTTCACGATCTCGACCGCTTCGGCATAGCGCGAGTTGGGCACCAGCAGTCGGGTCGGCATCGCGCACCCCTGCCCGGCGTGCATCGAGATGAAGGCACTCCCGCCGACGGACGAACTGATGTCGCCGTCATCGTCGAGCACCAGATACACCGACTTGCCGCCGAGTTCCAGGAATGTGGGCTTGATCGTGTCGGCTGCGGCCTTCATGATGCGCCGCCCGGTTGCCGTTGATCCGGTGAAAGCCACCATGTCGACAAGGGGCGACGTCGACAGCACCTCGCCGACAAGGTGATCCGATGACGTGACGATGTTGATCACGCCGGGCGGTATATCGGTCTGCTCGGCGATGATCCGTCCGATGCGGGTCGCGTTCCACGGGGTGTCCGGTGCGGGTTTGAGCACCATCGTGTTGCCCATGGCGAGGATGGGTCCGATCTTGTTGAGGATGATCTCGAGCGGGAAGTTCCATGGCGTGACGACGCCGACGACGCCGATCGGCTCCTTCCAGACCTCCCTCGCCGCCGGCGTTCCCATGCCGAACGCGTCTTTGTCGGGAAGGCTTCGCTTCCAAGGGAACTGGCTGATCATGTCGGCCGGCCAGCTCAGCGCCTCTTTCAACGGCACGTCCAGCTGCGGTCCGTAGGTGCTCAGCAGGGGGCAGCCGACCTCTGCGATCAACTCTGCGCGAATGGTCTCCTTCTCCGCCTCCAGCGCCGCCTGAAGCTGTCGCAGCCCCGAAGCCCTCGCGTCGCCGTCGCGTGACCAGTCGGTGGTGTCGAAGGCGCGGCGCGCAGCGGCCACGGCGCGCTCCATGTCGGCACGTGTCCCGTCAGCGGTTCCGCCGAGGACCTCTTCGGTCGCCGGGTTGAGATTGTCGAAGTGCCGACCGGTCTCGGATTCGACGAGCTTGCCGTCGATGAGCATCCGGGATTCATGGTTCACCATTGACGGAGTTCCTTCACCGCGTCCGAGGCGCGGGGCGCCATCGTGATGTATGGAATGAAAGCGCTGCTGCCACAACGAATGACGTTGTCGACGACGTCGATGAGGTGATCGACGTCGATCAAGCCGCCGTGCATGTACTTGTTCTCCATCCAGAATCTGATGGCCTTCTCCAACGCGTCTGGATCCCAGCTCTTGCTGAATTCGGTCTGCGAGTCGCCGGTGCCGCCGAGGCTGTCACCGACCGCGAGGCGGGTGAAGCCGATGTTCGGGTGTTCGATGCGCCAGGCTTCGACCAGCTTGTCCAGCGCACCCTTGGTGACCGCATAGGCTCCCAAAAACGGCCACGGTGTCGTGTAGGACGCGCTGAGCGACGACAGGTAGACCGCGGACCCGGCCGATTCGGCGAGGTGCGGTGCCGCGGCGGCGGTGACGAGTGACGCACCGGTGACGTTGGTCGCGAACAACTGTGCCCACTGCTCGGCGGTGACCTCGGCCAACGAAGCCAGCACCCCCATGCCGGTCGTGTACACGAGCGCGTCCAAGCCGCCGAGGGCGTCGACGACCTCCGCGATCGCCTGCCGGCACAGCGCTGCGTCGGTGACGTCACAGGCAACGGCGACGGCCCCGTTTGAAGCCTCATCGACGGCTTTGACGAGGCGGTCATGCCGCCGAGCGAGGAACGCGACCCGAGCACCGCGCTGCGCCAGGCCGATTCCGATGCTTCGGCCCAGTCCGGCCGAAGCTCCGACGACGGCGACTCGCATGGCAGGCCTGTCAGACATGGGTCTCCTACGGACAGTGGTTGAGAGGAACATTATCAGTCAGGAGAGTGACTATATGCGATATGCGATAACGGGCATTTCCGTCAACGCCGCAGAAGTTTCGGTGACTCCACCGCGAAGCTCAGCAGGAGTCGGTCGAGGACCTTTGCGGCCCGCTTGCGGGCTCGGGACGGCTGTGCCGCGTGGGCAACCAACAGCGCGCCCTCCTCGAGCGCCGCGACCACCATATGTGTCAACTCTCCAACGGGCTGGTCTTCAATGGCGCCCTCGGCGATGGCTTCGCGGACCATCTGGTTGATCAGGGCGATGCTGTTGCCCTCCTGGATCGCGCGCAGCGTCTGCCAGCCCAGGACCACCGGACCGTCGAGCAGCATCACCCGCTGCACCTCCGGTTCCAGCGCGGATTCGAGGAAACCGTGAAGTCCAGCCGACAGCCGTTCCCACGAGTCGGCGCCGCGCGGGGGCGAGGCCAGCGAGCGCAGCGTCAGGTCACGCTCGACCTCCTCGAACACCGCACGAAAGAGCTCGGCCTTGTCCTTGAAATGATGGTAGAAAGCGCCTCGGGTGCCAACTCCCGAGGTGCTGACGAGTTCGCCGATGCTGGTGTTGAAGTAGCCCTTCTCGACGAACAGCGCCCGCCCCGCATCGACGAGCTGGCGTCGCGTCTGGTCGCCGCGGGCCCGTCGTTCCACATCCGTGCCGCCGCGCTTCGCCATGCCGGCCATCCTAGCAACCTTCATGTTGTATGTTGCGGGTATGGCAGACGAGAGGGCTCGCGCGTACGGATCGGTGGCGCCGCTGAAAGTGGGCTTGCTCAACGACTATCCGACGCAGCAGGGTACCGACAACGACACATTGGACACCCTGCGCCTGGTGTTCGACGAAGCTGTCGCCGCAGGCCTTGTCGATCGACCGATCGAGCTGATCGAACGCCACGTCATCGGCCTTCCCAACGGCACCTACCACGCCGTGGAGCGGGCGTACGACGAACTCGTCGCCGAAGGGGCACTGGTGATCTTCGGGCCGTACGTCTCTGACAACGCGGTGCCGCTGACGGTCCACGCCGAACGGGTGGCCAAGGTCCCCAACATCATCTTGTCCGGTTCCGAAGGCGCACTGAGCGAATGGACCTTCGCGCTCAACAACGGCTCGATGCCCGAGGAGCCGGTGATGCTCGCTGCGGTGATGCTCGGTGACGGCCGATCACGGATTGCGATCGCCTATGAGGCGTCGTTGATCGGGAAGGAGTACCTGTCCTTCGCCGAAAAGGCCTACTCCGCGGCCGGTCTCACCATAGTGGCGACAGTCGCGATTCCCCAGGTGGAGGCGGACAAGGCCGAGGCGGTCAAGGCGCTCCGCGCCGCCGAGCCCGACGCGCTCGTGCACGTCGGCTTCGGCCACGGGCTCTGGGGTTTCTCGGATGCCCTGCTGGCTGCGGATTGGGACCCGCCCCGCTACACCACCACGGCGTTCGAGATGGCGCACATCAATACCGAGTGGATGCGACATCTACGCGGGTGGATCGGGCTCGACAGCTACGACGAACGCAACACGGTGGGGCAGGCCTTCCTCGACCGGTTCGAGGCCCGCTACGGCCGCAGGCCCGGACACTCGATGCCAGGGCTGGCCCATGACGTCGCAACGGTCATCGCCCGCGGCCTCGCTGCGGCCCGGCCATTGACCGGCGAAGGCGTGAAGTCCGGCATCGAGCAGGTGAAGCTGGTCCCATCGGCCAGCGGCGCCCCGGGAACATTCCTGCGGTTCGGCCGCTTCATCCGGCAGGGTTGGCTCGGGTCGGACTATTTGATCGCTCGTCGAGTGCTTCCCGACGGCTCGGCCCATGTATTCCATGCCGCACCGAGCGAGAACATGTCACGCGCGGTGGGCTCAGCCGCTGCCCGTCCCGGCTAGCCGGATCGCACCGAACACCGGAGCCGACACGATGCCCGGCGGGGCGGCCAGCACGTCCGGAATGGCCCGCACGGCACTCATCGCGATCATCAGATGTCCCGGCTCGGCGTGCGTGCCGTCGGCCGGCTTGTCGTCCCATCCGACGTCGAGTTGCAGCTCGAAACTCGGCTTGCCTTTGATGACCGCACGGATCAGTGGGGCCTTCTCGCCGGCTGCCAGTGGTTTGAGCCCCCACTGGGGAAGATCGCGCGTGAGCACCCATTCCTCGTGAATCGCGAGCAGTGGCCGGTCTGCCCAATGACCGACCCATGAGAAGCGCTGTCCCACAACTGTTCCCGCTTCGATAGTGCCTGCCCGCACCTCGATGTCGTGGGGCAGCGTGGTGGCGTCAACGGTCACGTCGACATGCGACAGTGTGATGCCGAGAACGTCAGCAGTCGCGTTGAGCGCCTGCCGGTAGGCCAGATCGAGCTTCTTGATGATGGGGGAGTCGACGCTGACGTCCTCGGGCGGACGGCCCATGCCCATGAGATCGACGAGCATCGGCCGACTGTCGACGGCCGACACGTCGGTGGCCTCGTAGAGGTCGATGCGGTCGATCGTCTTGGACAACGCGGTCACCGTCGCGACGAGGCGCTCGAACATGAAGCCCGGGTTCTCGCCTGCGGCGTGGAACCGCGACCCACCGGCCCGGCAGGCCTCGACGAAGGCGGCGTGCGTCTCCGTGCCGTAGGTGGGCAGGTGGTTGTAGGAGGTGGTGGTGATGACGCTGGTACCGGACGCGAGCAGTCGACAGATGTCCTCGGCGTTGGTTTCCACCGCGTGGGCCTTGCTGGCCGCATGGATGACGACGTCGGCGCCGAGCGCGAGGATCTCGTCCTTGTCGGTCGTGGCCAGCACGCCCGTGGTGGGCGCGAGCCCGCACAGCGCTCCGGCGTCCCGCCCGGCCTTGGCCGGGTCGTACACCAGGACGCCCACCAGCTGATAATCGGTGTTCTCAATCAGTTCGGCCAACGCAGGCGTGCCCACCGCGCCCGTTGCCCACTGCGCCACGCGAATGACCAATCGAACTCTCCTGGTTGAAGTTTCGTGAAACCCGCCGTTCGCGGATTTGCCCAACCTACATCATGTAGGTTTCAACCGACAGAATGTATGTTGTTTGGGTCGACACAGCAGTGGAGGGAGCCGTCCCATGGCAGAGCCGGCGACCGTGGAAGAACTCGAACAGAGCATTCGGGACGCCCAGGAGCGTTTCAACGCGGGGATGGGTGCCGACGGTGACGCATCGCCGTACCCGTTGCTGAAGAAGTTGCGCGCTGCTGCGGCCGTCCATCCGGGCTGGCCCGAGATGGGCATGGTCGGCAATTCCGGTGACGGACCACCGACGTTCACCGCGTATTCGTTCGATGCGGTGAAGGCGATCTTCACCGACAACCTCACGTTCAGCACGCGGTGTTACGAAGACGTGGTCCGACCACTGCAGGGCCCGACCATCCTGGAGATGCAAGAGCCCGAACACGCCGTCTATCGCAAGCTGCACGAGTTCGCATTCGCCCGCTCGTCGATGAAGCGGTGGGACGCCGAGCTCGTCGGTCCGCTGGTGGACGCCACCATCGCGAACTTCCGGGACGCCGGGCGCGCCGACCTCGTCGACACCGTCTTCATGCCGGTCCCGGTGCGGGTCATCGCTGCGCTGCTCGGCCTACCCGATAGCGACGTCCTGCAGTTCCACCGGCTCGCAATCGATCTGCTGGGGTTTCGCGGCGACATGGAACGCGCCCTGCGTGCGTCGGCGGAAATGAAGGAGTACTTCGTCGGCATTCTCGCCGACCGGCGCAAGTCACCCAAGGACGACATGGTCTCGATTCTCGCCGCGGCCGACGTGAACGGTGTCAAGATGTCCGACGAGCAGATCTACGGGTTCATGCGGAATCTGCTGCCCGCAGGTGCCGAGACGACGTCCCGCTCAACCGCCAGCCTGGCGATGGCGTTGCTGACCCATCCGGACCAACTCGATGCCGTCCGCGCCGACCGCAGCCTGCTCCCCCAGGCGATTGAAGAGGGGATTCGTTGGGAGACTCCACTGTTGAACTTCATGCGGGAAGTCACCCGCGACACCGAGATCGCAGGGGTGAACGTTCCGAAGGGCGCAACGATGATGCTCAGCCTGGGTAGCGCGAACCACGATGAGACGCGGTGGAATGAACCCGAGACTTTCGACATCTTCCGGGAACGCAAGCCGCACATAGGGTTCGCCCACGGCGCGCACGTGTGCCTCGGCATGCACCTCGCGCGACTCGAGAGCATGAAGATGTTCAATGCGCTGTTCGACCAGCTGCCGAATTTGCGGCTCGACCCCGATGCGCCGCCGCCGTTCATCACCGGCACGATGTTCCGTTCGCCACCCCGCCTCGACGTGGTGTGGGACTGAGGAGGACGACGATGACACGGGTGATTCAGTGGGCCACCGGCGTCACGGGCATGATGTCGCTTCGCCATGTGCTGAGCAGGCCGGATCTCGAACTCGTCGGAGTGCGGGTGTACGACCCCGCCAAAGCCGGTCTCGACGCAGGCGTGTTGTCCGGTCTGCCCGAGGTCGGGCTGCTGACGACCGCCGATCGCGACGCGATCATCGCCGCCGACGCCGATGTGGTGCTCTACATGGGCAAGGTCGAGACCGACACACCGGGATGCTTCACCGATGTCTGCGATCTGCTCGCGTCGGGGAAGAACGTCGTCGCCACCGGTAGTCGCTTCATCCATCCTCGCTCATTGCATCCGTCGCTCGCCGATGACATCGAGAATGCCTGTCGCACAGGCGATTCATCGTTCTTGGGACTCGGTCTTTATCCCGGCTTCTTCGGAGAGTCACTGGGGCCGGTCCTGGCCCGGCTCACCGAACAGACCACCCGCATCAGTGTGCGTGAGATCCTGAACTACTCGACATATGGCAGCCATGACCTCGTCTTCAATGCCATGGGCTTCGGCCACGCACCGGACGACACCACTCCGTTGCTGACGAATCCGGATTACGCCGCGAGCGCCTGGATCGGTAGCGCGACGGTGCTTGCGCAAGCACTCGGGCTGCAGATCCGCGGGTTCGAGGGATTCCGCGAAGTCGTGACGACCCCGCGGTCACTGACGGTCGCGGCGGGCGAGATCGCCGCCGGCACCGTGGGTGCCATGCGCTTCGGCGTCGAAGTCGACTGTGGCGACACCGTCCTGGCCGTCGAGCACCTCACCCGAATGGCCGACGACCTCGCTCCACACTGGCCGACCGAGATCGGATACGAGGTGACGTTCGAAGGCAGGCCCACCATGCGATTGCGCCTCGTGATCGGCGCAGAGGGCGAAGACCACGCCGAACAAGGATGCCTGGCCACTGCGATGCACGCGATCAACGCGATTCCCACGGTGGTGGCGTCACCGTCGGGACTCTACGATCTGGCGACCATTGCGCCGTTCACCCCGCACTGGACCAACCGGACCGCCGTGTGAGCGCACTGAGGGGAGCCGATCGCCCGTGAACACGGTGTCTTTCGAAGGTCGAGTTGTTCTTGTCACCGGCGGCGGCCGCGGTCTTGGCGCGGCCTACAGCCACGAAGTCGCGCGCCGAGGTGCCGCTGTGGTGGTGGCCGACAACGGCGCTGACCTGGACGGCAACGGCCACGATCCCGCGCAGGCGCACAAGGTCGCTGCGGCCATCGTCGCAGAGGGTGGCCGGGCGGTTGCGTGCACCGCGGACCTCAGTGCCGAGAAAGGCGGGCAGATGGCCGTCGACGTGGCAGAGGGGGAGTACGGCAGGCTCGACGCCATCATCGCGAACGCAGGCAACGTGTTCAACGCCCCGGTGCAAGACTGGTCGACGGACCGTTTCCAATCGCTGCTGCGGCACCACCTTCTCGCGGCCTTCCATGTGGTTCGACCGGGGTTCGCCGTGATGAAGCGAAACGGTTACGGCCGCGTGGTGTTCGTCTCGTCCGCCGCGGGAATCTTCGGTCAGCACGGCATGCTCGGCTACGCGACGGCGAAGACGGGCATGCTCGGGCTGATGAACATCGTGTCACTCGAAGGCGCGGAGTTCGGGGTCGCCGCGAATGCGATCATGCCGATGGCGCGCACACGCATGGCTGATCGCGTGACGGGATCGGGCGCCGAGGATCCCGACGGCAGTGCATTCCTGGACACCTTGCGACAGGATCAGGTGGCGCCGGTCGTCGCCTACCTCGCCAGCGAGGCATGCTCGGCGACGCAGACGGTCCTCAGTGCCTTCCTGGGTCGGGTGGCGGCGCTGCAGATCGGCATCACCCGCGGCTGGACTGCACCCGGTGGCCGCCTGACCGCAGAGGACGTCGCCACCCATATGCCCGAGATCACCGACGCGGCAGACATTCTCATTCCCCGCACGCTTTACGACGAGATGGCGTACGTCATGGCGCCGGATCGTTGACGCTGTCGCGGCCGTCCAGTCGGCCACGGTTGCCGAACCCGGTGTAGCTGCGAATCAGCGGGAGATCGGCCATCGTCGCGAACCCGGGCGGCGCCGCGCAGACGGCAGGGATCGAATTGACCACCTGCAGAGCGACGGTCACCAGGCCTGCTCGGACGTGCTCCTCGATCGACGCCTCATGTTCGAAGCTGGCAAGCGGGAAGAAGTGTGTGCGCATCGACGGGTCGCCCTCGATGGTCAGCGTCCAACCGTCGAGGGGTTTCGGCCAGTGCTCGGGGTACTCGCCGCCGACTGTCCACAGGGTCTCGAATTCGATGAGCGTTTCACCACCGCGATGGCCGACGAAGTTCCACCGCTGTCCTGCCGTCGTACCTTTCCTCACCGGGTGGCCGAACATGTCGAAATCCCGGCTGGCCGGCACGGTTTCGAGGGACACCGAGACATCGTCGATGTCGGCGTTCAACGTGTCGGAGATGAACCACGTCTGCTCGACGAACAGCTTCGTCAAGAATTCGAGGTAGGCGTTCGCCGTCGGCGTCACCGCCTCGGGCGGCCGGCCGAACCACATTCCGTCGAAGGTGATCTCCGTGCTTTCCCACAACGTCCAGTCAGCGCGTTCCTGCAGGGTCAGGCGATCGATCGTGCGGCTCATACCCGAAAGGGCCAACGGCAGCACACCGGAGAGATTTCCCGGGTTGAGCCCGCTGCCGTGGATCGTGCTGCCGCCCTTCTCGCAGGCCGCCAGCAGCTTGTCCCGCTCGGCTTCGGGAATGCGCCGGGGGTGAAACAGAAAGGAGGGGGTCGCGACGTTCTTGCCGCTCGCCAGGAGCGCGCAGACGTCGTCGAGGTCGGTGAACGACGGCGCATAGAGCACCAGATCGGCGTCGAGTTCGAGGATCTTCGCGACGTCGGTCGTCGCGGTCACACCGATGGGGTCCCTGCCGACCAGGGTCCCGATGTCCGCGCCGTTCTTGGCCCTCGAATAGACACGCGCGCCGACCAACTGGAGGTCCGGCCGATGATCCAGGATCGTGGTGATCATCTCGCTGCCGACCGCGCCGGTGGCCCACTGGATGACCCGCAGCGGCTTCGTGCTCGCGGTCACGCGTCGGCTCCCTTCGACCACATCGATCATCCAGGCTAGCGGCGGTGATAACGTTTGTTCTCATATTCTGTGAATCGAGTTCTCGCAATCTGGTGAAGGAGCGGCCGTGAATGATGTGCTGGGCTACGCGGGCAAGTCGGTCGTCGTCACGGGTGCCGCCTCCGGCATGGGGGAGGCGACCGCGCGGATCCTGGTCGATCTCGGAGCCGACGTCACGGCGTTGGACATCAAGGACACCGCGGTCCCCGTCGCTCGCGCACTCAAAATAGACCTGCGCGACCGCGCGAACATCGAAGAGGTCGCGGCGTCGATCGACGGTCCCGTCGACGGGCTCTTCAGTTGTGCCGGCCTGCCGGGCCCGCCGTTCAGCGAGTGGGACACGATCCTGGTCAATTTCGTCGGCGCACGCCACCTCGCGGAGCAGTTGGTTCCGAAGATGTCCGAGGGTTCGGCCATCAGCGTGATCTCGTCCTCAGCAGCGATCGGGTGGCAGGATCACATCAAAACCATCACCGGCCTGCTCGAAACCAAGGGATTCGACGCCGCCGTCGAATGGTTGACCGCACACGAAAAGAAGTGGTCGTGGAGCGGCTACGCGTACTCGAAGTACATCATCGATGCCTGGGTGGGGTGGTGGTACCCGGAACTCGGCCGACGAGGTATTCGGATCAACTGCATCAACCCCGGTCCCACAGAGACCGCCATGATGCCCGCGTTCCAGGAGTTGATGGGCAAAGAGACCGTTGACGATGCGATCGGTCCGGTCGGGCGGTACTCGACAGCCGAGGAACAGGCGTGGCCGCTGGTATGCCTCGGCAGCCCGAGGCTGAGCTATGTGGGCGGCACCGTGCTGTGGACCGACGGCGGGTGGAACGGCGCGATGACGATGGGTCGCCACAAGGCCCAGTGGGCCGACACCGCCGCCGATCAGATGGCCAAGAAGGGATGACCCGTTCGGTCAGAGGTATGTGAATCAGCGCTCCTTCGTCGAATGAGCATCGATGATGGAACGGATCGAGCGACGACACCTGCCACATTCCGACCCTGCACCGCACGCCTTGGACACCTGGCGGCACGTCGCAGCCCCTGCCGCGACGGCCGACGCGACGGTCTCGATCGTGACACCGAGGCACAGGCAGACGTACATCAGTGCAGGTCCGTTCCGCTGGTCTCGGCCAACCGCATGGCGTGCACGAATCGGCCGACGAAGACAGGGGGATAGGCGCCGACCCCCGCGGCGGCGAGCCAGTCGGATGCGACGCGGGAGTTCGATGCCCATTGCAGCGCGGTCTTCTCGCTTGCCAGCTGCTGGAGAAACAACACCTCGTGCGGAGTGTCGAAGGCTCGGTAGATCAGTGTTCGCCGGATGCCGGCGCAGGCGAACTCCTCGAGCGATCCGCGCACGCGGGCCACGAATGCCTCGACATCGTCGACTCGGGTGACGGCCGAGACCACGACTTCGCGGCCGGCGGGGGGAGGCTCGCCGATGTCGAACCGCTCGACGGTCTCACCCGTGAACACCGCGGGCAGATCCTGCACACCGACAGCGTCGAACCATTCGAAGAAGTATCGGGAGCGCAACAGGTCCAGCAACGGCTGCTCGGAGCGCAGTCCGATGACGACCAGAACATTTCCCGGCTCGGCGATCGATTCGTAGACGAACGCGTACCTCGCGCCGAGGTCGTGGAGGCTCTTCTCGTGACGCGCGAGCACGCGACCGATGCGGTGCGATTCGGGGATGTGGAATTCCACCGCGAAGACGAAGCTCCGGGCCAAGTCCGCTCCTTAATTCACGTGGATCTCCATGTCAGTTAGCATTCTCGCATGTGAGAATCGTAGTTCTCACTGGGAGGTGACGTGATCGACTTCTCCGGCCAGGTCGTGTTGGTCACCGGTGGCGGTGCTGGTATCGGCAGGGCCACAGTGTCCGCATTCGTCGACTCCGGGGCGACAGTCGTCGTCCTCGAGATCGATTCGGCTCGTGCCGCCGAGCTCCGTCAGTCGTATGAGGAACGGGTGCTGGTTGTCGAAGGCGATGCGTCCGACCCCGCAGACGTCACCACCCTGGCTGAGGTCATCGGCGAGCGGTACAGTCGGCTGAACGTGCTGGTGAACAACGTCGGTCACGTGGTGACCCGGCCGATGCGCTTCGAAAGACTCAGCGACGACCAGATCGACGACATCTACCGGTTGAACCTCAAACACATCTTCCTCGTCACACGCACCATGCTGCCGTTGTTGCGGACCGCGGACGGATCGTCCAGCATCGTCAACGTCTCGTCGGTCGAGGCGTTGAGGGGTATCCCGGGGTTCTCGGTGTACGGCGCGTTCAAAACGGCCATCACCGGCTTCACCATGAGCCTGGCCCTGGAACTGGGGCCAGAGGGCATTCGGGTCAACGCGGTGGCACCGGAGACCACTGACAGCGCACACGTGGTTCTCGACGACATGATCAGCCCGTCGCAGCGCCACAACATACCGCGCTGGATTCCGCTGGGGCGATTCGGCACACCGGAGGACATCGCGGGATGCGTGCTGTTTCTGGCCAGTTCGCTGGCGGCGTGGGTGACGGGAACCGTGGTGCGCGCAGACGGAGGATCACTGGCCGCGGCCGGCTGGTACCGCGACGACCGAGGCAAGTGGACGAACATGCCGGTGATCAAGGGCAATAGCTCGCGTCCCGCTGAGTAGCTTGCGAAAATTGACTAGCGACAGCTGATAATGCTTATTCTCGTCGGGTGACATACAGGGTGAAGGTTGAGCCGTACTACGACCCCTTCGACTTCGACATCGATGATGATCCTTATCCGGTGTGGAAGCAGTTGCGCGACCAAGCGCCGCTCTACCACAACGAGAAGTACGGCTTCTATGCGCTGAGCAGGCACAGCGACGTCGCCCGCGAGCTGGTGAACTGGAAGGACTACCGCTCGGGTAAGGGCACGACCATCGACATCATTCTGAACGGTGTGGAGGTGCCACCAGGGATCATCCTGTTCGAGGACCCGCCGATCCACGACCTGCACAGACGGCTGCTCTCGGGGGTTTTCACCCCGCGTCGGATGGCCGCCATCGAGCCGTTGGCCAGGGAGTTCTGCCGGCGGGCACTGGAGCCGCTGAGCGAAGCAGACGGGTTCGACTTCATCGCAGACCTCGGCGCCTGGATGCCGATGCGCACCATCGGCTACCTCCTCGGCATACCAGAGGACAGGCAGGTGGCGATCAGGCAGAACACCGACCGAATGCTCGAACTCTCCGAGGCCGAACTCGCGGAGGTTGCCGATGACATGTTGACTCGACAAGGCTCGATGCTCGAGGAGTTCGTCGACTGGCGCTACGACCACCCCTCCGACGATCTGATGACCGAACTCGTCAACGCGGAGGTCGAGGAACCCGACGGCGGCAGACGGCGGCTGACGCGCGGAGAAGTGCTCACCTACACGGGCACCATCGTCGGCGCGGGCAACGAGACAACGACGCGGTTGATCGGCTTTGCCGGGCAACTCCTGTCAGACCACCCGAACCAACGCCGCGCGCTGGCAGCGGACTTCAGCCTGATACCGGCGGCAGTCGAAGAGGTGCTGAGGTACGAGGCACCGTCACCTGTGCAGGCACGGTGGGTCGCCCGCGAGGTCGAACACTACGGCCGAAAAGTACCCGAAGGCTCGGTCATGTTGCTGCTCAACGGGTCTGCTAACCGGGATGAACGCCAGTTCCCCGACGCCGATCGGTTCGACATCCGTCGGCAAGCCGCGCACCTGTCGTTCGGGCACGGCATTCACTTCTGCCTGGGCGCGGCACTTGCGCGGGTGCAGGCGCGCATCGCGCTCGAGGAAGTGCTGACCAGGTGGCCCGACTGGGAGGTCGACTACGGCAGAGCGAAGCGGGCTCACACCACCAGTGTCAGAGGTTGGGCGAGTCTCCCGGTGAGCGTATGACGTGACCGAAACCGTCCACTCCGACGAGGATTCGGTCCAACCCGAGGCCTACCGGAAGTTTTCGCCATGGCCGGCCCGGGTGGGATGGGGATTGTTGATCGGCGCCTATCTGGTCTTCGCGACCGCGACGATCGCGACCATTCAGACTGGGCTGCACGGTGACCCGACACGGACTAACCCGAATCCTGGGCCGGCGCCCTACCCGCCCTTCCTCGGATTCGACAACTGGCCGCTCGCCGTCTCCATCAGTTCGGTTCCGATGGCCGTCGGTTTGATCACGGCGCTGGTATGGCTGTCGTGGCGACAGCGCAGGGTGCACTGGGCGGTCATCATCGCCTTCGCCGGCCTCATCACTGGGGCGCTCGACCCGCTCGCGAACTGGGCGACGTTCGCGATCTTCGATCCGCGCATGCTGCACTTCCCGCTGACGTGGCCGTACGTGAACATCTCGCCGAATCTCGAACCGGCGCTGGCATTCCTGGGCGGGTACGCGGCGTACTACCTCCTGAACGGACTGGGCTTCCTGCAACTCCACGACCGGCTGCTCGACCCGCCGATGCGACGGGTCAACTGGCTCACCCAACACCGCCTGGTGCGGGTGTTCCTCGGCGCGACGATCATCGCCGTTCCGATCAACGGCATCATCCAGTTCACGTGGATGCGGGCAGGCATCTTCTTCTACAGCGAGGCCGTCGGCCCAGTGGTTCAGATCGGCCATATCCACTTCCCGCTGATCATGGCCGTCTACGATTCCGTGATCTTCGGCATGGTCGCGGTGATGTGCGTCCGCGACGGGGACGGCGACCTCGTGCTCATCAACCGCATCGCTGCGCGGCTGCCGTCGCGTCGCGGACGACCCAAGATCACGCTCACCCGGCAACTGTTGATATCCGTGACTGTCGGGTTGGTGTCGTTCGCGTTGCCGTTGGCGGTGCTCGCGGGGTTGCGCGAGGCGGGGCTCTCCCGGCCGGCGTTCGACAAGAACCCGTATCCCACGGTGAACCTCTACGACCCGTACGGACACCTCGATGAGGCGGGCAAGCCGGGCCCGTTCCACCGATGAAGATGATCCAACAACGAAAGGATCGGTGAAGCAGTGGCGAACGAGCCTGACCGACGCTATCGGGTGGCCCATGTCGGGACCGGCCTGACCGGCCGGGAGGCATTGCGGGCGGTGATCGGTGATCCTGCGCTCGACCTCGTCGGGGTGAAGGTTTCGACGCCGCAGAAGATCGGCGTCGATGCGGGTGAGCTCTGCGGTGTTCCCGAGGTCGGTGTCGCGGCCGTCGGTGACGTTGCCGAGGTCTTGGCTTCGGCACCAGACTGCGTGCTGTACTGCGCGACCGCTGTCCGGCGGGAAGCCGAGGCGATAGCGGACATCGCGGGTTATCTCCGAGCGGGTGTCGATGTCGTGACGATTTCGACGATCCCGATGGTCTATCCCGCGGCCGCCCCGGCCGAGTGGCGCGACACGGTGGAAACCGCAGCGGCTGCGGGCGGTTCGACGTTCTATGCGACGGGGAGCGAGCCCGGCTTCATCAGCCTCAACATCCCGACCGCGCTGCTGGCGGGAGCAGGCGAGGTAACCGCATATCGGATGGACGAGTACGCCGTCGACCTCGACAAGGCCTATCCGATCTGGGACGTCCTGCATGAGTCGATGGGCTTCGGAAAGCCCGACGGTCATGTCCCCGCGCGCATCGCGTACGGCAAGGTCAACGCCGATTGGGAGTCGGTGGTGCGCTACATCGCCGACATTCTCGGTGTGAAACTCGATGCCGTGGAACTCGATTGGGAGACGCTGCTGGCCCCCGAGGACCTGCAGACGGCGATAGCCGTGATCCCCGAGGGAACGATCTGCGCACACAGATGGCAGCTGGCCGGGATGGTCGACGGCCGTGCGGCCGTCGCTGTCCAGTACTTCGCCACGGTCAGCGCCACGCCCTGGCCGGATCGATGGCCGAGGCCGGCCCGCGAGAACGAGGGCGGAATGGTGTTCCGTGTCGAGGGCAGGCCGAGCATGACCTTGGAACTGCACTTGGCCCAGTCGGCCACCGATCGCGTGAATCCAGGGGTGACCGCGACTGCCTTGGCCGCCGTCAACGCGATACCCGCCGTCGTCGACGCGCCGGCGGGCGTGATCGCCCGCCCGTTGTCGGGCCCTGCGATAGTCACCAGGCAATCGCGCGCCACGAGTCGGTGACGCGGCGGCCTCACGTTCCTGTCACACCGACGTCGACGGGGATGGCGGCGGCCGTCACGTATTTCGACTGGTCGGATGCCAACCATGCCACGGCGTCCGCGACGTCCTCAGGCATCATCACCGTGTCGGGAAACAGCTGCTTGGTGATGCCGTGCCGCAGAATGGGATTCGTCTTCGCTGCGCTGGTCATCGCCTCCACCAACTCGGCGCTGCCCATCGGGGTCACGACCGAGCCGGGATGTAAGCTGTTCACCCGAATCTTGTGCTTGCCGAGTTCAGCAGCGAATGATCGGGCAAGCCCGACCACCGCGTGCTTGCTCGCGGTGTAGGCGATCATGAACGGTTCCATCGTCAGGCCTGCAGCCGATCCGACGAGGATGATCGATCCACCGCGGCCGCCGGCGATGATGTGTTTGGCACCGGCCATCACGGTGTTCCACGTGCCCACCACGTTGACGTCGATGGTGTCCTGGAAGTCCTGGGCGGAGACCTGATCCCAGATGGACGGAACACAGATGCCCGCGTTGGCGACGATCACGTCGAGTCGTCCGAGTTCGTCGACCCCCTCGTTCACCGCTGCGCACAAGGCTTCATGGTCGCGGGTGTCGACTGCGGCGGTGACCGCACGTCGTCCGTTGGCTGACACCAAGTTCGCGGTTTCCGCCAGATCGTCGGGAGTCGCCGGAGCATAGGGAACGCTGGGCGGCAGGGGCCCCGCGACATCAACGAGGATGACGTCGGCGCCCTCGGCGCTCAGCCGTACCGCATGGGCGCGTCCTTGTCCTCGCGCAGCGCCCGTGATCAGCGCGACCTTGTTTGTCATGTCTGGCACAGCCGTACGTTACCGCACCGAGAATTGGGATTTCGATATTCGAGAACAGGCGTTAGCGCTCAGAGTACGGTCGGACCCATGGGTGTCCTCGACGGTCAGACAGCTTTCATTCTCGGCGCCTCCGCGGGAATCGCACGAGCCAGCGCAAAGCTGTTGGCGGCCGATGGTGCCACGCTGTTCCTCCTTGGTAGGTCGAATCGGCGGCTGGAGGAGACCAAGGAAGGCATCCTCGAGGCCGCACCGGGAGCGGAAGTGTTCCTGCACAAGGGCGATCCAGAGGACGAGGCGACCGTGAAGGCTGCTGCCGAGGCCGCCTTTGACGTGCATCAGCGGCTCAACATCGTCGTCGGCACCGTTGCCGCAGGCGGCACGGGTCCGCTCATCGAGCAGGATCTCGACACCTTCACCGACTTCGTGATGGGAAACCTGCGGTCGAACTTTCTCGCCTTGCGTTACTCGGCGCCCCTGATGACCGATGGCGGGTCGATCGTGTTCATCTCATCGACCTCGTCGAAGATCCCGATGGAGGGGCTCGGCCATTACTCGGCAGGCAAGGCCGCGCTCGAGATGCTCATCCGCGTCGCCGCCTCCGAACTCGGCTCGCGCGGAATACGCGTCAACGCGGTACGACCCGGTTTGACCGAAGCGGCCACCACCCAGGGGTACATCCATCTCGAGGAGTTGACGACGAGCTTCCTGGAGCGGGTCCCGCTCGGCAGGCTCGGGGTGTCGGACGACATCGCTCCCGGCGTGCGGTACCTGGCCGGTCCCGAATCGAGTTGGATGACGGGTCAGAGCTTCGCCATCGACGGAGGCAATGAGGTTCGTGGTCCGCCGCGTGGCCCGATGTTCACCGTCTAGGTGAACTCGAAGGCGTTGCGAGGAGCGGTGATCGGCAGATCCAGTGACGTTGCGATCCCTGGTGGTGCATCGACGACATACGGAATGGCATTGACCACGCGCATGGCCGTCGCCTCCATCGCGTTGGCGTTCGCTGACTCCGCGGTGTCCTCGGTGCCGAGCCGCAGGTCGCACTGCATGTGGGGTTGACCCTCGATGATCAGCCGGTATGTGCCGTTGGGCGCCGTCGCCCACTCGGGCGCCAGGTCCGGGGCCATCCGGTTGATGTGCTCGATGGTGATCGCGGGATGGCCGTCCACCACCCCGGTGGTCACTGCCCGCACGGCGCCGACTGTGCCCGCCGGTATGGTTCCGCAGGCGACGTGAAGGTCACGCGGTGTCACGACGCGCTCATAGGATTCGTCGATGCGGTCGAGTTCGACGCCGAGCGCCTTGGCCACGAGCCCGATCGGCGGCCCCCAGGCGAACTGCTGCGCGCCTTCGAGTTCCAGCATCGGGACGAAGTCGAGCGGCTCGCCGAAGCCCATGGCGGTGACCATGAGATCGCGATTGGGATAGGCCGAGTAGTCGAAGATCTCCTGTGCGTGAATGGATCGGATGGTGTTCGACAACGTCGTCAACAGGATCGCGAACTGATCTCCGGCAAAACCCGGTTCGATGCCTGAGGTGTAGATGGTGACGCCCGCGGCGAGCGCGGCGGCGCGCACTTGCTCAGCGAGGTCGGGAATCCACCTGTCGGGGAACATCATTCCGGGAGTGTTGGTGGTGACGATGTTGAGTCCACCGGTCAACAGCCGCACATAGTCGCGAACGGCGGCGGCATCCATCTCGGCGCTGGCGGCACCGTAGACGACGCAGTCGGGTTTCAGCGCGACGATGTCGTCGAGATCGTCGGTCGTCGTCACGCCGATCGGTCCGAGCCCGACGATCTCTCCGGCGTCGCGCCCCGTCTTCTCGGGGCTGTGCACCCAAACCCCGACAAGCTGGAGATGGGGGCGTCGAACGATCGCGCGTATCGCCAGGCTGCTGATCCAGCCGGTGGAGATGACGGCAACGCGTAACGGCGTGGTGCTCACTGACTCGGCTCCTTCGACTGTCACAGGTCAGGGATCGGTATTTCCGAATTCGGACCCTGCAGGCCGCCGTCGACGACGAAAGTCGAGCTGGTGGCGTAGCAGTCGCGGGTGCACAGATACAGCGTCAGGCGGCCGAGGTCTGCCACGTCCCCGATGCGATGCAGAGGCGTGCGATCTGTGATCGTCTGCTCAGTGCCGGGCATGAGATCGAACCCCGTTTGAAGACCTGTCGTCATGAATGCGCCGAGTGCGATGGCGTTGACCCGGATCTTGGGCGCAAGTTCTTGGGCCATGGCGCGCGTCAGCGCTTCCATACCGCCCTTGGCCACGCAGTAAGGCAACATGCCGCGGATGCCGAAGCGTCCCGCACCCGAGGAGATGTTGACGATGGAACCGCGGCCGACCCGGAGCATGTGAGGGACGGCCAGCTGGCTCATGATGAAGGCGGAGGTCACGCACGCGTCGAAGGTGCGCCGCAAGTCGTCATCGGTGAGGTCCAGGAACGGGCCGAAGTTGGCGAAACCCACGTTGTTCACCAGGATGTCGACACGACCGAACTTGTTCACAGCGGCTTTCACCACGCGCTCACTGTCGTCGCGCTGCAGGGCGTCGGCCGTCAGTGCGAGGCCGGTTCCGCCCGCCGACTCGATGTCTGAGATGGTCGACTCGATTTCCGATGTCGTTCGCGCGGTCCCCACCACCGTGGCACCGGCCTCAGCGAGCACTTTCGCGATGCCCTCGCCGACGCCGCGCCCGGCGCCAGTCACGATTGCCACCTGACCGTCCAGCTGAAACTGTTCCAGTGCCACGTCGCGAATCTACTCCGAGCGAGAATGCGAGTTTACAGATTTCGGAAACACCACTCTGCTCTCGGCAATAGGGTTCGAGGATGACGGAGACCAGGCTGCACCATGTCGTCTTTGTGATCGCGTTGGAACGACTGGACGCCGCGGCCGCGTACCTGACGGCGCTGGGGTTTGAATTCCAGGAGTTCGATCACGACGAACTCGCGCTGGCGATCAGGCTCGACTGGGACCGCGGATTCGAGCTCATCTCGCCGCTTCCCGATGCGCCGCAGGAGGCAGGTTCCGCGGCCGATCACCTTGCCCGCCACGGCGATGGGTTGTTTTCGGTGGTGATACGAACAGCGGACTGTGACACCGCCGAGCGTGTTGCGGGGAGGCACGGCGCGAGTGCGGATTTTCGTCAGCGGGTCGAGGGAGACGGTTTTCAGGTCGCGGAGGTCAAATTGGAGCCGCTGTTCGGTATCCCCCTGACTCTGCTCGAGACGAACCTGCCCTGACGCGCCCGGCGATCAACGATCCGCCAGCAGGCCGGTCATCTGTTCGGCCAGCTCCGACTTCTTGACCTTCCCTGTGGCCGTGAACGGCAGCGCGGTCTTGTCGGTGATCCAGATGAATTTCGGCACCTTGTAAGCAGACAGTCGTCCGCGCAGATCAGCGCGCAGTTGCTCGCCGTCGAGTAGGGCGGCCCCACGCGGTACGACGGCTGCGGTGACAACGGTGCCGTTCTCGCCATCGTCAGCGCCGACGACGTACGCCTCGAGCACTCCGTCGCATTCGGCAAGCGCACGTTCGACCTCACTCGGCGTGACGTTGGTCCCCCCGCCTGTCTTGATGAGATCGCCCAGCCTGCCGGTGAACGTGATCCAGCCGTCGTCGGACTGAACGCCGCAGTCACCGGTGCGGTAGTAACCGTCGGGCGTGAACACGTCCTCGCGCTCGCGCTTGTGGAGTCGCTGCATCAGCGAGTACCCGCGCACCCAGATCTCGCCGGCAGTGCCGGGTGTCACCGGGGCGCCGGTTTCGGGGTCGACGAGGATGTGACTGAGCCCCTCGATCGAGAACCCTCCGGTTTCGGTGCGGTCGGGCGGTTGCGGCGGGTACGGGTCCACCCCGATGTGGTTGCCGCAGAGTTCGGTCATACCCAGCGCATTGGGACCCTTCGGCCGACGCTCGGGAGACACCATGGCAGGCATGCTGGTGCGCTGCACCGAACTCACGTCGCGCACGGCGAAGTCCGGGTGTTCGGCCAGTGTCTTGCCCTGCTGGGGCCAGCCCAAGGTGATCGTCGCGCGGTGTCTTTCGATCAGCTCCAACGCCTCAGCGGCATCGAAGGCCGGTTGGGTCACCAGCGTTGCGCCGTGGTGGATCACGGCGTGTATGCCGGTGATCAGGCCGCCCACCCAGAAGAACGGCATAGCGGTGAACATCACCGTGGCGTTGGTGACCCCGTAGTCGAAGGTCAGATTGTAGGTGTGGCGAACGAGGGTGCCGTGCGTGTGAACTGGACCCTTGGGGTCACCGGTGCTGCCCGAGGTGTAGATGATCATCGCGTCGTCGGCCGGCGTCACGCAGGATTCGACGTCGACGAGAAATTGTGCGTCGATCCCGGCCGGCAGCGCGTTGTCGGTCAGCCTTGTCGCCCAGGGCCGCTCGCACGCACCCCACACCAGGATCGTCCGCAGATATGGCGTTCGACGAAGAACGATGCGACCCGGATTGCATTGCGCTGCGAGGCCCGGCAGTGCCTCCTCGAGTCGGTCGAGGTAGTCGTGGTTGCGGAAGCCCGACCACGCCAACACCACTTTGAGGTCCGCATGGCGTGCGGTCCAGGCCAGTTCGGAGGCCTTGTAGAACGTGTTGAGGGGGACCGCTACCGCGCCGATACGGGTGGTGGCGAACCAGGCGACCGCCCAGTCGACGCTGTTGGGCATCAGGATGCCGACGTGGTCACCCTTTCCCACACCGTCGGCGAGCAGGGCCATCGCCAACTGTGCCGATCGCAGATCCAGATCGGTGTATGACAGCACGTCGTCGCCGGCGATCAGGAACGGTTTGTCGCCGAAACGCGCCGCCGACGATCGGACCAGGGTGGCAATCGTGGGCACGATGGAGGGAAAGGGCATGACGTTCAACCATCCTTGCCTTGGAGACGCGTGGCCTCAGGATAGTCGGCTTACCGATATGCGAGAATACCGGTTCTCGCAGGTGCGGTCCCGAACTGGATTCCAGACATGCCCGGCTTGGTCCGCCGGAGCACCGAGGTGGCGTTGCGGGCCGCGGTGCCGCGCCGCATGCCGACCTTGGGAACGTTCTGGGCGGCGGGACATCCCGACTGCCTCAGCGGTGCTCCCGGCAAATGCCGTCGGTTACAATGCAGGGCGAAAGTACGATTCTCATTATCGAAAATCACCGTTATCACTCGTGAGGAGGACGTCATTTCCGACGACGGCAAGGTGCTCAGCGGAGTACGAGTGCTGGAGGTCGCCGCGTGGACGTTCGTGCCGTCGGCGGGAGCGGTCCTCGCCGAGTGGGGCGCAGAGGTCATCAAGGTCGAACCCCTTGCGGGCGGTGATCCGCAGCGGGGCCTCGTCACGATGGGCATCGTCGACGAGGGCGGTGGCTCGGTCAACTACATGATCGAGATCCCGAACCGCGGCAAGAAGTCGATCGGTGTGGACCTGCGCACCCCCGGCGGTCAGGAAGTGGTCCGTGAGCTGGCCAAGACCTGCGACGTTTTCCTGACCAGTTATCTGCCCGAACGGCGACAGAAACTCGGCATCGACGTCGAGCACATCAGGGCAGCCAACCCGACCATCGTCTACGTGCGCGGATCGGGGCACGGGCCGAAGGGTCCCGACGCCGACAAGCCGGGTTACGACGGTGTGTCCTACTGGGCGCGTGGCGCTATCGCCACGGTCCTCACCGAGGAGGCCGACGAGTTGGTGCGTTCGCGGCCGGCCTTCGGAGATCTGCTCGGCGGCATGACGATCGCAGGGGGCATAGCCGCGGCGTTGTACAGGAAGGCGACCACCGGCGAGGGTTCGATCGTCGACGTGTCGCTGCTGGGACTGGCTGCGTGGAACCTCAGCCCCGATGTCGCTGTCAGCCAGATCCACGGCGGGAGTTCCATCCCCAAGTTCAGCCATGCGGATGCGCCAAATCCGTTGGTCGGGACGTACCGCACCAGCGACGGCAGATACGTGCAGCTGATGATGCTGCAACTCGACAAGTTCTACGCAGAGGCCATGCGGGTGATCGGGCTGCCCGAACTGGTGGACGATCCGAGATTCGCCGACGCTGCAGCGCGCTACGAGAACCGCGTCGCCCTGATCGCATTGCTGGACGAGACTTTCGCCGAGCGCACGCTCGCCGAATGGCGCGAGGCGCTGGCGCCGCTGTCCGGTGCGTGGGGCATCGTGCAGACGCCTGCCGAGTTGTGCGAGGACCCTGCGGTGACCGCGAACGGGTACATCGCGCACACCGAGACCGTCAACGGTGTGCCGTTCTCATTGCCCACCAACCCCGTTCAGTTCGACCAACATCCGGTGGTGCCGCCCGGTGCGCCAGAGCACGGCCAACACACTGAAGAAGTGCTGTCCGACGCCGGCATCGACTGGGACACCATCGAGAAGTACAAGCGGGACGGGGCGATCCTGTGAACGCCGTCACCCCCGAGGTTTCCGGCGAGTCAACAGAATTCGATCCGTTCTCGACGGACTTCTTCAACGGGGCTTACGACACCTATCGACGGCTCCGCGACGAGGCCCCCGTCTACTACAACGCCAAGTGGGACTTCTGGGCCCTGACTCGCTACGCCGACGTGGCACCCGCGACGAAGGACCACGAACGCTATTCGTCGGCCAAAGGCGCGACCCTCGACATGGTGAAGGCACACGACGATGCCATTCCGTTGCCCAAAGTCATCATTTCGATGGATCCGCCCGAACACGAGAAGATGCGCAAGCTCGTCAGCAAGGTGTTCACTCCCCGCGCGATCGCCGCCTTGGAGGGCATGGTGCGCGAGAAGGTGTACGAATGCGTCGAGGCATTGGATCCGAGGGCCTTCGATGTCGTCGCCGACTTCTCGGCGCTGTTCCCCAACGAGGTCATCACCACGATGCTCGGCGTTCCGAAGGAGGACCGCGAGCAGATTCGGCACTGGTTGGACCTGCTGCTGCTGCGCCGCCCCGGTGAGATCGCGACCACCAAAGAGGGTTACGAAGCCTCGATGAACACCGGCATCTACTACTACAACCTCATTCGGCAGAGGCGGGCGCATCCGCAGGACGACATGATCAGCCGGCTCATCGAGACCGAGATCGAACGCGACGGTGTGGTGGAGAAGCTGACCGATGTCGACATCTCCGGTTTTGCGACGTTGCTCGGAGGTGCAGGCGCCGAGACGGTCACCAAGTTGGTGGGCAATGCGATGGTGGCCTTTGCCGACTTTCCCGACCAATGGCGCAAGCTGCGCGAGGACCGCAGCAAGATTCCCGCTGCAGTGGAGGAGTTGCTGCGTTACGAGGCGCCGTCCCAGTACCAGGTCCGCACGGCCACCCGGGATGTCACGTACTACGGGACGACGATTCCGGCGGACAGTGCGGTGCTGCTGGTAACGGGTTCGGCCACGCGCGATGAACGGATGTTCGACGACCCTGACCGTCTTGACATCGATCGTGAACGCAAGATGGGTTTCAATCTGGCGTTCGGTTACGGCGTGCACAGCTGCCTGGGTGCGGCGTTGGCGCGGATGGAGTGCCGCATCGCGCTCGAGGCGCTTCTCGACATCATTCCCGATTACGAAGTCGACCGCAGCGGGTTGAGCCGGGTTGCCATGTCCAACGTCTGCGGGTGGTCGAATGTGCCCGTGCGGAAGCTGGGATGACTGCCGCCGTCAGCCGCAGGGGAACGGCACGGCGTCGACGGTGCGCCGCTGACCGCTGTGAAACGGCTCGACGGCGGCGATGTGCGTCGTCGCGCCAACGGCGCGCAGTGCCTGCTGCTTGAACATCCGCGCGGCCGAACTGAGCCGATGTGTGACATCGAGCCCGGAAGCGGCGCCATGCCACTGCGCTCCGCCCCACGCGGCGACGTCCGCGCTATGGCGCCGTGCCGCGTCGACGACGAGACGGCGGACGCCTTGGTTGCGCTCGTACAGTTCTGAGTCGAAATAGATCGCATCGGGCCAGTGCTCGAAGTCGAAAGCATCCGGCAGTGCGCACGCATCGACGCCGAGTATGCGCAGCGCAAGCTCATCATCGACGGATTCCAGGCATACCTGGACAACGAGGCCGGCCCGCACCGAGTCGCAGATGAGTCCGCCGGCCGACATGACAAGATCAGCGGCGTCGACCGCGAGCACCAGCAGGCGGTGCGGGGTCGATCTGCCTCGCCCCTGGCCGCTTCGCGACGAGGCCGAATGGCCGGCTTTCCCGGTGGGAATCGTGGTCACAATTGACACCTGTCTCGACCTCTTGTTGATTCGTCGCGCTCCCGGACGCAGACCTGCACAGCCCGATCGAGAGAATGATCAGTCCAGCTCTGGGCGGGAACGGCCTTGAAAATGATCACTTCCATTACTGAGAATGCTCATTATTGCACACACCGATGAACCAGGCCACGAACGTCGGATACTCTGACGGATTGAGAATTTCTGTTCTCCGTTGAGTGAGCGGATCGTAGGGGCGGTGCATCATGAAGCGGCTGAGCGGCGTAGATGTCATGTTGCTCTACAGCGAGACACACGAGATTCAAACTCATACTCTCAAGATCGGTCTTCTCGACGTCCGGCATCTGAGGGGCGGTTACAGTTTCGAGACCTTCTGCAAGATGGCGTATCCGCGGCTGCTCGGTCTGGAGCCACTGCGCTACCAGCTGGTGGACATCCCGATGAAGCTGCATCACCCGATGTGGCGGGAAAACGCACCCATCGACCCCGCTTACCACTTGGAGCGGGTACAGGTGCCTGCACCGGGCGGGCGAAGAGAGTTGGACGAGCTGATCGGTCAGATCGCCAGTGTGCCACTGCGCCGCGACCGACCTCTCTGGAAGATGTACGTTGCCGAGGGGCTGGTCGGTCACCAGATCGCGGTGATCTGGAAAGTCCACCATTCATTGGCCGACGGTCTGGCGTCAGCCAACATGATCGCCAAGGCGATGAGTGCGCCGGACGCCCTGATCGACGCTGGACTTTCGGCGCGGCCAGATGAATTGCCCACCCGTCGACAACTCATCGAATACGCCGTTCGCGACCAGATCGCACAACTGATCGGACTTCCCGGCCTGGTGTCGGCCACCGCAGTCGGGATCGTGCGGTTGCTGCGACGGTCACGCCAGCGCGCACGCAACACACGGCTGAGGCGGCCGCTCAAGCCTCCGCGCAGCTTCATGAATCATCAAGTCTCTCCACTGCGACGCTTTGCCACCACATCACTGGCGCTGCCTGATGTCAAAGCAACGAGTAAGGCACTGGGTATCACCGTCAACGACTTGGTTCTGTCGATGGCTGCGGGGGCGATTCGAAAGCTGGCCCTGCGTTACGACGGTCACGCCGACCGCCCGCTGATAGCCGGTGTGCCCGTCAGCTTCAACCGATCGCCCGACCGGATCGACGGCAACGACGTCGGATACATGACACCTCCGCTGCCTATCCACATCTCCGACATTCGGGAGCGCGTTCGAACCACCGCCGATGCCGCAGCCGTCGCGAAGGAGAATTTCACCTTGCTCGGTCCGACCATGATGGCGTCTTGGCTGAGCTATCTCCCGCCTGCACTGTCCCCGGGGTTGTTTCGGTGGCAATCACGACGTTGGAACTCCGGCATCGCCATGAATCTGACTATTTCCAACGTCCCCGGTCCCCGGCAGGCGAATTCCGTTGATGGCGCACGTATCACCGAGATCTACTCAGTCGGTCCGCTCGCGGCGGGATGCGCAATGAACATTACGGTGTGGAGTTATGCAGAGTTGTTGACGATCTCGGTGCTTGCGGACGACCGCACGGTGAACGATCCGCACGAGGTCACCGACGCCATGGCGGAGGAGTTCACGGAGCTACGCGGGCTGAGCGCGAACCAGCAGGCTGGCCCTGCTCGCCCTACGGCCGCCGACGCGTGTGATCGCCGACGAAGCCGTTGACGACGTACGGACGCACGAATTCCGCAACCTCGTCGTCGTCGCGCATGTCGACGGTGGGGGACGGAGTGGTGAACAGCGAAAACAGCATTCGCGCGAACCACTCTGTGGCAGAGGGGATGTCGAGATCCTGCCGGACCTCACCGGTCAGCCTGGCGGCCGAGACATATGGTGCGAGGAACTCAGCACACTCCTTGAGCAGGGTGGCCGCGTTCTTGGTCATCATGAGGTTGACTTCTTCTTGGTCGAAGTACACCTCTGGTTCGACGACTCGACGCGCTTGGGCGACGAAGACCGCCGCCCGCACCAGGCGTCCCTCCAACGTGCTGCCGCCGTGGCGATCAATCGCTTTCGCCATATTGCGATAAAAGCGCTGCGATGCCGCCTCGGCACAGGCCTCGACGATCGTCTCTTTGTCGCGGAAGTACTCGTAGAACGTGCTGCGCGAGACATCAGCCGCCCTGGCGATGTCGACGATCGTCGTCTTGGCCAGCCCCCGGGTTCGGAAGCACGCGAAGGCGGCCGAGATGATGGCGTCCCGGGTGTCGACCGCCACAGCGTGCGGCACGTCAGATCCCACCGGACGACATTATCGGCTCACCGGTCGGGTGCCAGGATGAGGCCGCTCGTCGGGACGCCGGTACCCGAGGTGACCAGGACGTGTTCGACGTCGTCGACCTGGTTGTGCGACGTGCCGCGCACCTGGCGGACGCCTTCGGTGATGCCGTTCATCCCGTGGATGTAGGCCTCGCCGAGCAGACCACCGTTGGTGTTGATCGGCATCCTGCCGCCCAGCGACAGTTCGTCCACCGATACGAAATCCTTGGCCTCGCCGCGACCGCAGAAGCCGAGCTCCTCGAGCTGTGTGAACACGAACGGCGTGAAGTGGTCGTAGAGGAAAGCGGTCGAGATGTCGTCGGGTTTGAGCCCGGAATTGCCCCAGAGTTTGTTGCCGACAACGCCCATCTCGGGCAGACCGGTGATCTCGTCTCGGTAGTAGCTGGTCATCACCTCGCCGTCGTAGGCCGCGCCCTGCGCGGCCGCGGTTATCACGGCAGGGGGTTTGGCCAGATCCCGTGCCCGCTCGACGCTTGTCACCACCATCGCGACGCCGCCGTCGCTTTCTTGGCAGCAGTCAAGCAACCGCAACACGGGTTCGATGATCCAACGCGATTCCTGATGTTGCTCAATGGTTATCGGCTTGCCGTAGAACCAGGCGTCCGGATTGTTCGCGGCGTGCTTGCGATCGATGACCGAGATCTTTCCGAAGTCGGCGTTGGTCACACCGTAGGTCGACATGTAGCGCTGCGCATGGAGTGCCACCCATGCCGCGGGAGTCATGAAACCGAACGGTGCATATGGCGCCATCCACAGCGGGGTCACACCGGGTTGCCGCCCGGCGCCGCCGAACCGGAATCCGGAGCGCTCGTTGAACGCTCGGTAGCAGACCACCGCTTCGGCAGCGCCTGTCGCGACGGCCATGGCGGCCTGCATCACGGTGCCCGCCGCAGCACCGCCGCCGTGCGGGACCCTGGTGAAGAAGGACAGGTCCTCGATGCCGACGTTGCGCGCGACCTCGATCTCTTCGTTTTCGTCGACGGTGAACGTGACCATGCCGTCGATGTCACTCGGGCGCAAGCCGGCGTCGTCGATGGCCGCCTTCACCGCCTCGCACGCGAGTTGCATCTCGGTACGGCCGGACTCCTTCGAGAACTCCGTCTGGCCGATCCCGACGAGCGCGGCCTTACCCCCGATCCCTTCTCGGGTCATTCCTCGACCCCGTCGAGCAGGCTCAGTACCGCCGTGCCTTTGACGTGGTCGCCAAGGCTGTTGCTGCCCTTGAAGGTCACCTCGACCAGGCCCTCGCCGTCGACTGCTGATTTGCCGGTCACGCTGCCCTCGAACCGCAGCGGATCGTTGGGATAGGCGGGTACGCCGAGGCGAATCGACAGCTTCTTGACCATCGCCTCGGGACCGGCCCAATCGTGCAGGAACTTCACACACAGTCCGTTGGTGGTCAAGATGTTGAGGAAAATGTCCTTCGAGCCCTGTGAATTGGCGAAGTCGCGATCGTGGTGCACCGGCATGTAGTCGCGCGACGCGATGGCACCCGCGACGATCAGCGTCGTGGTGACCGGCACATCCATCGGGGTGACCTCGTCACCGACATCGACGGCGTTGTACGCCAGGGTGCGGGTCCGATCAACAGTCGAGGTCATGCGGTTCCTTCCGGGTATGTGCTGCCGAGACGGGCCAGCTGTTGGGACGCGGACCCGAGCGCGAGCTCGATCTGCTTGGCCCACAGGAAATAACGGGACAGCGGGTAGGTGACGTCGATGCCCATGCCGCCGTGGACCTGCTGCGCCGAGGCGACGACCCGCGCCCCTGCCTCCGCGGCCCAGAACTTCGCGATCGCGGCTTCGCGGTCGGCCGGCCTGCCTTCGGCGATCAACCACGCTGCGTGCCATGTAGTCCAGCGGATGGCTTCGACGTCGATGAATGCGTCGGCGAGGCGCTGCTGAACCGCCTGGAACGATCCGATGGGCCTGCCGAACTGCTCTCGCTCGGTGGTGTAGGTGGCGGCGAGCTTCAAGGCCCGCTCGGTCACGCCGATCTGCATCGCACACAGCCCGACGAGTGCCCGGGTGAACAGCCCGCCCACGGCGTCGCTGCCCTCGCTGAGCCTGCGGCCGACGGCGTTGGTCAGTTCGACGTCGGCGAACGGCTCACCGTTCGTCGTCTGTACCGGTGCGATCGTCACGCCCTGTTCGTCGGCATCCACGACGAACAGGGC
>JAEZKH010000427.1 GCA_023415515.1 Actinomycetes bacterium
GCTTAGGGATCACTGGCGGGGTACCGCCGCGACACCGCGCACGGCGATAAGGTCGTGGCCGTGCCCGCATCCGATGGCAGTACCGCGTCCGAATGGGTGACCACCGGTTCGGTCACCGTGCGCGTGCCCGGCAAGGTGAACCTGTACCTGTCCGTCGGAGATCTGCGCGACGACGGGTACCACGATCTGACGACGGTGTTCCATGCGGTGTCGCTGCTCGACGAGGTGACGGTCCGCAACGCCGATGTACTGTCGCTGCGGATGATCGGGGAGGGCGCCGAGTCGCTGCCGGTCGACGAGCGGAACCTGGCCTGGCGCGCCGCCGAGCTGATGGCCGAGCACGTCGGCCGCGCCCCCGATGTGGCGATCACGATCGAGAAGTCGATCCCGGTGGCCGGCGGTATGGCCGGCGGCTCCGCCGACGCCGCGGGCGTGCTGGTCGCGATGAACACGCTGTGGGAGCTCGGCGTGCCGCGGCGGGATCTGCACGCGCTGGCCGCCCAGCTGGGCAGTGACGTGCCGTTCGCGCTGCACGGCGGCACCGCGCTGGGCAGCGGCCGGGGCGAGGAACTGGCGACCGTGCTGGCGCGGAACACCTTCCACTGGGTGCTGGCGTTCGCCGACGGCGGCATGTCCACCCCGGCGGTGTTCGCCGAGATCGACCGGTTGCGTGAGTCGCAGGACCGCAGCCTGCCCCGGCTCGACGATCCCGAGCCGCTGCTGGCCGCACTGGCGTCCGGGGATCCCGCTGCGCTGGCGCCGCTGCTGGGAAACGATCTGCAGCCCGCCTCGCTCAGCCTGGACCCCGGGTTGCGCAGGACGCTGCGGGCGGGTGTGGAGGCGGGCGCGCTGGCAGGCATCGTCTCCGGTTCTGGGCCGACCTGCGCGTTCCTGTGCCCGTCGTCGTCGGCCGCCGTCGACATCGGAGCCGAGCTGGCCGGGGCGGGGGTGTGCCGCACGGTGCGGGTGGCCAGCGGCCCCGTGGCAGGCGCGCGGGTGGTTCCCGCGCCCACGCCGCAGATGTGACACGAACCTCAATTACTGCATGAGTTTGGCAGTTACTTAAGAGTTGCTTAAGATGACCAACGGTGAAAGCTAGCGGTCATGAAGCGGACGCGAGTACTGCCGCCGGGAAATCCGGTGGGCGGTCGCCCCGCCCTACCGCATCACCGAATCGCAACCTAACCGCGCTCCAATCGTGTGCGTGCCTTCCCACAGGCGGCTATGCGGCGGCGGAGCATTACACCTTGGCACTTGCGGTCCACCCGAGGAGGCTGTCGTGAGCAGATTCACCGAGAAGATGTACCGCAATGCCCGGAACGCGACGACGGGCATGGTCACCGGTGAACCGTACGAACCCGTCCGTCACACCTGGGGCGAGGTGCACGAGCGTGCCCGCCGGATCGCCGGTGGGCTGGCCAAAGCGGGCATCGGCCTCGGAGACGCCGTCGGTGTGCTCGCCGGCTTCCCCGTGGAGATCGCGCCGACCGCCCAGGGCCTGTGGATGCGCGGAGCCAGCCTGACCATGCTCCACCAGCCCACTCCGCGCACCGATCTGGTGGTGTGGGCCGAGGACACCATGAACGTCGTGCAGATGATCGAGGCCAAGGCCGTGATCGTCTCCGAGCCCTTCATGGTCGCGGTGCCCGTGCTGCAGGAGCAGGGCATCCTCGTGCTCACCGTCGCCGACCTGCTGGCCGCCGACCCGATCGATCCGATCGACGTCGGCGAGGACGACCTGGCGCTGATGCAGCTGACCAGCGGCTCGACCGGATCTCCCAAGGCCGTGCAGATCACGCACCGCAACATCCACTCCAACGCCGAGGCCATGTTCATCGGCGCCGAGTACGACGTCGAGAAGGACGTCATGGTCAGTTGGCTGCCGTGTTTCCACGACATGGGCATGGTCGGCTTCCTCACCATCCCGATGTACTTCGGCGCGGAACTGGTCAAGGTGACGCCGATGGACTTCCTGCGCGACACCCTGCTGTGGGCGCGGCTGATCGACAAGTACAAGGGCACGATGACGGCGGCGCCGAACTTCGCGTACGCGCTGCTGGCCAAGCGGCTGCGCAGGCAGGCCAAGCCCGGCGAGTTCGACCTGTCGACGCTGCGCTTCGCGCTGTCGGGCGCCGAGCCCGTCGAGCCCGCCGACGTCGAGGACCTGCTCGATGCCGGTAAGCCGTTCAACTTGCACCCCTCGGCGATCCTGCCCGCCTACGGCATGGCCGAGACGACGCTCGCGGTGTCGTTCTCGCCGTGCAACGCCGGCCTCGTGGTTGACGAGGTCGACCGCGATCTGATGGCCGCGCTGCGGCGCGCTGTGCCCGCGACCAAGGGCAACACCCGCAGGCTGGCCACCCTCGGCCCGCTGCTGGAGGGGCTCGAGGCCCGCATCATCGACGAGCAGGGCAATGTGATGCCGCCGCGCGGCGTCGGGATCATCGAACTGCGCGGCGAGCCCGTCACCCCCGGCTACATCACGATGGGTGGGTTCATCCCCGCGCAGGACGAGCACGGCTGGTATGACACCGGCGACCTCGGCTACATCACCGATGAGGGCCACATCGTGGTCTGCGGCCGCGTGAAGGACGTCATCATCATGGCGGGCCGCAACATCTACCCGACCGACATCGAGCGGGCGGCAAGCCGCGTCGAAGGTGTGCGCCCAGGATGCGCGGTCGCCGTGCGGCTCGACGCCGGGCACTCGCGCGAGACCTTCGCCGTCGCCGTGGAGTCCAATGCCTGGGAGGACCCGAACGAGGTGCACCGCATCGAGCGTCAGGTCGCCCACGAGGTCGTCGCCGAGGTCGATGTCCGGCCGCGCAACGTCGTCGTGCTCGGCCCTGGCACCATTCCGAAGACGCCGTCGGGCAAGCTGCGCCGGGCCAACTCGGTCTCGCTGGTCACCTAGCCCCGCGAACGTGCGTGGCTGCAGGCGACACGCCGTCCTAAAACCGCATTTTGCGCACGCCCGCGGTCGATGAGGACGTCGCGAGTTGGTCGTACACCTGCCACCACAGCGCCTCGTGGTCGAGGGCGGACATCAGCCCGTCATCGACGCGATCGTCGGCGGCGGTCAGCGCCATCCCCATCGACAGAAGGTCGTCGCGCGCGGACGTGAGGGTCGCGTCGGTGTGTCCGGCCATGGTTACCACGCCTATCGCGCGGACCTGCGTGCGCGTGGTGCCTGACCTTGCCAGCGCGACAGCGGCAAACGTGGCGACGAGGCCCGTCGACATGGCGAGCGCCGTCCACGGGCCCGTCACCTGCTGCAGCAGGATCTCCGCGACGATCCACAGCGCCGCACCCCACAACGGCGCGCCGCGCCAGACCCGGAGTCGACGGCGTTCTGCGTCGCTGATGCCGGGCGGATACACCACAAGCCGATAGCGCGTCATCCCGAACCGGTCGATCTGAATACGGACGAACCCCCATCGGTTTTCGCCGTCGAGCAACAGTCCCCACCAGCGCCCTAGGCGCCTACGGTGTACTTCTTCCCGCATACTTCGGGTGTACGCCCGTGCATCCGTGAATCGGGCTGTCCGAACAGAATCTTTACGCCTGCGCCAGGTTTTTCAACGCTGTACGGCAGCCACGGCCCAGGCCGGCAGAATGGGCGCCTTGGTCAGGAAATGGTCGCCCTGGCCGATGCTGCGCAGAAGCTCCTGCGTGCGCAGGATGCAGCAGCCCATCCGAATCATCGCGAACACCTCGTACCAGGGCAGGTCGACCAGCGGCCGGCCGAGCATCTCCTCGTAGCGCCGGATCACCTGCTCGCGGCTGTCGAAGCCGGGCAGTTCCGGATCCAGGTCCAGGCCGTTGACCTCGAGCATCTGCCTGCGAGTCGCGAGCCACCACGCGAAGTCGGTCTCCGCCGGGCACACGCACGCCTGCTCCCAGTCCAGGGCGCCGACGATCTGGCCCGCATCGTCGAAGATCGCGTTGGACAGCCGCGCGTCGTTCCAGCAGATGCTCAGATCGTCGGATGGGTCGGGCATTCGGCGCTGTAGCCAGTCGAATGCCTGGGTCATCACGTCAGGCACCTTGTTGTCGGTTCCCCACTTGGCGTACTCGCGCCACCATCTCAGTTCGGCGACGACGCCGACGCCCGCCGGGCGCTCCAGCCACGTCGCCTCGCCGACCGGAATGCGGTGCAGGGTGGCGAGCGTCTCGAGAAAGGAGTCGTGCGTGCGGCGCTGCACATCGATTCCCGCGTCGTGCAGCCAGCCCCGCGTCGCATAGCTGGTATCCGACGGGGTGTGGCCGATGATCCGGGGCATCACAAGGAATTTCGAGCCGATCCAGTCGCGGTCGGCCTCGTACAGGATCGGTGACGGGGTGGGGATGCCGTGTTCGTGAAGCAGTTCCTGCGTTAGCGTCTGTGCGCCGAGGTCGTAGTGCGGAAAGATGCCGCCGCCCGCGGGAGGGATGCGGATGACGTAGTCGTCGGCTCGCCCGTCGACCTCCGCGGTGAAGAGGAGGCTTTCGCTGGACCAGCCCGCGGCCTTGTTGGCCGCGCGCAACTCCGATACGGCCGCCGGGCCGGAGAACCTGTGCTCGAACCACGCCTGCAACTGCGTCCGGGTCGCGGCCAGGTCACGCTGCGTCAGCGCAATGCCCGCCATGGTGACAACAGTTACATATAAGTCCACTCATGTAAAGTACGAGTTCTTTACGTCTGACCATCGATATGTAATACGCTGCACGGGTGATTCCAGCCCCGCGCACCTTCGGCGATATCGAGGACACGTCGCTTCCGCTCGCCGTCCTCGTTCACGGCTTCCCGGATACCCCGCATACGTGGCGCCATCTCGGACCCGATCTCGCCGCGCGCGGGTATCGCGTGCTGGCGCCGTGGCTGCCGGGTTACGACGCGCCCGTCGGTAATCCGATCAGCGTCGGCACCTATGCGCGCGCCATCCTCGATGCCGGGCGCGAGCATCGGGGCGACGATCGCGCGATCCTCATCGGGCACGACTGGGGCGCGATCGCCGGTTACGGGGCAGTGGCACATGAACCGACGGCCTTCAGTCGTTTTGTCGCGCTCGCCGTGCCGCCGACGGCCGCGCTGGCCGCCGGGATCTTCAGCTACGCACAACTCAAGCGCTCGTTCTACATCTGGTTCATCCAGCAGGTCGGTCTCGCCGAGGGCGTGGTCGTCGGGCCGGGGTTCTTCGAATCGCTGTGGGGCGACTGGTCACCGGGCTACGACTCGGCCGAGGACGTCGCTGAGCTGCGGCGATACGTCACGGCGGAGAACATCGCCGACGTCGTCGCCCCGTATCGGGCGTCCTTCAACCCGGATTTCGCCGACCCTGAGGCCGAAGCCGAGGCGGCCGCATCCATGCAACCGCCTCCTGTGCCAACGCTTTATCTGCACGGCGCGACCGATGGCGCACTGGGGGCCGACCTGCTGTCCGACGTCGCAACCCATCTGCCTACCCGGGGGTCGACATTCGAAATCCTCGACCGCGTAGGCCATTTCCTGCATCTCGAACAGCCCGGGCTGATCGCCGCCAAGATCCGCGACTGGCTGGCGGACTAGCCCGCGGCGCGCTGCATGCGTCGTCGTGACCTGCCGAGCCCTGCGGCGTGGCGGAGTTCGGCAAGGAACTGGTCGGGGCTTCCTCCCGCGATCATGTAGTGGCACACCGCAATACGCACGACGGCCGCTGCCGCGATATCGCTGTCATCGCCGGGGATGATGCGCGCGATCCGTTCGTGCATGATCGGCAGCACCCGCTTCATCTGGTGCAGCACATGCTCGGGTTCGATCTCGGCCAGCGATCCCAGCGAGTACGTGCTCTGGAACGCAACGATGAACCGCAATGCGGCGTCGAGTCGGTCGGCGCCGCTCAGCCCGGCCATGGCCGCGGCGATGCCCGAGTCGAAGTTGTCCTGCTCGTAGAGACCGAACGCCTCGAGCAGCCCCTCCTTGGAGCCGAAGTACCGGTACAGCGTCGGGCGGGAGACCCCTGCCTCGGCGGCGACGTCGGACAGTTGCAGCTTGCGTCGTCCGTCGCGCGCCAGCACCACGAAGGTGGCCGCCAGGATGCGGCGGCGCGTCGACTGCTCGGCGTCCGGCGGCGGCAGGGTAGGCACGATGCGTCCTTTACATCTAGAGGGTCAAATGTCACACTAACGGCTATCCCGTGGCGGTGTGTCCGCACCGTAGTGTGAGACATCCACACATGCCAATGTTAAGCCCGCGAGACCAGACATCGGCGAGGAGGCGAGCAGTGACAAACCTCGTGGTCCGCAAGATCCCGTGGGAGTTCGATGAGTCGGTGCCGTTCATGTGGCAGCCCGCCAACCCCGACTTCGGGCTGTTCTGCAACGCCTTCACGTTCATCGCGGTGCCGTTCGAGCGCTACATCGTCAGCGTCGTCCGGATGGCCGGCGACCGCTTCGAACAGGATCCCGACATCGCCGCCGAGGCGGACGCGTTCCTGCGGCAGGAAGCGCAGCACGCGTCGGCGCATCGCAAGCACATGCTGGCCCTGGTGGCGCGCTACCCGGAACTCGAACGCTGCTACGAGGACGCCTGCGGCGCCTACGACAGGCTGCTCGGCGAACAGCCCGTCGAATTCCACGCCGCATACATCGCTAACCTGGAAGCGACGTTCACGCCGTTTTTCAAAGTCATTCTGGACAACCGTGATTCGCTGTTCGGCGGCGGCGATCCGCGTGTCGCGTCGCTGATGATGTGGCACTTCGTCGAGGAAATCGAGCACCGCAGTTCGGGTTTGGTGCTGTGCAATTACATCAACCGCGGCCCGTGGTATCGCGTCAAGAAGATCCGCGGCACGTTCCGTCACGTCGGCGAGATGGCCGAGAAGGTCGCCAAGACATTCGACGAGGTCGTCCCGATCGAGGACCGCGGCAGGTCGGCCCATGAGGTGCTGTCGAATCTTCTCTACGACGAGTTCAAGTACCGCACCCCTGGCGGACGCAGGCGCCGGGCCCGTCGCACAGGCCCGCCGACGCTGTTTCACGCCGTGCCGACGAGCCACCTGGTCAAGATGGTGTGGCGACTCTGGCTGTCGCAGACGCCCTATCACGATCCCGCCGACCAACCGCTGCCCGACTGGGCGGCGACCTGGATGGCCGAATACGACCGCGGCACCGACATGACCTCATTCGCCGGATCCTGACCCAGAAAGTCGAATAGTGCTAACCACCAACTACGGCGCGCTGGTGCCGGAGGACGAACTGCTCACCCACCAGATCGTCGACACGTTCGCGACGGTCAGCCAGTCGGACCCGTCGTGGACGGAGAAGATCTGGACGATCGCGCACGCCCGCGACAATTCCCTGCAGGTAGTCCTGGGTATCGGTAAGTACACCAACCGCGGGGTGTTCGACGGGGCGGCCGGTGTGTGCCGCGGGACCGAGCAATGGACCGTGCGGGCCGGACGCCGGCTGTCGTCGGATCCGTCCGGCACCGACGTCGGCCCCATCCATTACCGCGTCGTCGAGCCATTGCGGGCGATCCGCGTCACCCTCGACGCCAGCGAGCACGCGCCGATCGCATTCGAGGTCGAGTTGCGCGGCAGCTTCACCGCCGCGCTGGAGGACCCGTGGCCCGACCGCAGCCCCGACGGCTACCGCGTCACCCATAATGTGTTGCGCTACCACCAGATCGGGGTCGCGTCGGGCTGGGTGGAACTCGAGGGCACGCGCACGCAGATCGAGTCCGACAAGTGGATCTCGATACGGGATCACTCGTGGGGTCTGCGGCCGGGGGTGGGCAAGCCGATCCCCGGACTGCCGCGCGGCGGGCGCCGGATCAAACAGATGATCATGTGTTGGCTGCCGATGACGATGACGCGCGCCGACGGCTCGAGCTACTCGCTGTTCGTGATGTATCAGGAGGAGCGCGGCGACGGCTTTCTCGAGATCCGTTGTCAGGCAGAGCAACAGAACGACGACGGAACATCGCATCGGTTTGCGTCGGTGGAGCAGGATCTGCATTTCCAGGACGACAACCGCCGCTTCACGCACGGCACCATCACCCTCATCGACACCGACGGCACCAAGCGGCCGTTGGCGATCACCGCCGCGGGCCCGACGGGTTTCCACCTCGGCACCGCCGGCTACTACGGCTGGAACGACTGGGTCTACGGACAATGGGTCGGCGACGAACGCGTCGAGGGCAATCACGCAACCGAGACCGATAGCCTGGAGAACGCTCGCCAACTGCATCAACTGCGGGACCTGCTGGTGCGCGTCGAGGATCCCGTCGGCGGCGGCACCGGCCTCGGCAACGCCGAGACGTTCGCCCTCGGCGCCTTCCCCGATCGTGGCCTCACCGCGGAGAACTCCTTCCTCTAACTACCCGCGAAATGGCATTCCGGCAGAGGAAGTGCAAGTGCGGGCCTGCGTGGGTGCAATCTCGGCAGAGGTGGCGCCTAACTGAGTAGTGTGTACTATACCCAGCATGACGATCGAACACCTGCCGCCGCGGCTTGCCGATCACCCGACCGTGCGCAAGGTGCGCGCCAGGCCGACGCCCAGGCCCGGCGTCATCGACGCCGACTGGCTGCGACAGGTGTGTCTGGACGCGGGCGCCGACGACGTCGCGTTCGCCAGCGTCGACAACCCCGACCTGGCGTCCGAGCGCGTACACGTCGACGGCGCGCTGCCCGGCGTGCGCAGCTACATATCGCTGGTCGTCAAGATGAACCGCGACAACGTCCGGTCGACCGCGCGCAGCGTCGCGAACCAGGAGTTCCACCGCAGCGGCGAGATCATGAACGAAGCCGCACACCGCATCACCCGGGCGCTGGAGGAGACGGGCCACCGCGCGATCAACCCGTCGATGTCGTTCCCGATGGAGATGGACCGGTTCCCCGGCCGCATCTGGGTCGTCGCCCACAAACCCGTCGCGGTCGCGTCGGGGCTCGGCGTCATGGGCATCCACCGCAACGTGATCCATCCCAGGTTCGGCAATTTCATCCTGCTCGGCACGGTCCTCGTCGACGCGGCGATCAGCAGTTACGGTGAACCGCTTGACTATTCGCCATGCCTCGAGTGCAAGCTGTGCGTGGCGGCCTGCCCCGTCGGCGCCATCAAGAAGAACGGCGATTTCGACTTCTTCGCATGCTCGGTGCACAACTACCGGGAGTTCATGGGCGGCTTCACCGACTGGGCGCAGACCATCGCTGACAGTGAAGACGCCGACGACTTCCGTTCGCGCGTCAGCGATTCCGAGAACGCCTCGATGTGGCAGAGCCTGTCGTTCAAGGCCAACTACAAAGCTGCGTACTGCCTGGCGGTGTGCCCCGCGGGCGAGGACGTCATCGAGCCCTACCTCGAGGACCGCAAGGGCTTCATGGACCTGGTGCTCAAACCGTTGCAGCAGAAGGTCGAAACGCTCTACGTGCTACCGGATTCCGACGCCAAGGCCCACGCCGAACGCCGGTATCCGCACAAGCACATCAAGGTGGTCGACAGCGGGATCCGCGGCCGCTAGCCCCAGGCGTGCACGGTGTTCTGCGCAGGCTCGAGACCTTGCGCGACGAGCAGTTCGGTCGCGTCGGCGGCCTGCTCGCAGATCACCGGGACCTCTGGTCGCTCCGCCGCAGAGAAATTCTCCAGCACGAACGACGCGCCCGACTTGCGGCCGGGCGGGCGGCCGATGCCGATGCGGACACGCTGGAAGTCGTTGCTGCCCAACGCCGAAGCCACCGACCGCAGTCCGTTGTGGCCCGCGACGCCGCCGCCGGACTTCAACCGGATCCTGCCGAAGTCGATGTCGAGCTCGTCGTGGATGATCACGACGTCGGCGGGCGGCACGGAGTAGAACTTGGCTAGCGGCCCGACCTGACGGCCGGACTCGTTCATGTACACGCGCGGCTTGGCCAGCACGACCGACCGGCCCGCCAGCCTGCCGGTCACCACCTCCGCGCCGGAGCGCTTGTGCACCTTGAACTTCTCGCCCATCCGCGCGGCGAGGATGTCGGCGACCATGAAGCCGAGGTTGTGCCGCGTCGTGGCGTAGTTGGGCCCGGGGTTGCCCAGGCCAACCACCAGCAGTGGCTCGGCCATGTCGGGGGAGCGCTCCGGGGTTACTCGGAGGAATCGCCGGAGTCGGATGATTCCTCGCCACCGCCCTCTTCGCCCTCGGCGCCCTCGGCTGCCTCGCCCTCGGCGGCCTTCGCGGCTTCGCCTTCTTCGCCCGCGCCCTCGGCCTCGAGGTCCTCGGCGGTCGGCGCCGCCACGACGTTGACGACGAGCATCTCGGGATCGGAAACCAGCGAGACACCCGACGGCAGCTCGATCGTGCCCGCGGTGAACTGCGTGCCGATGTCGGCGCCCTCGACCGACACGGTCAGCTGCTCCGGGATCGCCTGGACATCTGCCTCGATCTCGATGGTGTTGGAGTCCTGGGTGACCAGCGTGCCGGGGATCGCTTCGCCCTCGACGACGACGTTGACCTCGACGGTCACCTTCTCGCCCTTGCGGACCACGAGCAGGTCGGCGTGCTGGATGTTGCGCCGGATCGGGTGGATCTCGAGCGCCTTGGTCAGCGCGAGCTGTTCCTTGCCGTCGATGTCGAGGGTCAGCACGGCGTTCGTGCCGGAGTGGCGCAGCACGGCGGCGAAATCGTGGCCGGACAGCAGCAGGTGCTGCGGATCGGAGCCGTGGCCGTAGAGCACGGCCGGGACCTGGCCTGCGCGCCGCGCCCGGCGCGATGCGCCCTTGCCCGTCTCGGTGCGCACGGTGGCGGTCAGGTTGTTCTGCTTGGGGGCCGCGGTCTTGGCCATTTCAGTGGTGCTCCTCTGTGCCGGTCATGTCTCGTTCGCGGCAGGGTCGCAACCACGCAGATGCGCGTTCCCGTCGATAACGGTGGCCGTACCACCCTCGCCGTGATCGCCGGAATCGCTCAAAGGCGAGGTCCAGCGGTGGACAGGCTATCCGATCAGGGCGTCAAAGTGCGAATTCGGTACCCGTGAGCTGCTCGGACAGGTCCCAGAGCGCGGCGGCCTTCGCCGCGTTGCGGGCCAGCGGGCTGCGCATCGTGGGGCCGCTGGGACCCCACATCGCGAAGCGCGGGCCGACGAAGGTGTCGCCCGGCAGGTCCTGCGAGACCGCGAAAAGCGTCTGCCTGGCGCCGAAGTCCGCATCGGTGGCAAGCCGGTTACCGGCCTTGACCAGTCGCGTGCCGAGCGCATTGCCCGTCTGGCCCTGCAGGTTGGTCGCCGAATAGCCGGGATGGGCGGCATGCGCCTTGAGCGGGGAGCCCGCCGCGACCAGCCTGCGCTGCAACTCGCTGGTGAACAGCAGGTTGGCCAGCTTCGACTGGCCGTACGCGGGCCACGCCAGGTATGGCCGGGACTTCCAGTTCAGGTCCGTGAGGCTGATGTAGCCGATCAGGTGCATCGTCGACGACACCGTGACGACCCGGTCGGTGAGCTTGGGCAGAAGCAGGTTGGTCAGCGCGAAGTGGCCCAGGTGGTTCGTCCCGATCTGGCTTTCGAAGCCGTCGACGGTCTGCGCGTACGGCACGGCCATGATGCCTGCGTTGTTGACCAGCACGTCGACGGTGTCGACGCCGTCGGCGAAGGCGCGCACCGAGGCGAGGTCCTGCAGGTCGAGCTTGCGCACCTCGACGTCGCCGGTCATGCCCGCGGCGGCGGCGTCGCCCTTGCCGGTGTTGCGGACCGCGAGGATCACCTTCGCGCCGACCCGGGCGAGTTCGCGCGCGGTGACTTCGCCGAGCCCGCTGTTGGCGCCCGTGACGATGACGGTGCGCCCGGTGAACGAAGGCAGGTCTGCGGCGGTCCATCCACTCATGACCGACACCCTAGCGGCGTGCTATTTCGGTTTCGGAACGGCGACGTTGAACCCGCCGATGATGGCCTCGATGTCGGGCGCTTCGGCCTGCGCCTTGTCGGCGTAGCCGGTGACCGTGAACTGAACGAGATAGCGCTGCTTGGCCGGCGGCGCTCCCGTCGCGAGGACAACGCGGTTGAAGGAGTGCATCCGCCTGCCGTTGAGGTCGTAGCTGCCCTCGATCATCGACGACGGGAAGCCCTTGAAGTCGTCGAGAGAAGCGTTGAGCTGCTTGAAGTTCTGCGACAGCTGCGCGTCGGCGTTGCCGTGTTCGATGGCCTTCTTCGCGTCGAAGTCGCCGCCGCTGAGCGCAAAAACCATCAGCATCGCGGTGGGGTAGGTGTCGCCCTTGGCGATGACGCGGGTGCCCGGCGCGAACCGCGGATTGCTGTACTGCTCCCAGCCTTTCGGCGTCGGCATCGTCACCGTGAGATCGGTCAGCTTGTCGGGTGCGACGGGTTGCCCGACGACGCCCGCGCTCTCCAGATACTGCGAGATCGGCACCGGCGCCTCGGTCTGCGTCGGCTTGGCGCTGGTGGTCGTCGTCAGCACCGATGTGTAGTCGGGCGCCTTTTCGCCGCAGCCTGCCGCGGCGATGGCAAGCAATACGAACGTCGCCGCAATGCGGGTCCCGCTCACAGAATCTCGCGGACGGAGTCGAGCGGCCTGGCCAGCCTCGTGCCTCGCGGGGTGACGACGAAGGGCCGCTCGATCAGAATCGGATGCTCGGCCATGGCGTCGAGCAGTGCGTCGTCGTCGGCGTCGTCGAGATTGAGCTCGGTGTAGAGCGCTTCCCGCTTGCGCACGGCTGTCCGCACGTCGATCCCGGCATCGTTGATCAGCTTGACCAGCTCGGCCCGCGTCGGCGGCGTCTTCAGATACTGGATGATCTCGGGCTCGATGCCGTTGTCCCGCAACAACTCCAGCGCCTTGCGCGACGTCGAGCAGCGGGGATTGTGATAGATGACCGAATCGGTTCTGCCGTCTGCCACTACGCTGACCCGTCGAAAAGTCCTGTCACCGAACCGTTTTCGAACACTGCGCGAATGGTGCTCGCCAGCAGAGGCGCGATGGACAGCACCGTCAGCTGCGGGAACTGCTTCTCCTCGCCGATCGGCAAGGTGTTGGTGACGATCACCTCGCGCGCACCGCAGTCTGCGAGCCGCTGCGGTGCTGGATCGGAGAGCACGCCGTGCGTGGCCGCGATGATGACGTCTTTGGCGCCGTCTTCACGCAACAGGTTGACCGCACCTGCGATGGTGCCGCCGGTGTCGATCATGTCGTCGGTCAGGATGCATGTCTTGCCTCGCACGTCGCCGACAACGCGGTTCGACTTCACCTGGTTGGGCACCAGCGGGTCGCGGGTCTTGTGGATGAAAGCCAGCGGTACGCCGCCGAGCGAGTCGGCCCACTTCTCGGCGACGCGCACCCGACCCGAGTCAGGCGAGACCACGACCATGTCGTGATCGGCGTAGTTCTCGGCGATGTAGCCGGTGAGCAGGTTCTGCGCCCGCATGTGGTCGACCGGGCCGTCGAAGAAGCCCTGGATCTGGTCGGTGTGCAGGTCGACGCTGACGATCCGGTTCGCGCCGGCGGTCTTCAGCAGATCGGCGACCAGTCGGGCCGAGATCGGTTCGCGCCCGCGGTGCTTCTTGTCCTGACGCGCGTAGGGATAGAACGGCAGGATCGCGGTGATGCGCTTGGCGCTGCCCCGCTTGAGCGCGTCGATCATGATCAGCTGTTCCATCAACCACTGGTTCAGCGGCGCGGGATGGCTCTGCAGCACGAAGGCGTCGCAGCCGCGGACCGACTCGTCGAACCGGACGAAGATCTCGCCGTTGGCGAAGTCGCGCGCGGTCTGCGCGGTGACCGGGGTGTCGAGTTCCTTGGCGACCTGTTCGGCGAGTTCAGGGTGCGCGCGACCCGAGAACAACATCAAGTTCTTGCGGTTGTCGGTCCACTCGGTGCCCACTCTTGTGCCCTTGCCGTCGGGTAGCGATGTCGGCCTAATCGTACGTATCAGAGCTGGACATGCGCGGCCGGGTTGCCAGAACGGGAACACGAATCGACCGGTTCATGTCGTTTCGTCGTCGGCGGAGGCGGCGCTCTCGGTGGCCGCCCTGGCCTGCCTGGCCGCCTCGGCCGCCGCCGAATCCGGGCGCTTGCGCTCGACCCAGCCCTCGATGTTGCGTTGCGGGCCTGCGGACACGGCGAGCGCACCGGGCGGCACGTCGTGGCGCACCACCGTGCCCGCTCCGGTGTAGGCGCCGTCGCCGACGGTGACCGGCGCGACGAACATCGTGTCGGAGCCGGTGCGCACATGCGAGCCGATCGTGGTGCGGCTCTTGGTCTCGCCGTCGTAGTTGACGAATACGCTCGACGCGCCGATGTTGCTGTGCTCGCCGATGTCGGCGTCGCCGACGTACGTCAGGTGCGGCACTTTGGTGCCCGTGCCGATCGTGGCGTTCTTCGTTTCGACGAAGGCACCCAGCTTTCCGACGTCGCCCAGCGAGGTCCCCGGCCGCAGATAGGTGAACGGGCCGACGGTGGCGCCGCCGCCGATCGTCGACGCCGAGCCGTGGGTGCGCACCACCCTCGCGCCGTCGCCGACGGAGACGTCGGTCAGCGTGGTGTCGGGGCCGATCTCGCACCGGCCGCCGATGCGGGTGACACCGAGCAGCTGGGTGCCCGGCTGGATGACGGTGTCGCGGCCGATGGTCACGTCGACGTCGATCCAGGTGTTCGCCGGGGCGATGACGGTGACCCCGGCCCGCTGGTGGCCTGCGACGATGCGCCTGTTCAGCTCGGCGGCGAGCTCCGAGAGCTGGACCCGGTCGTTGATGCCCGCGACCAGCGCGGCGTCGTCGATGTGGTGGGCGCGTACGACCCGGCCGTCCTGCCGAATGATCGAGATGGCGTCGGTGAGATAGAGCTCCTGCTGGGCGTTGTGGGGGCGCAGCCGGTCCAGCGACGAGCGCAGGACGTCGATGTCGAAGGCGTAGACGCCGGCGTTGACCTCGGCGATGGCCTGCTGTGAGCGGCTGGCGTCGGCCTCCTCGACGATGCCGATCACCTCTTGGTCCTGGGTCCGCAGCACGCGGCCGTAGCCCGACGGATCGGGCAGGGTCGTGGTCAGCACCGTGGCCGCTGCGGTTTCCGTGCCGTGCGCGGCGATCAACTCGGCCAGCGTGTCGGCATCCAGCAACGGGACGTCGCCGGAGGTCACCACGACGGTGCCTGCGAAGTCGGCGGGCAGCGCCGACAACCCGCAGGCCACGGCGTGGCCGGTGCCGCGCTGCTCCTCCTGGATCGCGATGTCGATGGTGCGCCCCAGCGAGTCCGCCAACTCGGTGACGGCTGGGGTGATGCGCTCGCGGTCGTGACCGAGCACGACGACGAGGTGTTGCGGTGCGACCTTGGCGACCGAGTGCAGGACGTGCGCCAGCATGCTGCGGCCCGCCAGCGTGTGCAGCACCTTCGGAATGTCGGAGCGCATGCGGGTGCCGGCGCCTGCGGCCATCACCAGAACCGCGGATTCGCCGTGCTCGGTCATTTTTCTATGCCTCAATGGGAGCTCCGTCGCCAGGACTCGAACCTGAACTATCTGAACCAAAATCAGAGGTGCTGCCGATTACACCACGACGGACTGATCAACCCGTGATGGTAGTCCAAGCAACTAGGCTGACGGGTGTGGCAGCACCGGACAAGGAACTGCGTGCACCCCGCGCCCGGATGACCGGTGCCGAGCGGCGTCACCAGCTCATCGACATCGCACGGACCCTGTTCGCGCAGCGCGGTTACGAGGGCACGTCGATCGAGGAGATCGCGCAGCGGGCCAACGTCTCCAAGCCCGTCGTCTACGAACATTTCGGCGGCAAGGAGGGTCTCTACGCCGTCGTCGTCGACCGCGAGATGTCGGCGTTGCTGGACGGCATCACGTCGTCGCTGACACGCACCACCAACAACCGGTCCCGGCTGCGCATCGAGCGGGTCGCATTGGCGCTGCTGACCTATGTCGACGAGCGCACCGACGGCTTCCGGATCCTGATCCGCGACTCCCCGGCGGCCATCACATCGGGCACGTATTCGACGCTGCTCAACGAGGCCGTCAATCAGGTGTCGTCGATTCTGGCCGGTGATTTCGAGCAGCGGGGGCTCGACCCCGACATGGCGCCGCTGTACGCCCAGGCGTTGGTCGGGTCGGTGTCGATGACCGCGCAGTGGTGGCTCGACGTACGCGAGCCGAAGAAGGAAGTGGTGGCCGCGCATCTGGTGAACCTGTGCTGGAACGGCCTGATGCACCTCGAGGACGACCCCCAGCTGCTCGACGAGTAGCGATTTCGGCGTGAAAACCTGCGCCCAGCGCTGGAAATCACGCCGAAATCGCTAAGAGAAGACGGCGAACCACATCGCGATGTAGTGCAGGATCGCCGCCACGGCCGTGCAGGCGTGAAAGAACTCGTGGTGGCCGAACGTCGCAGGCCACGGGTTCGGCCACTTCAGGCCGTAGAGCACGCCGCCGATGCTGTAGAGCGCCCCGCCGACGATCAGCAGTACCAGCGCAGCGACGCCCGCGCCGTGCATGATCGGGCCGACGAACCAGGCCGCCACCCAGCCCAACAGGATGTAGAGCGGCACCCCGAGCCACCGCGGCGCCGAGGGCCAGAACATCTTCAGCAGCACACCGGCGATGGCGCCCGCCCAGACGATCCAGAAGAGCACCATGCCCTGGTTCGACGGCAACGCCAGCAGTGCGAACGGGGTGTAGCTGCCCGCGATGAACAGGAAGATCATCGAGTGGTCGGCCCGCTTCATCCACTTGCGCGCGTTGTCCGACTTCCAGTTGACGCGGTGATACGTGCCGCTGACGGTGAACATCGCCACGATCGTGAACGTGTAGATCAGCGTCGCGAGGCCCGCCCGCGTGCCGACCATCGCCCACGACACCGACACCAATGTCGCGCCCGCGATGAATGCCACCACGGCCGCGTAGACATGGATCCACCCCCGCGCCCTCGGCTTGCCGAATGCGTTGGCGACCCGATCGACGACTGCCTCGGGAAAATCCTCGGCGCCTTCGCCGGGGCGCTGTGTGCGATCCGGTTCCTCGGTGTCGATCGAGGCTGTCACGTCACCCCCATTGACTTCTCGGTGATTTCCGATCGCCACAGTAGTCTGGATTTTCGTGGAGATCATTCCCGCTCGTCTCAAGGAGCCGATGTACCGGCTCTACGAGATGCGGCTACGGCAGGGTCTCGCGGCGTCGAAATCCGAACTCCCGCGCCATATCGCGGTACTTTGCGACGGTAACCGGCGGTGGGCACGTGATGCCGGTCACGATGACGTGAGTTACGGCTACCGGGTCGGTGCGGCGAAGATCGCAGAGATGCTCCGCTGGTGCCAGGAAGCCGGCATCGAGATGGCCACCGTCTACTTGCTCTCGACAGAGAACCTGCGCCGCGATCCCGATGAGCTCGCATCGCTCATCGAGATCATCACCGACGTGGTGGAAGAGATCTGCGCACCGGCCAAGCGGTGGAGTGTGCGCACGGTCGGCGATCTCGAACTGCTCGGCGAGGAGCCGGCCCGACGCCTGCGCGACGCCGTCGAGTCGACCAACGGCCACGGCGATTTCCATGTCAACGTCGCCGTCGGCTACGGCGGCAGACAGGAAATCGTCGATGCGGTGCGCCAACTGCTGGGCAAGGAACTCGCCAACGGCGCCTCCGGCGAACAGCTGATCGAGGCCGTCACGGCCGAAGCGATCTCGGAGAACCTCTACACGTCCGGCCAGCCTGACCCCGACCTGGTGATCCGCACGTCGGGGGAGCAGCGGCTGTCCGGATTTCTGCTGTGGCAGAGCGCCTACTCGGAGATGTGGTTCACCGAGGCGTACTGGCCGGAGTTCCGCCGCGTGGACTTCCTGCGAGCGCTGCGCGATTACAGCGCGCGGCACCGACGGTACGGCCGATAGGCCCGGGGCCGGTCTTCGCGCGGGCGTCCGTCGCCGTGCCACACTTGAGCCATGGCGGCGCTGTCGGCGTTGGTCTTCTCGCTCAGCTGGTGGCTGGGTCTTTACCTGCTCGCACGCGACCCGCGCAAGCCCGTTCTCGTGCTCGCCGCGATTGGTCTGACCAGTTTCGCGGCGGTCGTCGCGCTCGACGCCGTACGGCTGGCGAGCACTGTGCCGTGGCTCGGCGGCATCGAGATCTATCTGGTCGCACTGCCCGGCATCGCCTGGTTCGCGGTGCTGCTCGAACTGTCCCGTCCGCACGATACGGCCCGCGGCAGAGCCGCCGAAGTGACGGCGGTCGCTGCCGTCGCCACGGGCGCGTTGATCGGTGCCGCGTTGGCGGGCACGGTCGAAGGCCCCCTGCGCATGGGCCATTGGGTGATGTTCGCCGTCATCTCGCTGTCTTCGCTCGGAGCGATGTTGCGTGCGGTGTTCGGGCCGTGGCAGCCGCGTCCGGTGGTGGGCTACGTCGTCGTCGCCACGTTGTTCTTCGCGCTGGGCAACGCGATCATCGTCATCCCGCTCGGGCTCGTGCCCAGCTGGCTGGCGTTGGCAGGCACCGGATTCGACGTCGTCCTGCTCGGCGTCGCGGTGGCGATGTGGGATGCGTTCGACGAAGGCCAGGCATTGCGGGGCGACATGCTGCGCTCGTTCGTGGCGACCGGTGTCGTGGTCGTGCTGTTCGGCGGGCAGGCGCTGATCGGCATGGCGCTGACGGGTGAGCGCACGGCGATGACGGTGCTGCTGTTCACCAGCATCGCGATCGCGATCTCGATCAACGTGCTCGCCGATCCGCTGGCCGGCCTGCTCGACCGGTTGGCGTTCTCCCGCTCACCCGCTCTTCGAGCCGACCGCGCAACGCTGCGCCGCACCGAGTCGGCGCTGCCGCTTCGGTCGGGCAACCCGCTTGCAGACGTCGACGACGAAACCTTCGCCAGGCTGACCCGTCGCGCGCTCGGGCACTACGGTGACCTGTCCAAGCTCGTCGCCAGCCCGCTGACCGCGCTGCCGATCATCGAGGAACGACTGGCCGCCAGGGGAGCGGCCGACCAGCCGCTGGAACGCGCCAACGAACTCAAGGCGCTGCTCGCCGATCGCATCGCGCGGTTGAAGCCCCGCGACGGCGGCGACTTCGGCACCACCGAACAGTGGCGGCACTACAACGCGCTCTACTTCCCGTACGTCGTCGGCGTGCGGGCCTACGCGCAGAACGCCACCGCCGCCGGGCTCGATCCAGTCGCACGCCAAGCCTGGCAGTGGTTCGTCACCGAGGTGCCCCAGCGGTCGCTGCACAACTGGCAGAACGCCGCCGCGCGGCTGATCGCCGCTGATCTGCGGGGAAGCCTGGTCGCGGCGCAACCCCGATGAACCGTCGCTGACCTGCGGTTGGCAGTAGCTGGCAGTGTCTGGCGTCGATCTGGCAGTGCGATCTCCCCAACATCGAAGCCATGACCGCCATCACCACCCGGCCCGTCCGGGAAGCCCGTCCAGATGCCGGCGCCGGTGCGGCGTCGAGCGATTCACTGTTGCGTTTCGCCCTTCGCGCCGATGCCACGTTGTGTGGAGCGCTGGGGTTGTTCGTCGCGATGGCCGCCGACCCGCTGTCACGGCTGTCGGGGCTCACCGCCACCTCCGAATGGATCGCTGGTGCCGCACTCGTCGGCTACGGCCTTGCGCTCTATCTCGCCGCGCGGCTTCGGAAGGTGCGACGCGTCGGGGTCGGCGTGTTCGCAGGCAACATCGCGTTCACCGTCGTCGTCGCCGCGGTCCTGATCGCGGGGTGGCTGCCGCTGACCGCCTTGGGTGTGGCATCGACCACGGCGTTCGCCATCGTCACGCTGGCGTTCGCCGTCGCCCAATACCTCGGGCTGCGCCGGCTGGCGTGACCCCTCATGACTGGTCCGGAGCTGGCGTCGCGCGCGGGTGGAGAGACAACCGACCGTGTTCGAGGTTGCGCCGTCGGCTCCGGAACCGGTCGCAGCCGATCGACGGCGTCGTCGGCGGCGTGCAGTACCTCGGGGTGCGCCGGCCGGCGTGACCTCGCTTGCAGTGTCAACCCACCGAGAGAGGATCGAACATGACCGCTATCACCACTCCACGCCTTCGGGAGTCATCAGATTCGTTGCTGCGGCTGGCAATGCGCGCCGACGCGGTGCTGACCGGCCTCGCAGGCATCGCAGGCATACCCCTCGCCGCCCGAATGGCCGAGATCTCCGGCACCACAGTTGCCTTCGAGTATTCGATGTCCGCGTTCTTCATCGCCTACGGCGTCGTTGTGCTGGCGCTGGCGCAACTGCCGTCGGTGCGCACGCCCGGCATCGCGGTGGTGGGCGCCAACGTGCTGTACACCGTGGCGGCGGTGGCGTTCGTGCTGTCCGGGTGGATGCCGCTGACCACGACGGGCGTGGTGGCGAGCCTCGCGACCGGTGTCTACACGCTGGTGTTCGCCGAGTTGCAGTACCAAGGCCTGCGCCGCATGAAGAAGTAGGCCTCTCTGCCGAGCAGACGCAAATGCCCGCAAAACACCAGGTGGAGGTGGGCGTTTGTGTCTGTTCGCGACTAAAGCTTGCGAAGGCGCAGACGGTTGATGGAGTGATCGGCGTCCTTGCGCAGCACCAGCGTCGCGCGCGGTCGCGTCGGGAGGATGTTCTCGATCAGGTTGGGGCGGTTGATCGAATGCCAGATGTCGCTGGCGGCGAACACCGCCTGCTCGTCGGTCAGTGTGGAGTAGTGGTGGAAGTGTGACGCCGGATCGGCGAATGCGCCCGCGCGCATGGACAAAAAGCGCGAGATGTACCACTGCTCGATGTCCTCGATGCGGGCGTCGACGTAGACCGAGAAGTCGAACAGGTCCGAAACCATCAGCGCCGGACCGGTTTGCAGCACGTTGAGGCCCTCGAGAATCAATATGTCGGGGTGGCGGATGATCTGCTTCTCATGCGGGACGATGTCGTAGAGCAGGTGTGAATACACGGGCGCGCACGCGTAGTCGGAGCCCGACTTCACCGCCGTCACGAAGCGCATCAGGGCCCTGCGGTCGTAGCTCTCCGGAAAACCCTTGCGGTGCATCAGATTTCGACGGGTCAGCTCGGCGTTCGGATAGAGGAAGCCGTCGGTGGTGACCAGGTCGACGCGCGGATGGTGTTCCCAGCGAGCCAACAGCGCTTGCAGCACACGCGCTGTCGTCGACTTGCCCACCGCCACGCTGCCCGCGACGCCGATGACGAACGGGACCGGACGGTCCGGGTTCTGTTGCGACTCGCCGAGGAACTCCGCCGTCGCGGAGAACAGCCGCTGCCGGGCGGCGACCTGCAGGTGGATCAGGCGGGCCAGCGGCAGGTAGACCTCCTCGACCTCGAGCAGATCGACCTTCTCGCCGATACCGCGCAACTTGACGAGCTCTTCCTCGCTTAGCTTCAGCGGCGTCGACATGCGCAACGCCCGCCATTGAGTCCGGTCGAACTCCACGTAGGGGCTCGGCTCGCTCAGCCGCGGCATGACGCCAGTCTTGCAGTTAGCGTGGTCGGCATGGATCCCGGCACCCTCATCCGCGAATATCTGCTGCTCGGCCTGCGGTTCGACCGGATCGAAGAAGGCTACGTCGACTCCTATACCGGCGATCCCGCGCTGCGCGAGATCGTCGCGTCCGAGCCCGCGCCCGACCCCGCTGACCTGGCCAGACAGGCCGACCGCCTGTGCTTGGAGATTCCGAACGTGCCGCGGACGGACGGCACCCAGGGTCGTTCGGCCTTCGACGACGCCCGCGCCGACTACATCGGTGCACACCTGCGTGCGCTGGGGTGCGCAGGACGCAAGTTCGCCGGAGAACCCGTCGGATTCGTCGACGAGGTCGACGCGTACTTCGACGTGCAGATCAGCAAGGGTGACCCCGACCGCTACCGGGAGGCACACGACCGCCTCGACGAGGCTCTCGGTGGCAGCGGCCCGCTGGCCGATCGGATGGCCGCTTACCGCAGCGCCGAGGAGATCCCGCCGGAGCGCCTCGAGGAGTGCATCCACGCGTTCTCCAGCGCGCTGCGCGACCGGGTGCGCGCCGAGTTTCCGTTGCCCGAGCGCGAGACCATCGACTACGAGGTGGTGACCGACAAGCCGTGGTCGGGGTTCAACTACTACCGCGGCGACTACCGCTCGACCGTCGCGGTCAACGCCGACCTGAAGCAGCAGATGTCCAACCTGCCCCGGCTGGTCGCCCACGAGTCCTATCCGGGCCACCACACCGAGCACTGCCGTAAAGAGGCGGGCCTCGTCGCGAACAAAGACCAGCAGGAGCAGACGCTGTTTCTCGTCAACACCCCGCAGTGCCTGATGGCCGAGGGATTGGCCGACCTCGCGCTGTATGTGGCGATCGGACCCAGATGGGGCGCCTGGGCCGCCGACATCTATGCCGACCTCGGTCTGCGGTTCGACGGCGAGCGTGCCGAGGCGATTTCGGAGGCGACCGCGGCGCTGGCCGACGTCCGGCAGGATGCCGCGCTGATGCTGCACGACGAGCACCGCGACGCCGACGAGGTGGCGGCGTTCCTTCGACGTTGGCTTCTGACCACCGACGAACGGGCCAGGCAGTCGCTGCGCTTCCTGTCCTCCCCGCTGTGGCGGGCCTACACCAGCACATATGTCGAGGGTTACCGGCTGCTGCGGGCCTGGCTGGACGACCGGCCCGCCGGCGTCGGACTCACCGAACGGTTCGGTCGGCTGCTCGACGAGCCGCTGATCCCGTCGGCCCTGCGCGCCGCCTGACCCGAACGGCGCGGTTGCGGCCCAACACGTCGCGATCGCGGAGGAAACCGCATGGTCGGCGCCCATTCCGGGGGACGTAGGCTGGCAGGCATGGCTGCCGACCCCGTCACCACCACCGCCCCCGCGCCTGGCGCCGAGTACGCCGAAACCGCCAGCGCCGCCTACCGCGACATCCTGCAGATCATCGAATCGGTCGAGCCGCGCATCGCCGATGCGACGCGCAAAGAGCTTGCCGACCAACGCGATTCGCTGAAGCTGATCGCCAGCGAGAACTACGCCTCGCCGGCGGTGCTGCTGACGATGGGCACGTGGCTCTCCGACAAGTACGCCGAGGGCACCATCGGGCACCGTTTCTACGCCGGCTGCCAGAACGTCGACACCGTCGAGTCCGTCGCCGCCGAGCACGCCAGGGAACTCTTCGGTGCGCCATACGCCTACGCCCAACCGCACTCGGGCATCGATGCCAACCTCGTCGCATACTGGGCGATCCTGGCCACCCGGGTCGAGGCGCCTGGCCTTGCGGAGGCCGGCGTCAAGAACGTCAACGATCTGTCAGAAGCGGACTGGGAGACGCTGCGCGCCAAGCTGGGCAACCAGCGCCTGCTGGGGATGTCGCTGGACGCAGGCGGCCATCTGACCCATGGCTTCCGGCCCAACATCAGCGGCAAGATGTTCCATCAGCGCAGCTACGGCACAGACCCCGAGACCGGATTGCTCGATTACGACGCGCTCGCGGCGGCTGCCCGCGAGTTCAAACCGCTGGTACTGGTCGGCGGCTACTCCGCTTATCCGCGGCGGGTGAACTTCGCGAAGCTGCGCGAGATCGCCGACGAGGTCGGTGCGACCCTGATGGTCGACATGGCCCACTTCGCCGGGCTCGTCGCAGGCAAGGTGTTCACCGGCGACGAGGACCCGGTGCCGCACGCGCACGTCACCACGACGACCACGCACAAATCGCTGCGCGGCCCGCGCGGCGGCCTGGTCCTCGCCACGCCCGAGTACTCCGACGCCGTCGACAAGGGCTGCCCGATGGTGCTCGGCGGCCCGCTGTCGCATGTGATGGCGGCCAAGGCGGTCGCGCTCGCCGAGGCGCGCCAGCCCTCATTCCAGGCGTACGCGCAGAAGGTGGCCGACAACGCCAAGGCGTTGGCAGACGGCTTCCTGAAGCGCGGGGCCACGCTGGTCACCGGCGGCACCGACAACCACATCGTGCTGCTCGACGTGCAGTCGTTCGGGGTGACGGGCAGGCAGGCGGAGTCGGCACTGCTGGACTCCGGCGTCGTCACCAACCGCAACTCGATCCCGAACGATCCCAACGGTGCCTGGTACTCCAGCGGCATCCGGCTCGGCACGCCTGCGCTGACCACCCGCGGGTTCGGCGCGGCCGAATTCGACCGGGTGGCCGAGCTGATCGTCGACGTGCTGTCCAACACCGAGCCGACGGCGGCGTCGTCAGGACCGTCGAAAGCCAAGTACAAGCTGGCCGACGGAACCGCGGAGCGCGTGCACGCCGCGGCAGCCGAACTGTTGGCCGCCAACCCGCTCTACCCGGGTCTGACGCTGTAACCCGCGACACATTCACGGGATTTCAAAAAAGGTGTGAACCTGGGTTACAGTTACTTTCATGGCGCAGAAACCTGTCCCCAACGCATTGACCGTTGAGCTGGAACCGGTCGTCGCGGAGAACCTGAACCGGCATCTGGAGACCGAGGACATCTGGTTCGCCCACGACTACGTGCCGTTCGAGCAGGGCGAGAACTTCGCGTTCCTCGGCGGACGCGACTGGGATTCCTCGCAGGTCACGCTGCCCAAGCACATCACCGACGCGTTGGAGATCCTGCTCATCGAGAAGGACAACCTCGCCGGCTACCACCGCGAGTTCGTCTTCAGCTTCATCCTCGAGGAGAAGTGGGGCCGCTGGCTGGGCCGGTGGACCGCCGAGGAGCACCTGCACGCGATCGCGTTGCGCAACTACCTGGTGGTCACCCGTGAGATCGACCCCAGCGCCAACGAGGACGTCCGCGTCGAGCATGTCACGAAGGGCTACCGCGCCGACACGTACAGCCAGATCGAGCGTCTGGTGTTCATGGCGTTCTACGAGCGCGCGTACGCGGTCTACACCCGCAACCTCGAAGCGCAGATCACCGAGCCCGTGCTCAACGGTCTGGTCGGCCGGATCGCCCGCGACGAAGAGCGCCACGAGGAGTTCTTCCACAACCTGGTCGCGCACCTGCTGGAAACCCATCGCGAGGAGACGATCGAGGCGATCGCGCGTCGCGCGGCCGATCTCGACGTCGTCGGTGCGGACATCGACGCGTATGCCGACAAGCGCAGGGTCGTCGCGGAGGCGGGCATCTTCGACGACGCCGCACTGCGTCAGGTGATCTCCGACCGTATCGCCGCGTGGGGGCTGGCCGACGAGCCCGCCATGCGTCCACTGGTCAACGGCTAAGTTGCTGGGCGGTTAACCCGGCGCGCCTGCACGCCGCGCTCGTCATTCCGGGAGTAGCGTCGTTCGTGATGGCTAGCGACATGCTCTGCTATCCGGGCGGCACCGGTCGATTCGACACTGAAGGGCCGGTCCCGGCCCTGGTGCCGCAGTGTCCGCCGACAGGTTCGTGCGGGACCGCGCGGACACGCTCGCCTCTAGGAGCGCTACGTGACCGATTCCTCCACCAGGACCTACGTTCTCGACACATCGGTACTGCTGTCCGACCCCTGGGCCTGTACACGATTCGCCGAGCACGAAGTGATCGTCCCGCTGGTCGTCATCAGCGAGCTGGAGGCTAAACGCCATCATCATGAACTAGGTTGGTTCGCCCGTCAGGCGCTGCGTCTTTTCGACGATCTCCGTCTCGAACACGGACGGCTCGATCAGCCGATTCCCGTTGGCACCCAAGGCGGGACACTGCACGTCGAGCTCAATCACAGTGACCCTTCGGTGCTGCCTGCCGGGTTCCGCAGCGACACCAACGATTCGCGCATCTTGACGTGTGCGGCGAATCTCGCAGCCGAGGGCAAGCGAGTCACGTTGGTGAGCAAGGACATTCCGTTGCGCGTCAAAGCGGGCGCGGTCGGTTTGCCCGCCGACGAGTACCACGCCCAGGACGTCGTCACGTCCGGCTGGACCGGGATGGACGAGCTCGATGTGACGTCTGAGGTGATCGACTCTTTGTTCGCCGAAGGCGAGATCGACCTGGAGGCGGCTCGAGACCTCCCATGTCACACGGGGATTCGCCTGCTTGGGTCGACGTCGCACGCGCTTGGCCGGGTCAATGCCGACAAGAGGGTGCAGTTGGTTCGCGGCGACCGTGAGGTCTTCGGCCTGCGCGGCCGTTCGGCCGAACAGCGGGTGGCGCTGGACCTGCTGCTCGACGAGTCCGTCGGCATCGTCAGCCTCGGCGGCAAGGCAGGCACCGGCAAGTCTGCGCTTGCGCTGTGCGCGGGCCTGGAGGCGGTGCTCGAACGACGCACGCACCGCAAGGTCGTCGTGTTCCGGCCGCTGTATGCCGTCGGCGGCCAGGATCTCGGATATCTGCCCGGCAGCGAGAGCGACAAGATGGGGCCGTGGGCGCAGGCCGTCTTCGACACCCTCGAAGGGCTCGCCAGCCCCGCCGTGCTGGAGGAGGTGCTGTCGCGGGGCATGCTCGAGGTACTGCCGCTGACCCACATCCGCGGGCGGTCGCTGCACGACTCGTTCGTCATCGTCGACGAGGCGCAGTCGCTGGAACGCAATGTGTTGCTGACGGTGTTGTCGCGGCTCGGTGCGGGTTCACGGGTGGTGCTGACCCACGACGTGGCTCAGCGCGACAATTTGCGGGTCGGCAGGCACGACGGTGTCGCGGCGGTGATCGAGAAGCTGAAGGGCCACCCGTTGTTCGCCCACATCACACTGTTGCGCAGCGAGCGTTCGCCGATCGCCGCGCTGGTGACCGAGATGCTCGAGGAGATCAGTCCCGGGGCGCTGCCATAGCGATTTCGGCGCGCCTGGTCACCCTCAGCGTGACTGCGCGCGCCGAAATCACTCAAGGTTCGCCCGGTAAGCTGCGGCCGTGCCGAAGCGAAGCGACAGCAGGGCCTGGCAGTACGGCCTGGTGGTGGTCGGCGTCGCGGCGGCGGTCGTCGTGGTGGTGGTGTCGCTACTCACCGGACACGCCACCCGCGACACCCCCGACGACGTCGACTGCGCCGAGGTCAAGTGTGTCGCGTTGACGTTCGATGACGGTCCAGGTCCGTACACCGACCGGCTGCTGCAGATCCTGAAGGACAACGACGCCAAGGCGACGTTCTTCTTGATCGGCAACAAGGTAGCCGCGAACCCCGATGGCGCCAAGCGCATTGCGGAAGCCGGGATGGAAGTGGGCAGTCACACGTGGGAACACCCCAATATGACGACGATCCCGCCGCAGGACGTGCCCGCGCAGTTCAGCAGGGCCAGCGATGCCATCGAGGCGGCGACAGGTCAGCGGCCGAAACTGGTGCGGACCGCAGGTGGCCTGGTCAACGACCAGGTGCTTGCCGAGGCGAAGAAGCAGGGATTGGCCGACATCAATTGGGACGTCATACCTTTCGTCTGGATCAACGACTCGAACATCGGTGCCACGCGCTATATGCTGATGACCCAGATCAAGCCGGGTTCGGTGGTGCTCTTCCACGACACTTACTCCAGCACAGTCGATCTGGTCTACCAGTTCATCCCGGTGCTCAAGGCCAACGGCTACCACCTGGTGACCGTCACCCACATGCTCGGCGAGCGCAAACCCGGGACCAGTTACGGCAGTCGCGAAAACGGTCCGCCGGTAAACGATCTCACCGATATCCCGGCCGCGGAGATCCCGTCGCTGCCCGCCACACCGTCACCGCCGCCGATGCCGAACTTCCCGATCACCGACATCCCCGGCGCCAACTCGGGCGGTCCGAACAACGGGGCCTGATGTTTAGTGGCCGGGGCGATCCGGCTACCCGTTGCGGGATGT